>NZ_CP108996.1:6761925-7069285 GCF_036226565.1 Kribbella sp. NBC_00709
ATCGACCTCCGGCTTCTCGGCCAGGACCAGTACTGCGAGGCCGTCCGGGCCGAGCACCTCGAGAAGCTCGGCCACCTGCTCGGTGCTGTCCACGTCGCAGCCCAGCAGCACACCGTCCCGTACGTCGGTGCCGTCCAGCGCCTGGGCGCCGATCAGCACCTGCCGGACGGCGGTCATCCCGCCGTTGGCGAGGTGTACGACGTCGACCACGGTGCTGCCCAGGCGGTCCAGCAGCGACTCCACGGTGCGATCGGTGCGATCGGTGGCGAACATGACGATCCTCCCAACGCGCTCAGCGGCGCTGTATCAAGCCGATCCGCTCGCGGGCAGCGACGCCGGCGACCAGCGACCAGATGACGATCAGCCCGAGCAACTGGGCCGGGGTGTCCACGGTCTGCCGGACCGTCAGCTCGGAGACCCGCACCGAGCCCGGCAGTTGGGCCGCCAGCTCGGCGGCGGTCGGCATCGACATCTCCACCTCGGCCTCGAGCCGGGCCGGAACCGATGCCAGCGGCAACGACTGGACCGACTGGACGGCGCGCGCCGCGGCGCCGCGGATCGCGGTGGCGGCCGCGACCGGATGCACACTGTCGATCGCGCTCCAGCCTTCGGCCTCCTTGACGCACACCGTGACCGCCTCGGGCAGGCTCGTCGCGGTCGCCTTGCAGAGATCCTTGTCGCCGGTGACCAGGCCGATCGGCACGCCCTGGGACGCGGCGTAGAGCGCGTTGACATCGGCCTCGGAGACCGCGGCACCGTTCAGCCGCAGCCGCAGGAAGTGCGAGGAGAAGCTGTGCGCGAGGACGCCGGGGGAGCCGGCCGCCGCGTGGTAGCCGACGAAGAACGCCACGTCGAAGTCCGGTGTCAGTCCCTGCGCCATGCACTGGGCCTTCGGCGCCCCGAACACCAGCCGCGCCCGCGGGTCGAGCTGGTCGGGGAGCAGGTTGTCCATGGTGCCGTGGCTGTCGTTCACGACGACGCTGGTGGCGCCGCCGTCGAACGCGCCCTCGATCGCCGCGTTGACCTCGGCGGTCATCAGCTGCTGGGCCCGCGGGTATCCCAGGGCGCCGCGGACGACTTGATCCAGGGTGGCGACCCCGGCGATTCCTTCGAGATCCGCGGAGATGTAGACGCGCATGATTCATCCATATCTTCACTCGTACTGATGAAGATATAGTTCTACTAAATCCTCTGTCCAGTAGAACCGGCGAAAACTCCAACGGCGCGCCGTGGCCGGAGGGGAAACGGACAACCCCGGCCGCCGGACGGGTTGTTAGCGTCCGACGTCGTGAAGATCATGGGCGGGCTGGAGGCGGCCGAGCGGATCGCGGGTTCGGACCGATGACCCGGGCGGCGCAGTGGCGGCCGGGGCCGCACGACGCGGTGACCGATGTTCCCGGCGTACACGTCGGACACGTCACGCTGGACGACGGTGCGGACATTCACACCGGTGTGACCGCGATCGTCCCGGCGGGCATCTGCCCCGGGTCGCCGCTGCCGGCGGGCTTCTTCAGCGGCAACGGCCGGGGCAAGTTCATCGGGTCCACGCAGGTGGAGGAGCTGGGCGAGCTCGAGTCGCCGATCGTGCTGACCGGCACGCTGTCCGCGTTCCGCGCCGCGGACGCGCTGGTGTCCTGGATGCTCGCGGATCCACGTCATCACGACGTACTTTCGTTCAATCCGGTGGTGGGGGAGTGCAACGACGGTCGGCTGTCGGACATCCGGGCCCGGCCGGTGACGGAGGCGCACGTCCTGCACGCGATCGCCGCCGCCGGCCCGGGGCCGATCGAGCAGGGCAGCGTCGGCGCCGGCACCGGAATGGTTGCCTTGGGCTACAAGGCGGGGATCGGCACGGCGGCACGCACCGGAGAGCTCGGTGGCCGCCCGTGCACGGTCGGCGTGCTCGCACTGGCGAACTTCGGTGGCCGGCTGCGGCTGGCCGGGGGTGCGCCCGCCGCCGGTGGTCGGTTGCGGCTGGACGGCCGGGAGCCCGTCGCCGAGGGTGCGGACGACCGGCGTGACAACGGCTCGTGTGTCCTGGTGGTGGCTACCGACGCGCCACTTGACGCCCGGCAGCTGGCCCGGGTCGCACGTCGCGCCGTGTTCGGGATGGCGAGAGTGGGCAGTTCGTACGGCCACGAGAGCGGCGACTACGCGATCGCGTTCACCGTCTCGACCGAGGGCGCCGTACCTGATGCCGCGTTGTCTCCGCTCTTCGAGGCGACCCTGGACGCGACCGAGGCCGCCCTGATCGGCTCGCTGCTGGCGGCCCGCCCGATGACAGGTCGAGGCAACTCCGTTCCGGCGCTCCGGCTCGAGTGAGCGCCGTCAGTGCGGGTCGGCCAGGATCTCGTCGAGAACGCCCTCGAAGGCCTCGGGGCATTCGGTGTGCAGGTCATGGCCACCGGCCAGCTCAATAAGGTTGCTATCGGCAAGTACGTCGACCATCCGCCGGACGCTGCCGGCGCCGATGTGGCTGTCGGTGCCACGGATCACGGTCACCGGGCAACCGATCCCCGCCAGCTGATCCCACCAGAGCGGGTCGGGATGGTTGCGCTGCCGGCTGAAGGGCGCCTGGATGTTCCAGTCGTAGTCGAGCTCACCCTCGGGGTGGGCGCCCTCGTCGCGCGGCGGCGACGCGGGCAGCGGCGGCGGCGCCTCCTCGAGGATCAGCCGCTCGACCTGCTCGGGACAGCGGGCCGCGAACAGGAGCGCGACCAGGCCGCCCATCGAGTGCCCGAGCACGGTGGCCCGCGGAATGCCGAGCGCCTGCAGGGACCGGGACACGTCGCTGACCATGTCGGGCAGCTCGTACGACGAGGTCCAGGTGCTCCGGCCGTGACCGCGCAGGTCCAGCGCGACGATCCGGAGCCGGTCCCGGTAGCGCGCGACGACGCGCTCCCAGGTGGCCGACGACGCGCCGAGACCGTGGATCAGCAGCAGGACCGGCGGGCCGGCTGTCCCCGTGTCGCGATAACCGAGGCTGACGCCTTCGAGGTCGACGTTCCGATACGTCATGGGTTCGCGTGCTCAGTCGATCGCGAGCACGGCTTCGACCTCGACCGGCGAGTCCATCGGCAGGCGCGGTACGCCGACGGCCGAGCGCGCATGACTGCCGATCTCCTCGCCGAGGAACTCGAGGAACGCGTCCGAGGCGCCGTTCGCGACCAGGTGGTGGTCGGTGAATCCGTCGCCGCCCGACACGAACACGGTCAGCTTGAGGACCGCGGTGATCCGGTCGAGGGATCCGGTCTCCGCAACTGCGGCGGCGAGGACGTTGAGGGCGCACTGCCGTGCGGACCGCACGCCCTCCTCGAGCGTGAGCTCGGCGCCGACGCGGCCGCGGTGCGGAAACGTGCCGTCCGCCACCGCGACCTGGCCGGAGATGTAGAGCAGCCCGTTGTGCGACCGCAGGGGCCGGTAGTGCGCGAACGGCTGGACGGGTTCGGGCAGCGAGGATGCAGTCGGCACGGCAGTCCCTTCGATCAATGTCGGAGCTCCGATGGTAGACTAAATGTCTACGATTTAGAAGAAACGTCCAGTCGACGAGAGGTGTGATCCGATGCGCGATTCCAGGTTCGGCCGAGTCTCCGCGGTCGCGGACGTCGTACCGGACACGCTCCGCACGCCGGCTGTCGTGCTGGACGAGACCGCCGTCGAGCACAACATCGCCGCCGCGATCCGGCTGATCGGCGGCGCCGACCGCTGGCGGCCGCACTTCAAGACAGCCCGGACCCGCTGGGCCGTTGATCGTCTCCGGGCCGCAGGGGTCGACCGGTTCAAGGTGTCGACCTTCGGTGAGTTGTCCGCCCTGCTGGCGTTCGGCGTGCCGGACGTGCTGATGGCCCAGCCGGTGACCGAGGCGACCCGGCCGACCGTGGCCGCGCTGGCGGCGGGATTCCCGGGCACGGTTGTGAGCGTCCTGGCCGAGGACGCGAAGGCTGCGTCCGGCTGGGAGCAGCCCGTCGACGTCTTCGTCGATCTCGATCCAGGTCTCGGTCGGACCGGCGTACCCCTGGACGACGTGGCCGCGGTGGTCGGCGTCGCCGATGCGTTCGTGGCGGCCGGGCATCGGCTTGCCGGTCTGCATGTGTACGACGGCCACCTGGCCGATCACGATCCCGTGGCCAAGCGGGAGGCGGTGTCCCGTGAATTGGCGCAGGTCTCGGCGGTGGTGGACGCGTTGCGAGCGGCAGGTCACGAGGTCACCGAGGTCGTCGTAGGCGGCACGCACACCTTCGTGGAGCACGCGCAGCAGCGGACCAGCGTCGCCTGGGGTGAGGTGATGACGTTCGGTGCGGGCACGGTCGTGTACAACGACCACCGCAGTCTCGAGCGGTTCGCGTCCCAGGGGGAGGCAGCGGAGCTCGTCGCGGCCGCCGCTGTCGTCGCGCGAGTGATCAGCAAGCGGTCCGGCGGTCTGACGGTCGACGCCGGCCTGACCGCGATCCAGATCGATGCCGGCGTACCGCATGCCGTCGTGGTCAGTGATCCGGAGCTGCACGTCGGACGGCCGTCGCAGGAGCACCTGTTCCTGGAAGGCAACGGCAGCCTCCTCGAGCCGGGCAGCCTGGTCGTGCTGCTGCCACGGCACCTCGACACCGCACTCGTCCAGTTCGACCGCCTGCACCGGATCGCCGCCGACGGGCACATCACCGTCGAGCCCGTCGTCGCACCTCGCGCGGACGACCCGAGCTAAGCCTGCTCGTCCTCGCGGGCCTGGGACAGGTACTTGTACGCCGACGCCCGGGACACCCCGAGGCGCTGCGCCACCGCGGTCGTTGCCTTACGCAACTGAAACACCCCGCGCCCGTCCAGCAGCCGGAACAGCTCCAGCCGGTCCGCAGCGGACAGGCCGCGCAACGGCCGGCCGAGCGTCTGCTCGGCCTCGTTCAGTGCGGAGTCGATGATCGCGTCGGGATCGCTGCTGAACGTCGGCAGCGCGTCCTCGGTCGCCTGCTGCCCGAGCATCCGGGAGATCGCCTGCCCGGCGGACCGCAGCGCGGTCACGTCGACGTTGATGCACAAGGCACCGAAGACGTGACCGGCGGGATCGCGGAGCAGAATCGTGGACGACTTGATCTGGCGGCCGTCGGGGAGCCGGGCGAAGTAGTTCAGGTCGTCCTCCGCTGCGTCGCCCCGGCGGAGCATCCGCAGCCCGATCTCGCTCATCGCCGACGCCGGCTCGCGGCCGGTGACGCCGCCGGCCACCGCCACGACGGACGACTCGGGTTTGCGGTAGTCGTGCAGGACGGCTTCGCAGTCGGGTCCGAAGGTGGCCTGGATGCCGTGCACGACCGGCACCATCGCGGCCAGGATCTGGTCCCGGACGTCATCCGTCGGATGGTCCACTGCGATCCCTTCGACGTACCTGCGGGTCCTGTTTGTCGGAACCACAGTAGGGCGTACGGCGTCAGCGACCGAGCAGGCTCAGTGCGGCGTCGACGACCGACCCGGTGTCGATGCCGTGGATCCGGTACGCGTCGGCCAGCTCGGTCGACTGGCCGAACTCGGTGACCCCGAGGTTCACCGTCCGGTCGCCGCGGACACCGGCGAGGAACGACAAGGTGTGCGGATGGCCGTCCAGCACGGTCACGAGTGGTGCCGGATGCGCGGGCGGAAACAGGATCGACGCGATGTCGCCGGCCGTCCCGGCGTGCGTACGTCCGCGGGCCTGCACCGATCGGAAGACGAGGTCCGGACTGGTCAGGCACACGACGCCGGCCACGATGCCGAGCTCGGCCAGCGTCCGGGCGGCCGCGACGACCTCCGGCATGATCGCGCCGGTCGCGACCAGTGTCACCTGCTCGGAGCCGGGATCGTGATCGGTCAGTCGATAGCCTCCGGCAACGACCTGCTGCCGGCGCCGCTCGCGCAGGACCGGGTCGTCGGGGACCCGGGCGAGCTCCTGCGACAGCGGCCGGGTGGACAGCCGGAAGTACGCCGAAGTGCCGCCGGGCACACCGACCGAGTCCATGGCGGCCAGCAGGCACCACTCGAGATCCTGGGTGAAGGCAGGCTCCCAGGCGATGCACCCTGGCTGCTCCAGGCCGATCGATGGCGTGGTGACGGACTGGTGTGCACCGCCCTCGGGGGCCAGCGTGACACCGGACGGCGTACCGATGAGGATGCCCTGGCCGCCCGCGTAGATGCCGTACGACCACGGCTCGAGCGCCCTCGCCACGAACGGGTCGTACAGCGTCGCGATCGGGATCAGACGCTGACCCCAGCGGGACCAGGTTGCGCCGAGTTCGCCGAGCAGGCCGACAAGGTTGACCTCCGCGATCCCGAGCTCGATGTGTTGCCCGCTGGTCACCTCGGACCAGCGGAGCGTTCGGTCCGTGTCGTCACGGAACCAGTCCGGCCGGTCCTCGACCGACCACACCCCGGTCTTGTTGATCCAGCCGCCGAGATTCGTCGACGACGCCACGTCGGGGCTGCAGGTGACGACGCGGCCGGCGACTCTCGGCGCGACCCGGTGGAGTTCGTTGAGGAACCTGCCGAGCGCCGCCTGGGTCGAGATCTGCGCGCGGTGCGGCCGGTCGAGCGACTCTGGAACGGCGAGTGCCGACTGGTGCGGATGGTCGGTACGCCGCAGGGTCGTGGCACGGCTCGCGCACCACAGGCCGGCGTGGCTGTCCGGGGCGAAGGTCGTCCACGGTTCGTCGACGTCCGCGCCGACGGCGTCCGCGAGTTGCCGGAGCTGCGCGTCGGACAGCAGCGCCGAATGGTTGCCGGGGTGCGCTTCGATCGGCAGACCACGACCCTTCACGGTGTACGCGAAGATCACCGTCGGCCGATCCGCATCGATGGTCCGGTACGTATCCATGAGCAGGCCGAGGTCATGGCCGCCGAGATCGCGGATCGCGACGGCGAGCTCGGCCGGGGTCAGCGAGTCGAGCAGCGCCGCGAGCCGGGGACCGCCGGCCGTGCCGAGCAGGCGATGGGCCAGCTCGGACGGGTCGGCGCGGAGCAGCCGCTGGTACTCCTCGTTGGGCATCGCTTCCAGCCGGCTCCGGAGCTCGTCGCCGCCGGGCCGCTCGAACAGTGCGCTGATCGTGCGTCCCCAGGTGAGGGTGATGACCTGCCAGCCGGCCGCGGCGAACATGCCTTGCAGCCTGCCGATCTGGATGTCCGGCACCACCCGGTCCAGGGACTGCCGGTTCAGGTCGACGATCCACAGCACCTCACCCAACCGGGCAACCATCGGGTCGGCGATGGCCTCCCAGACCGCGCCCTCGTCGAGCTCGGCGTCCCCGACCAGGCTGACGAACCGGCCGGCCGTCGGCGTGTCCGGGAGATGCGACCGCAGGTACCGATGGGACATCGCCGCCCACAGTGGCGCCGTCGCGCCGATGCCGACCGATCCGGTCGAGAAGTCGACGGTGTCGGGGTCCTTGCGTCGACTCGGGTACGACTGCAGTCCGCCCTTGGCCCGGAGCGTCCCGAGGTACACCGGATCGAGGTCGCCCAGCAGGTAGTTGATCGCATGCAGCACCGGCGAAGCGTGCGGCTTCACCGAGACCCGGTCCGCGGCGGTGAGTTCGGCGAACCACAGTGACACCATGATGTCGACCAGCGAGGCGCTGGAGGCCTGATGACCGCCGACCTTCACGCCCTCCGGCGCGGCCGGCCGGCGGTTCGCGGTGTCCACGATCGCGGTGGACAGCCACAACACCCGATCGGCGATCTCACGCAGTACGCCGGTGTCCGGCGTGGCCGAGGGCGCCTCGGCGACAGGTACGGCGGTCATGGCCAGGAGTGTCCGAGCCGGACGAACCCGGGCGCAAGAATGACGCGTCTATCCACCATCGAAAGCGGAGAAGTCTCGCGCCGGCGCCGTACGACGCGTGTTCCCGTCCTCCCGATGTACTTTTGACGCATGAGCCTCGATCAGGAACTGGACGCGGTGGACCGCCAGATCCTGGCCCTGCTGGTGGCCGACGGCCGCCGGACGGTCCGCGACATCGCCGACCGGGTCGGGCTGTCGCCGTCCCCGGTCAAACGCCGGATCGAGCGCCTGGAGCGGGCCGGCGTGATCCTCGGCTACAGCACCGTGGTCGACCAGGACCGGCTCGGCGAGTCGATCGAGGCGTTCGCCGAGCTCCGGTTCAACGGCGACACCGACGTCGAGTCGATCACCGCGTCGGCGCGGCGGATCCCCGAGGTGATCGAGGTGTTCACGGTGGCCGGCGACCCGGATGCCCTCGTCCACTTCCGGGTCAGCAACGTCCAGCACCTGCACCGGCTGATCGACCAGCTACGGCACGACCGCAACGTTGTCGGCACCAAGACCCTGATGGTGCTCGACTCCTGGCGTCGCGGTCAGTCGCCGCGATCACCCGCCTGACATCCGGTCTCAGTGCTGGGCCAGGTCCAGCACTGTTGCTGTTGGCAACTTTGCTAGGTCGGCGCCGTCGAGCAGCAGCTTCGATCCGCGGATCCCGCTGCCGATCACGACCTGCCCGGCGCGCACGACCGCCTCGTCGACCAGCACCGGCCAGTCCGCGGGCAGTCCGATCGGCGTGATGCCGCCGTACTCCATGCTGGTCGTCCTGACCGCGTCGTGCTGGGCCGCGAAGGAGATCTTCCGTACTCCGAGGTGCTTGCGGATCACGCCGTTCACGTCGGCGCGGTCGGTCGCGAGCACGAGCACCGCGGCGTACGACTCCTCGCCGGCCCGCTTGCCGAGCACGATCACGCAGTTCGCCGAGGCCGCCATCGGTACGTCGTACTCCGCGCAGAAGGCCGCGGTGTCCGCGAGCTCTGCGTCGATCGCAGCCGCGTACGCCGTCACGTCCTGGAGCCCGGCGCGCACCGGCGCGGCCAGCAACTCCGGAACCTCCAACGCCGGCTGCCAGTCCAGCTTGCCCAGCAACGGTGCGGTCACTGCTGGGCCTCCGGCAGTTTGACGAGGTCGGCGTACTCCGTGTGCTCCTGGAGGAAGTCCTGGTAGAACGGGCAGGCCGGCTTCACCCGGAGCCCGAGGGCGCGCGCGTCGTCGAGGGACTTGGTCGCGATCCGCCCGGCCACCCCGTGGCCGCGGAACTCGGGCAGGGTCTCGGCGTGCAGGAAGGCGATGACGCCCGGGCGCAGTTTGTAGTCGACGAAACCCATCAGGGTGCCGTCGGCGTCGTGCGCCTCGTACCGGCTGTGGTCCTTGGCGTCGACCACGGTGATCTCGTTCTCCATGCGAGAACTCTAGCCATCCCGCTCGCGTGGTCACCCAGGGTTTGGACTTCGTCACTCCTGGGGTACCGGCGCGAAGGCATGTCGAACCGAGGCCGGGAGGAGCCGGGATGAGCGAGCACGCGTTGGAGCACGGAAGGGCGATACCCAGTCTGGTGCCGGCCCGGATGGACCGGCTGCCCTGGACCAGGTTCCACTGGATGATCGTCGTCGGTCTGGGTGTCTCGTGGATCCTCGACGGCCTGGAGATCCAGCTGGTGTCCCTGGTCGGGAACGTGCTGAAGGAGCCGCAGACCCTGCACCTGAGCACGTCGCAGGTCGGCCTGATGGCGTCGGTCTATCTGGGCGGTGAGGTGGTCGGAGCGTTGGTGTTCGGCCGGTTGACCGACCGGCTCGGCCGGCGCAGTCTGTTCATCGTCACGCTGCTCGTGTACCTGGTCGCGTCCGGTCTCGCAGGTCTGTCCTGGGACCTCACCTCGCTGCTGATCTTCCGGTTCATCGCCGGGATGGGCATCGGCGGTGAGTACGCCGCGATCAACTCCGCGATCGACGAGCTGATCCCGTCGCGGTTCCGCGGCCGGGTCGACATCGGCGTGAACGGCACCTACTGGGCCGGTGCGCTGATCGGTTCCGCGGTCGGTCTGGTGTTCCTGAACAAGGACATCGTCCCGATCGAGTGGGGCTGGCGGCTGTGCTTCCTGATCGGCCCGATCATGGGGCTGTTCATCATCTACCTGCGCAAGCACATCCCGGAGAGCCCGCGCTGGCTGATGACGCACGGGCGGGTCGAGGAGGCCGAGCGCACCGTCGACGACATCGAGGAGACGGTACGGCGGCAGGGCGGCGAGCTGCGCGAGGTCCGCGACGACGAGGCGATCGAGGTGGTCGACTACCCGCCGGTGACGTACCGCGAGATCGCCCGGGTGATGCTGCGCGACTACCGCAGCCGCTCGTTCCTCGGGTTCTCGATGATGGTCACCCAGGCGTTCCTCTACAACGCGATCTTCTTCACCTACGCGCTGGTGCTGAAGTCGTACTTCGGCCTGAACGACTCCAGCGTCGCGCTGTACTTCTTCCCGTTCGCGATCGGCAACCTGGCCGGCCCGCTGCTGCTCGGCCGCCTGTTCGACACCGTCGGCCGGCGGAAGATGATCCTCGGCACCTACACGTTGTCCGCCGTCGTGCTGTTCATCACCGCGCTGCTGTTCAACGCCGGCTCGCTGAACGCGGCCTCGCTGACCGGGCTGTGGTGCGTGGTGTTCTTCTTCGCCTCGGCCGGCGCGTCGTCGGCGTACCTGACCGTGAGCGAGATCTTCCCGATCGAGCTGCGCGGCCAGGCGATCTCGTTCTTCTTCGCGATCTCGCAGCTCACCGGCGGTGTGATCGCGCCGTACCTGTTCGCCTCGCTGATCGGTACCGGCGACAATCCGGCGCGCGGGCCGCTGACGGTCGGGTACATCATCGGTGCGGCCGTGATGCTGGCCGGCGGCATCATCGCCTGGGTGTTCGGCGTGGACGCGGAAGGCCAGTCGCTGGAGAACATCGCCAAGCCGCTGTCGTCGACGGGCGCCGCCACCCGGTTCCAGGGAGCGACGCCGCGAGTGCCTCGTACCGAACGCCGCGACCAGGAACCCTAAGATGACCGCGTGGGTTCGCTGCTGATCGCTGGTACGACGTCCGACGCCGGGAAGACGACGGTGGTCACGGGCATCTGCCGCTGGCTGTCCCGTCAGGGCGTGCGGGTCGCGCCGTACAAGGCGCAGAACATGTCGAACAACTCGATGGTCTGCGCGGACGGCACCGAGATCGGCCGGGCGCAGTGGATCCAGGCCGTTGCCGCCGGCGCCGAACCCGAGGCGGCGATGAACCCGGTGCTGCTCAAACCCGGCAGCGACCGGCGCAGCCACGTCGTGCTGATGGGGGAGCCGTGGGGCGAGCTGACGTCCCGCGGCTTCCTGACCGAGCGGGCGGAGCTGGCGAAGGCGGCGTTCGCGGCGTACGACGACCTCGCGTCCAGGTACGACGTGGTGATCAGCGAGGGCGCGGGCAGCCCGACCGAGATCAACCTGCGGCAGTCCGATTACGTGAACCTCGGCCTCGCCCAGCACACCAGGACGCCGGTCGTCGTGGTCGGGGACATCGACCGCGGGGGCGTGTTCGCGTCGATGTTCGGCACGGTCGCGTTGCTCGACGCCGCCGATCAGTCGCTGATCAGCGGGTTCCTGGTGAACAAGTTCCGCGGTGACGTCTCGCTCCTGCAGCCCGGGATCGACATGCTCGCCTCGGTCACCGGCCGCCCGACGTACGGCGTCCTGCCGTGGCTGCCCGAGCTCTGGCTGGACTCCGAGGACGCCCTCGACATCCCGGTACGACGGACCTCGCCGGGCGATCTGCTGACGATCGCGGTGGTGCGCTTCCCGCGGATCAGCAACTTCACCGACCTCGACGCGCTGGCGGTCGAGCCGACGAACAGCGTCTTCTTCACCACCAGCCCTGCCGAGATCCGTGACGCGGACCTGGTCGTCCTTCCCGGCTCCCGCGCAACCGTCGCAGACCTCAACTGGCTCCGCGCCCAGGGCCTGGCCGACGCCGTCACCGCTCGGGCAGCCAACGGCCGGCCGATTCTGGGGATCTGCGGGGGATACCAGGCGCTCGGATCAGTCGTCTCCGACCCGGACGCGGTCGAGACGGGCGGCGAGCACCCCGGACTGGGCTTGTTGCCGGCCGCAACGACATTTGCCCGGGAGAAGACGCTGGCGCGACCGACGGCCACGGCGTACGAGATCCACCACGGAGTGGTCGAGGTGACTGAAGACGCCGCGGAGTTCCCGGGTGGCTGCCGCAGCGGCAACACCTGGGGCACGATCTGGCACGGCCTGCTCGACGACGACGCCGCGCGGCACGCGTTCCTCACCGAGGTCGCGGAGCTGACCGGCAAGCCCGCGCCGGACGGGTCGGTCTCCTTCGCCGGGCTCCGCGCCGACCGCCTGGACCGCCTGGCCGACATGATCGAGGAGTACGCCGACACCGCCGCCCTGCTGCACCTGATCGAGAGCGGCGCACCGCCGGTCCCCTTCATTCCGCCGGGAGCGCCGTAGGACCAGGCCTGAACGCATGTTCACCGCGCATCTGGCGTGTTAGCCTCGACGCGAGCGCGCCCCGGCCCCCGGCGACGATCATCGTCGCAGTGGTTCAGGGGGGACATGAACGGCAGGTCGACGTCCGGGCCGTCCAGAGATCCGTTCGCGCAGATCTGGGCGGCTTACGGTGACCAGCTGCGGTGGATCGCCGAGACGATCCTGGGGAACAGAGTGCTCGCGCAGGTTCTCGTCGTCGACGTGATAGCTACTCGCTCTGCGAATCCGCTCGCGTCCGGCGGACAGTTCCCGTCACGGCACGAGCTCGCGCGGATGACGTACCTGCGGTGTGTGCGGGCCGGAGCCGTCGGCGACCGCGTCCTCGTACGGCAGCAACGGGCGGCGGTGGCGCTCGTCGATCTCGGAGATCACAGCTCCGGCGACGTCGCCGACCTGTTCGGTCTGCCGGCCGAGGCCGTCGCCGAGCTGCTCGTCGCCGGACGACGCATCGTCGGGCCGGCTCCGGCTCCGGGCCACGAGCCTGGCCCGGGCCTCGTCGAGCTGGCCGCGTTGCTGGCACACGAGTGAGCCTGGTCGTCGTCCTGACAGACTGAGCACGTGGAGGACTTCGAACGTCTGCGGGGACGGCTGTTCGGGATCGCCTACCGGATGACGGGGACGGCGACCGACGCCGAGGAGATCCTGCAGGACGCGTGGCTGCGCTGGCAGGACGCCGACCGTACGTCGGTGCGGGACCCGGACGCGTACCTGGCGAAGATCGTCACCAACCTGTCCATCAAGCAGCTCACCTCCGCGCGGGCGCGACGGGAGACGTACGTCGGGGAGTGGTTGCCGGAGCCGGTGCTGACGGGACGGGACGAGTTCGACGTGCTCGAGGTGGTCGCCGAGCGGGAATCGGTGTCCTTCGCGCTGCTGCTCCTGCTGGAGCGGCTGACTCCGGCCGAGCGGGCGGCGTACGTCCTGCACGAAGCGTTCGCGTACAGCCATCGTGAGGTGGCGGACCTGATCGGGACGACGGACGCCAATGCCCGGCAGCTGCTGTCCCGGGCCCGCAAGCGGGTGGCGACGGACTCCCGGCGCCGGCAGCCGGTCGACCGGGTCGGCTGGCGTGAGTTCGTCGACCGCTTCCTGGCGGCGGCCCACGCGGGCGAGATCGACCAGCTCGAGCGCCTGCTCACCGAGGACGTCGTGTCCACCGCGGACGGCGGCGGCAAGGTCATCGCGGCCCGGAACCCGGTCGTCGGCCGGACCCTGGTGGCGCGCTACCTGATCGGGACGCTGCAGAAGTTCGGCGCGGGCTTCGTCATGCGCTTCGCGGAGGCGAACGGCGAGCCGGTGCTGGTCGCCGAGAGCCCCGACGGGCTGATGGCGGTGTGCTTCGTCGAGGCCGGGCCGCAGGGCGTCAGCGACCTCCGGTTCGTGCTCAATCCGGACAAACTCGCCTTCGCCGCCGCCCAGCTGTCACAAATCGGAGGGCTGTCGGATCTTTCCTGGTGAACCGAAAGGACACCAGGATGACTTCCCTTCTCGTCACCGGCGGTACCGGTCGCCTCGGCCGGCCGGCTGTGGACGCCTTCCGTGCGGCCGGACACCAGGTGCGCGTGCTGAGCCGCCGGGCCGGACCCGAGCGTGTCGTCGCCGACCTCACCGCGGGTGAAGGGCTGGCGGCCGCGGTCGAGGGCGCCGACGTGGTCGTGCATCTCGCCACCAGCGTCCGCGGCCAGGACGCGCAGCAGACCCGGAACCTGCTCGCGGCCATTGCCGGGGTGCGGCACCTCGTGGTGATGTCGATCGCCGGGATCGACCGCATCCCACTCGGCTACTACCGGGCCAAGCTGGAGGTCGAGCGGCTGGTCGAGGAGTCCGGCGTGCCATACACGATCCAGCGCGCCACCCAGTTCCACGACCTGGTTGACCAGGTCTTCGCCGCCCAGCGCTACCTCCCGGTCGTGGTCGCGCCGAAGATGATGATGCAGCCGATCGCCGTCGAGGACGTCGCCACCCGGCTGACGGAGCTGGTCGGCGCTCCACCGGTGAAGGGTCGGGCGCCGGACATCGGCGGGCCCGAGCGCCTCTCGGTGCCGGAGCTGGCCCGGATCTGGAAGCGGGCGAAGGGATCACGCCGCCCGATCGTTCCGGTTCGCCTGGGCGGCAAGGTGTTCCGCGCATTCGCTGCGGGCGACGCGATGGTGGACGGCCCGGCGTACGGGCGGATCACGTTCGCGGAGCACCTCGGATGAAGACCTACGTCCGTATTGTCCTGTGGATCCTCGCCGTGTTCGAGCTTGTGCTCGGGCTCTGGCTGACGATCGTGCCGAAGACGTTCTACGACCACGTACCGACGGTGAACTGGACGCCGCCGTACAGCGATCACTTGTTCCACGACTTCGGCGGTGCGAGCCTCGGACTCGGCATCGTGCTGACCGCGGCCGCGATCCGGTTCGAGCGCTTCTGGACTGTCATCGCGCTGCTCGCGTATCTCGCGTACGCAGGCCCGCACCTGCTCTTCCACCTCGGCCATCTGGAGGGAGAACAGCGCGGATTGTCGATCGCACTGGCCGCGATCCTCTCGCTCATGGTCCTGCTTCCGCTCACCGCGCTGGCCGGGGTTCGCAAGTTGACTTGACGACTGTGACAGTAGGACTGTCACAATAGCGCCCATGGGTCCACTCGAGGGCGTGAAGGTGGTCGAGCTGGCCGGGATCGGCCCCGCGCCGTTCGCGTGCATGATGCTGGCCGAGCTCGGCGCCGAGGTACTACGCATCGATCGCCCTGGCGGCAGCCTGTCGCTCGGCCCACCGGAGCTCGACCTGCTGAACCGCGGTCGCCGGAGCGCGGCCCTCGACCTGAAGCGGCCGGCCGCGGTCGATGTCGTACGGCGGCTTGTCGCGCAGGCCGACGTACTCGTCGAAGGTTTCCGGCCCGGGGTCGCCGAACGGCTCGGTCTCGGGCCGGAGGACTGCCACGCAATCAACCCGCGGCTGGTGTACGGGCGGATGACCGGCTGGGGCCAGGACGGCCCGCTCGCGCAGACCGCCGGGCACGACATCGACTACCTCGCGGTGTCGGGCGCGTTGCACCTGATCGGCCGGGCCGGCGGACCGCCGCAGGTGCCGGCCAACCTGCTCGGCGATTTCGCGGGCGGATCGCTGTACCTCGTGATCGGCATACTCGCGGCGCTGCACAGCGGGCAGGGACAGGTGGTCGACGCGGCGATCGTCGACGGGTCGGCGCACCTGACCACGATGCTGGTCGGCGCACTCGCGGCCGGGTCGTGGCAGCAGGAGCGCGGGACGAACCTGCTGGACACCGGTGCGCCGTTCTACGACGTCTACGAAACGGCTGACGGGAAGCACGTCTCGGTCGGTGCACTCGAGCCGCAGTTCTATGCGGAGCTGATCGAGAAGCTCGGGATCGACGCGCCCGACCGCAACGACCCGTCGAACTGGCCGGCCCTCCGCAAGCTGCTCGCCGAGACCTTCCGGCAACGGACCCAGGCGGAATGGACAGCGCTGTTCGACGGCTCGGACGCCTGCGTCGCACCCGTCCTGCCACTCGCTGCCGACCACCCGCATCTCGTTGCCCGAGGCACCTTTGTGGACCACCAGGGTGCCCGGCAGCCAGCGCCCGCGCCACGCTTCGACCGTACGCCGACCAGCCTGGGCCGACCGCCCGCGCGGCCGGGGGAGCACACCCGCGAGGCGCTGACCGACTGGGGAATCACCGACCTCGACGACCTGCTCGCGTCCGGTGCCGCCCACCAGGATCCAACGCAGCAGAACTGAGAGGAACCGCCCTGTGGAACGTCAGCTCTTCGACGCCGATCACGATGCCTTCCGGGAGACCGTCCGCGCGTTCTGCGAGAAGGAGATCGTCCCGCACCACGACAGCTGGGAGGAGGCCGGGATCGTCCCGCGCGAGCTGTGGACCGCGGCCGGCGACGCCGGCCTGCTCGGATTCATGATGCCGGAGGAGTACGGCGGGGGTGGGGCGCGCGACTTCCGGTTCAACACCGTGCTGATCGAGGAGCTGACCAGGGTCCGTGCGAGTGGGGTCGGCTTCACGATCCAGACCGACATCAACTCGGCGTACCTGCTCGACTATGCGACGCCGGAGCAGAAGGCGCGCTGGCTGCCGGCGTTCTGCGCGGGGGAGACGATCAGCGCGATCGCGATGACCGAGCCCGGCGCGGGGAGCGACCTGCAAGGCATCCAGACCACCGCGCGCCGCGACGGCGATCACTACGTGCTGAACGGGCAGAAGACCTTTATTTCCAACGGCATCCTGGCCGACCTGGTGATCGTGGTCGCCAAGACCGATCCGGGGGCCGGCGCGCAGGGCATCTCGCTGATCGTGGCCGAGCGCGGCATGCCCGGGTTCGACCGCGGGCGGAACCTGGACAAGATCGGCCTGAAGGCACAGGACACCGCGGAGCTGTTCTTCGACGACGTCCGGGTGCCGGTGGCGAACCTGCTCGGTGCGGAGGGCAAGGGCTTCGTCTACCTGATGGAGAAGCTGCCGCAGGAACGCCTGACGATTGCCGTGGTCGCGGCCGCCGCCTGCGAGAACATGCTCGAGGACACGTTGCGCTACGTGAAGGACCGCAAGGCGTTCGGCCGCCCGATCGGCTCCTTCCAGAACAGCCGCTTCGTCCTCGCCGAGCTCGCCACCGAGACCCAGATCGCCCGCGTCTTCGTCGACCGCTGCATCCAGGAGCTGAATGCCGGCACCCTGACCGTGGCCGAGGCCGCGATGGCGAAATGGTGGACCACCGAACTCCAGAAGAAGGTCGTCGATCGTTGCCTCCAGCTCCACGGCGGCTACGGCTTCATGACGGAGTACCCGATCGCCAAGGCCTACCTGGACACCCGGATCCAGACCATCTACGGAGGCACGACCGAGATCATGAAGGAAATCATCGGCCGCACGATGGGCGTGTAGACGCAGGAAACCCGTCGCTCGGTGCGCACGCGGTGACGTCGTTGCGACGGGTCCTGCACCTGATCACCAGCCAGGCGGTGCGAGCGTCCTGTGCTGGTATCACCGTTTGTCGTGCCCAACCCCTCCCAGGGGGCGCGACAACACCTGGCGCCGAGGTCTTGGGCTTGCCTGAACAGGCTCGGCCAGCCTAACCGGTCCGGCATCGGGGTGCCACTGCTCGTGGCCGGCTACTCCGATGACGCGGTCAGCGTGAGCCGGGCCAGGACGACCTCGTTGGCAACATCCGTCAGGCGGCGGTTGTTGGCGCGCGCGTACGTCCGCAGGATGTTGAACGCCTCGTCGACGTCGATGTCGAGGCTGTGGCTCAGGAATCCCTTCGCCTGCTCGATCAGGATCCGGCTGTTCAGAGCGGTCTGGAGCTGCTCGGTGACGACCTCCTGGCGAGCCAGCGCCCGTTGGTGCACGATGCCGATGGTGGCCGCGTCGGCGAGCGCCTGCCCCAGCCTGATCGTGTCGGCGTCCAGCTGCCCGGTGGATCGACTGAACAGGTTCACAGCGCCCAGCACCGTGTCGCGCAGCCGCATCGGCAGCGCCTGCACCGACAGGTACCCGGTCTCGATGGCGGCTGCGCTGAAGCGGGGCCAGCGGGTGCGGGCGTCCCGAAGGTCGGCCACCTGCACCGGACGTCCGGTGCTGAACGAGTCCATGCACGGGCCTTCGAGGTTCTGCAGCTGGCTCAGCTCGACCAGCCGCGCCTGCTCGCTGGAGGCGGCGACCAGGTTCAGCGCACCGTGGTGATCGGCGAGCAGGATGCCGCAGGCCGAAACCCCCAGCAATTCGCTGCAGCGAGCGGCGAGCCGGTCCAGGAACTCGATGATGTCGAAGTCGTCGACGAGAGTGTCCGACAGCTCGATGAACACCTCGCGCACTCTACGGTCAGATGCACTCATCAGTCCTCCTCCTGTTCCTTCTCGTCCGGTTCATTGTCGGTCGTGTTCGGCTCGTGTCCTGGTGGAGCAAGATCGGCGTCCAGACGGAGGCGGTCGGCCATCACATCGATGGCGACGGTGTGTAACGACTTCCCACTGCTGAAGGCGTGGGCGCGCAGCCGGGCGAGCGCGTCGGTGACGCTGATGCTTTGCATCGAGGCGAGCCGGCCGGCGGCCTGGTGAACCTCGGCCCTGCGCGCCGTGAAAGCAGTCTCGATCACCCCGTCCAGGTCCGCGCTGACACCCTGGCGATGATCCAGGGCCAAGACGAAGATCGCATCGGCGAACACCAGGGCGTCCGCAACCTGGTCACCCTTCAGCGGGCCGGGCTCGCGCCGGTAAACGGTCAGGACGCCGAGCTTGGCAGCTCCCGCGGTGACCGGGAACGCGAAGGCACCGCGGATGCCACGATCTGTAGCGGCCGCCGCGAACCCGGGCCACCGCCTCCCGGCCGCAACTCCGGCCAGGTCCGCCTCGAGCACCGGCGAACTGGTGGCGGCGGCCAGGCTGCTCGGACCTTCGCCGACCTCGAACTGCAGCTCGTCCAGCTCGCCGATCTCCAGATCGGTGGCGAGCAAGGGCTCCAGCAGGCCGCCGCTGCGGGTCATGGCAAGACTCGC
Source organism: Kribbella sp. NBC_00709 (assembly GCF_036226565.1). Lineage (GTDB taxonomy): Bacteria > Actinomycetota > Actinomycetes > Propionibacteriales > Kribbellaceae > Kribbella. The sequence continues at coordinate 6,780,763 of NZ_CP108996.1, forward strand.
ACCTGCGGCCGAAAGGGCCTGTGCACAGGCCGCCACGGCGTGCAGCAGCGACGGTCCGGCACCATTGCCGTCGGCGACGGCTCTGATTGCCCCCCACACCCTCGCGCTGCGGTCGTGATCCACCCGTTCCGTCCACCCTCGAACCGCCGCTGGGCGGATGGTCCACCTTAGCGGCCGGTTCGCCGAAGCCATGCTCATCGTGGCGCGCGCCGTCATCTGTTCTTCCCTGCACCCGCGTCAGGTCCGGTCTGCCGAACCTCGAGTCCGGGCGCCCCCCAGGCAACCACCTGTACCCGATGGCGCGATCCTCACTCATCGGCCGCCGGAATGCGGACCGGCGGCGCCTCTCCTTCGGACTCGGGCGACCCGGCCTCGTCGGGCCTGGCCTCTGGGGCCTTCGGATCGACGGTTGCCGCTGGTACGCCGTGCCACTCGCTCATGAAGGGCTCCTCCCGGGGCGGCTCAGGATGCGCGGGCCGGGGTCCAGGGGCAGCGCCTAAAAGAAAAACACTAGTCCTCTCTCCGGCTCGCGGCACTCCCTTCGCGCGCGTCGGGATGATTGACTGCCTCCAGGAGTCGAGGGAGGTCGTCATGGACATCGTGTCGCCTGGATTCACCGGCCGCCGGCGGGGTGGAACGGAGCTTCCGCCAGGGCAGTACCTGACGCACGAGTTTCCGGTGCTGTCGGCAGGGCCGACGCCGCGCATCCAGACCGAGCACTGGGAGTTCACCGTCACCAGCGAGACGGGTGAGAAGTACAAGTGGGACTGGGCCGCGCTGATGGCCTTGCCGGCCGAGGAGTTCACCAAGGACATCCACTGCGTGACCCGCTGGTCGAAGCTGCAGACGACCTGGAAGGGCGTCTCACTGGACACGCTGCTCGCGGACGTCGAGACCGGCGCGGACTACGCGATGGCGCACAGCTACGGCGGCTACACGACGAACCTGCCGCTGGACGACCTGCTCGACGGGCAGTCCTGGATCGTCTACGAGTACGACGGCGAGCCGCTGGACCCCGAGCACGGTGGACCGGCGCGGCTGCTCGTCCCGCATCTGTACTTCTGGAAGAGCGCCAAATGGGTCCGCGGCCTCGTGCTGTCCGACATCGAGGACCTCGGCTTCTGGGAGACCGCCGGATACCACGAGTACGGAGACCCATGGAAAGAACAGCGATACGCCGGAGACTGACCTGGCAGGTCGCCACGGTTGCCGACGTACGGCGTGAGACGGAGACCGCGCGGACGCTGGTGCTCGAAGTACCGGACTGGCCGGGGCATGTCGCCGGGCAGCACCTCGACGTGCGGCTGACCGCTCCGGACGGGTACCGGGCGTCGCGGTCGTACTCGATCGCGTCTGCATGGAGCGGGTCGACGATCGAGCTCACGGTCGAGCAGGTGCCGGACGGCGAGGTGTCGCCGTACCTGGTCGACGTGTTGAAGGTCGGCGATCCGCTGGAGATCCGCGGACCGGTCGGCGGATGGTTCGTCTGGAAGCCGGAGCAGGACGGGCCGGTGCAGCTGATCGGCGGGGGATCGGGTGTCGTGCCGTTGCGGGCGATGCTGCGCGCCCATGCCGGAGCCGGGAGTACGACGCCGTTCCGGTTGCTGTACTCCGTCCGCCGTCCGGAGTCGGTGATCTACGTCAGCGATCTCAAGGAGCTGGCCGCGTCCGACGACGTCGACGTACGGCTGGTGTACACGCGGGACGCGCCGGCGGGGGAGCCGCGGGTCGGGCGGATCGACGCCGACGTGATCGCGCAGTACGCGTTCACGCCGGAGGACGGCGCGACGACGTACGTCTGCGGGCCGACGCCGTTCGTGGAGACGGTGGCGGATCTGCTGGTCGCGGCGGGACACGACCCGGCGCGTGTGAGGACTGAACGTTTCGGACCGACTGGAGGCCCGCGATGAGTGAGACCAACTACCTGGACGGCAACGCGGCTGCCGGCTCGCTGAGTGAGCTGTTCGCCGTCGATCTGACCGCGGCCATCGCGCAATGCAACGGCTGCGGCCACACGACCGTCTTCGCGGAGTCCCGCCTGTACGTCGACGCGCCGGGCATGGTCGCCCGGTGTCCCGGCTGCGACTCGGTGCTCCTGCGCGTCGTCACCACCCCCAACGACACCTACCTCGATCTCCGAGGTCTGACCTACCTGCGAGTCCCGAACTCCTAACGCGGCTTGTTCTGGGTACGGCGGATGGTGTCGCGCTGGGTTTCGCCGACGGCTCGCTCGTAGGCGAGGACGAGACCCTGGATCGTGACCGGCTTGAAGCGTTCGACCAGGTGCTGGATGTGCTCGGGCGGGCCGCCGGAGTCGCGGTAGTGCGGCCAGACCTTGGTGCGGAAGACCTCGGTGAGTTCCTCGGCGAGCGCGCGACCGTGCTCGGTGAAGATCCGGCCCGCGTCCAGGACCGCCTCGACCGGGAGATCCAGGTCGAGCAGTTCGACACCGAGGCTGAGGTGTGCGGTCGCGACCTGGAACACGTCCTCGTCCGGCGTCGGCTCCACGACACCGAGCGCCACCAGCATCTCGATGTCGTCGTCGGTGAGATCGCGGCCGGTACGCCGTACCAATGCGGCCCGATCCAGCGTTTCCGGGAGATCGCGCATCCACGGGGTCAGCAGCGTGCGGTGCAAGGCGATGTCCTGCGGCGTCGCGTCGGCCGGGATCCGGTCCAGGTACCCCTCGATCGCCTGCAGCGTGAAGCCGTGCGCCTGCAGTTCGCGGACGAGATCGAGCCGGGCGATGTGTTCCGGCCCGTAGTACCCGACCCGTCCACGCCGGATCGGTGGCGGGATCAGCCCTCGGCCCGCGTAGAACCGCAAAGTGCGCACAGTCATTCCGACGCGGGCCGACAGTTCATCAACTGTCAGGGTGGCGTCGTCCCCCGAGACATCCGACATGGCGGAGATCATAACGACCCGCACTTGACCATCATGACAGTACGACTGTCACAATCGGGTTCATGAGTGAAGCCTTCCTGTACGACGCGATTCGCACACCGCGCGGCAAAGGCAAGCCGACCGGTGCGCTGCACGAGGTCAAGCCGATCCAGTTGATCACCGGCCTGCTGCAGGAGCTGCGGACCCGGCACCCCGACCTGGACCCGGCGGCGATCGACGACGTCGTACTCGGTGTCGTGACCCCGATCGGCGACCAGGGCATGGACATCGCGCGCACCGCCGTACTGATGGCCGGCTACCCGGAGACGACCGGCGGCGTGCAGCTCAACCGCTTCTGCGCGTCCGGGCTGGAGGCCGTCAACCAGGCGGCGCAACGGGTGCGGTCCGGCTGGGAGGACTTCATCCTGGCCGGCGGGGTCGAGTCGATGTCGCGGGTCAAGATGGGCTCCGACGGCGGCGCCTGGGCGATGGATCCGGAGACCGCGCTCGAGACCGGCTTCATCCCGCAGGGCATCAGCGCGGACCTGATCGCGACCCTGGACGGTTTCTCCCGCACCGACGTCGACGCGTACGCCGCCGAGTCGCACGCCCGCGCCGCGAAGGCCTGGGCCAACGGCTACTTCGCCCGCTCCGTCGTACCGGTGACGGACCGCAACGGCCTGCAGATTCTGGACCACGACCAACTGGTCCGGCCGGGCACTTCGGTCGAGACGCTCGCCGGGCTGCCGCTGTCGTTCGCGGCGATCGGGGAACACGGCGGCTTCGACTCGGTCGCCCTGGAGAAGTACCTGACCGTCGAGCGGATCTCGCATGTGCACCACGCGGGCAACTCGTCGGGCATCGTCGACGGCGCGGCTCTGGTTGCTGTCGGCAACGAGAAGGCCGGTGAGGCGCTCGGCCGGGCGCCGCGTGGCCGGGTGGTTGCTGTTGGTGTCAGCGGTGCGGATCCGACCATCATGCTGACCGGCCCGGCGCCGGCCGCCCGGAAGGCGCTGGCTCGCGCCGGTCTGGAAGCGAGCGACATCGACCTGTTCGAGATGAACGAGGCATTCGCGGCCGCGGTCATGCACTTCATGAAGGATCTCGGCGTACCGTACGAGAAGGTGAACGTGAACGGCGGTGCGATCGCCCTCGGCCACCCGCTCGGCGCGACCGGCGCGATGCTGATCGGAACCCTGCTGGACGAGCTGGAGCGGCGCGAGCTCCGGTACGGACTGGCCACCCTGTGCGTCGGCGGCGGTATGGGCGTCGCGACGATCATCGAGAGGCTTGCGGCATGATCGAGTGGAAGAACGACGCCGGCGTCGTCACGCTGACGCTGAACGACCCGGACGCGTCGGCGAACACCATGACCGACGCGTACGTCGAGGCGATGGGACGGACCGTCGAGCGCCTGGTGGCCGAGAAGGCCCTGCTCAAGGGCGTGATCGTGACCTCGGCCAAGTCGACGTTCTTTGCCGGTGGCAACTTACAGCTGCTGTCGCAGATCCAGCCGTCGGACGCCGCCAAGGTCTTCGGCACGATCGAGGAGGTCAAGCGGCAGCTCAGGGCCCTGGAGACCTTGGGCGTCCCGGTCGTTGCCGCGATCAACGGATCGGCGCTCGGCGGCGGGCTGGAGATCGCGCTCGCCTGCCATCACCGGATCGTTGCTGATAGCAACCGGATCGAGCTCGGTGTGCCGGAGGTGACGCTCGGTCTGCTGCCCGGCGGCGGGGGAGTGACCCGCACGGTCCGGATGCTCGGGCTGCAGGACGCGCTGATGAAGGTGCTGCTGCAGGGGCAGCGGATGAAGCCGGCGCATGCACTCAGCGTCGGGATCGTCGACGAGGTCGTCCCTGCTGACGAGTTGCTCGCTGCGGCGCGCCGGTGGATCACGACGTACGAGGGCGACGCCAAGCAGCCGTGGGACCGGGACGGGTACAAGATCCCCGGCGGTACGCCGTCCTCGCCGAAGCTGGCCGCGTTCCTGCCGGCCTTCCCGGCGAACCTGCGCAAGCAGCTCAAGGGCGCGCCGTACCCTGCCCCGCGGGCGATCATGAGCGCGGCCGTCGAGGGCAGCCAGGTCGACTTCGAGACGGCGTCCCGGATCGAGTCGCGGTACTTCGTCTCGCTCGCCACCGGGCAGATCGCGAAGAACATGATCCAGGCGTTCTTCTTCGACCTGCAGTCGATCAACGCGGGCGGGTCGCGGCCGGCCGACGTACCGAAGTACTCGGCCCGGAAGGTCGGCGTGCTCGGGGCCGGGATGATGGGCGCCGGGATCGCCTACGTCTGCGCGAAGGCCGGCATCGAGGTTGTGCTCAAAGATGTTTCGTTGGAGTCGGCTGCGCGCGGAAAGGAGTATTCCGAGAAGCTGCTGGCGAAGCAGGTCGCGAAGGGCCGGACGACCGCCGCCGAGGTCGAGGCCTTCCTGAGCCGGATCACGCCGACCGGGGACCCGAACGACCTGGCCGGCTGCGATCTGGTGATCGAGGCCGTCTTCGAGGACGGCGGGCTCAAGCAGAAGGTGTTCGCCGAGATCGCCGGCGTGGTCGAGCCGGACGCGTTGCTCTGCTCGAACACGTCCACGCTGCCGATCACCTCCCTGGCCGACGGCATCGACAGGCCGGACGACTTCATCGGCATGCACTTCTTCTCGCCGGTCGATCGGATGCCGCTGGTCGAGCTGATCGTGGGCGAGAAGACCTCGGACCGGGCGATCGCCCAGGCCTACGACGTCGTACGGCAGATCAAGAAGACACCGATCGTGGTCAACGACAGTCGCGGGTTCTTCACCTCACGGGTGTTCGGCACGCTGGTGATGGAAGGCGCCGCGATGGTTGCCGAGGGTGTCGACCCGGTGATGATCGAGCGGGCCGCGACGCAGGCCGGCTTCCCGGCGCCGCCGCTGGCGATGCTGGACGAGGTGACGCTGACGCTGCCGCAGAAGATCCGGGACGCCGCGCGCGCGGCCGGCGACAGTGCGGGCGCGTTCGACGACCATCCCGGGATGGCGGTTGCCGATCGGCTCGTGAACGAGTTCGATCGCCGGGGCAAGGCGGCCGGCGCGGGGTTCTACGAGTACCCGGCGGACGGGCCGAAGCGTTTGTGGCCAGGACTGTGGCAGCACTTCGCCCGTGACATCGACGTACCGCTGATCGATCTGCAGGAGCGGATGCTGTTCGCGATGGCGCTCGAGACGGTGAAGTGCCTGGACGAGGGCGTGCTCCGGTCGGTGCCGGACGCCAACATCGGTTCGATCTTCGGCATCGGCTTCCCGCCGCTGCACGGCGGCGCGCTCCAGTACGTCAACGCCTACGGGCTAAGCGCTTTCGCGGACCGGTCCCGCGAGTTGGCCGCTGTATACGGTGCACGCTTCGAGCCGCCGGCACTCCTGGTCCGGAAGGCCGAGGCCAGCGAGATCTTCGGCTGATCACGAGCCGATACCAACTCAAGCAAACTCCACACATTCGAACAAAGAAGAGCGCGTCCGGTCTTGCGCCGGGCGCGCTTTTGAGACATTGTGCTGGCACTTCTACAACGATTGACCTGTAGTACCGTGTGCCAAAATCGGAGATGCTTAACTCTGTTAAGTAACTCGGAACCGTGCGTCGTACCCCTGCGACGTTCCCTCTCGGGAAGGTGGAATTCATGCCTGCTCATGTTCCGAACGCCGGACTGTCCCGGCGGGATCTGCTCAAGCGGACCGGTGGACTGGCCGCACTCGCCGCGTTCACCGCGGCCTGCGGCGGCAATACCGGCCGACCGTCCTCAGGGGGCGGAGGTGGCGGCGGGGAGAAGGTGAACCTGTCGCAGTGGTACCACCAGTACGGCGAAACCGGCACGCAGCAGGCGGCGACGAAGTACGCCAAGGCCTACACCGACGCGAACGTCAGCGTGCAATGGACCCCGGGTGACTACGGCACCAAGCTTTCCTCAGGTCTGTTGTCCAACAAGGGCCCGGACGTGTTCGAGAGCCAACTGAACATCGGCATGGTGAAGAGCAACCAGGTCGTCGCGCTCGACGACATCATGGCCGACGTGAAGGACGACTTCCAGCCGGGCGACCTGGCCACGAACACCGTGGACGGCAAGATCTACGGCATCCGGATGATCGTCGACCCGCAGGTCATCTACTACCGCAAGTCCCTGCTGGACAAGGCCGGGATCAAACCGCCGGAGACGATCGACGACCTGATCTCCGCGGCCAAGGAACTCACCACGAACAAGGTGAAGGGCATCTTCGTCGGCAACGACGGCGGCAACGCGCTCGGCGGACCGGCGCTGTGGTCGTCCGGCGGCAACTACCTGACCGACGACCACAAGCCGGGCTTCACCGACGAGCGCGCCGCGAAGGCGTTCGGCAAGCTGCACGAGCTCTACGCCAGCAAGAGCATCCTGCTCGGTTCGCCGACCGACTGGACCGACCCGAGTGCGATCAACCAGGGCCTGGTGGCCATGCAGTGGATCGGCATGTGGGCGGTGCCGGGGATGCAGAAGGCGCTCGGTGACGATCTCGGCGTGTTCGCGTTCCCCGCGCTGGACGCGCAGGGGAAGCCGGCCGTGTACTCCGGTGGCTGGACCCAGTTCGTCTCGGCCAAGAGCCCGAACGTCGACGCCGCGAAGAAGTTCGTCAAGTGGCTGTGGATCGACCAGGAGGACGACCAGGAAGACTGGTGCCTCAACTACGGCTTCCACATCCCGCCGCGCAAGAGCCTGGCTGCCAAGGCCGCCAAGCTGCAGAGCGGTGTCGCCGCCGAGACCGTCAAGCTGACCGGCGACTACGGCCACACCGACAACCCGGCCTGGACTCCGAAGATGGGTACGGCGTTCACCGATCTGCTCACCAACGTCATCAAGAAGGGAGCAGACCCCGCCGGCGAGATCGCCAAAGCCGAGAAGACCGTCAACACCGAACTGTCCCGGTTGTTCGGATGAGCGCTCCGGTCGAAACCTCCGCTCCGGCGGAACCCGCCGCGTCTGGTGCGCGGCGGGGATCCCGCCGGCAGAAGGGGATAGCGGGCAACGCGCTGTGGTTCTGGGTGTTCGTCGGGCCGTTCGTCCTCGGCCTGCTGATCTTCTCGTACCTGCCGATCATCTGGAGCCTGGTCCTCAGTTTCTTCGAGGCCTACAACACGGCGACGCCGTCGAAGTTCGTCGGGCTGCAGAACTACGTCGACATGCTCACCGACCACAACTTCCTGTCCAGCCTGGGCACGTTCACGATCTTCGCGGTGTTCATCGTGCCGCTGACGTTCGTGCTCTCGCTGGTCCTGGCGTTGCTGGTCAACCAGGTGAAGATCGCGCGGGCGTTCTTCCGGTCGGTGTTCTTCCTGCCGACCGCCTGCTCGTACGTCGTGGCGTCGTTGATCTGGCGGCTGTCGATCTTCAACGGCGTCCGGTTCGGGCTGGCGAACACCGTGCTCGGCTGGTTCGGTGTGGACGGGATCGCTTGGCTGTCGACGGTCAGTCCGCCGTGGTACTGGCTGCCGATCGTGACGGTGCGGCTGTGGTTGCAGCTCGGTTTCTACATGATCCTGTTCATCGCCGGGTTGCAGCGGATCTCGCCGACGTTGTACGAGGCGGCGTACGTCGACGGGGCGAAACCCGGGTGGCAGGTGTTCCGGTACATCACGTTGCCGCAGTTGCGGGCGACGTCGGTGGCGGTCCTGATCCTGAACCTGATCGCGGCGTACCAGGCGTTCGACGAGTTCTACAACCTGATCGGGAACGTGAACTACGCCCGGCCGCCGCTGGTCTACCTGTACGGCATCTCGCTCGGCTCGATCCAGGACCTCGGGCATGGCTCGGCCGGCGCACTGATCCTGGCGGTCATCATCATGATCGTGACGCTGCTGCAGAGCCGGATCTTCGGCTTCGGAAAGGCGGGTGATTGAGATGGCTGTCTCGGAGCGTACGACGGGAACGCCGCAGCCGATCGGGTTCAGCCGCAGCGCGTGGGGCCGGGTCGGCATGGTGCTGCGCTGGATCGCGCTGTTCATCGCGGTCGTGCTGTTCCTGCTGCCGTTCTACCTGATCCTGCGCAACGCATTGTCGACGGAAGCAGACATCACGGCGCCTTCGTGGACGTTGTTCCCGTCGCATCTGCAGTGGGGCAACATCAAGGAACTGTTCGCCGACACCCAGGTGCCGATGGCGCGGGCGCTCTACAACTCTGCGGTCGTGGGTGTTCTGGGTACTGCCGGGCAGTTGCTGCTGGCATCGATGGCTGGGTACGGGCTGGCGCGGATTCCTTACCGGCACGCGGACAAGATCTTCTACGCGATCGTGGCGACGCTGATGATCCCGGGTGCGGTCACGTTCATTCCGTCGTTCATCGTGGTGTCGTCGCTCGGGTGGGTCTCGTCGCTGCGCGGCCTGATCATCCCGACGTTGTTCAGCGGTTTCGCGGCGTTCCTGTTCCGGCAGTACTTCCTCGGCTTTCCGAAGGAGTTGGAGGAGGCGGCGCGGGTGGACGGGGCCGGGTACTTCGGGGTGTTCTGGCGGATCGTCGTACCGAACTCCCTGCCGTTCTTCGCGGCGCTGGCAGCGATCACGTTCATCGGCAACTGGAACTCGTTCCTGTGGCCGCTGGTGATCGGCCAGGACTCGTCGTCGTGGACCATCCAGGTGGCGATGTCGACGTTCATCACCGCCCAGACCATCAACATCCACGAACTCTTCATGGCGGTAGCGGTCTCGATCCTCCCGCTCGTCCTGATCTTCGCCTTCCTCCAGCGCTACCTGATCCAAGGCGTAACCCAGTCCGGCATCAAGGACTGACCCCTCCCAGGTCGGCGGGGAGTCCACCAGGCTCCCCGCCGCATCACGCCTCGAGCAGGGTGCGGCCTAGCCAGTCGTCGGCGTCCGGTACGCCGGGTAGGGCGAAGAAGTAGCCGCCGCCGAAGGGGGAGATGTAGTCGACGAGGGGTTCGTCGATGAGGAGGGTCTGGACGGCGACGAACTGCCGGTCGAGGTCGGCGTTGAAGCAGATGAAGATCATCCCCAGGTCGAGCTGGCCGTTGGGCTCGATTCCGGCGCTGTAGTTGAAGCCGCGGCGCAGCATCCGCCGGTCGTCGGAGGTCCCGTCGTGGGGGTTGGCGAGGCGGGTGTGGGCTGTCAGCGGCACGGTGTTGCCGTGCGCGTCCCGGTAGTAGCTGGGGAGCTGGAACTCCTCCAGGCCGGCCACTCGTTCGCCCGGGCGGCCGGACAGCGGTGCGCCGGTGCCGCGGTCGCGGCCGAAGATCCGTTGCTGCTCGTTGATCGAGATCCGGTCCCAGAACTCCACGAACATCCGGATCAGCCGGACCACGTGGTACGAACCGCCGGTCACCCAGTCCGGTTCGTCGCCGCCGCCCTTGGTCCACACCAGCTGATCGAGTAGATCGGGACGGTCGAGGAACTCCTGGTTCGCCGTACGTCCTTGAAACCGAACAGGTTGCGAGGCGTCCCGCCCGGCCGCGGCGGGCTGGTGAATCCTTCCAGCTGCCACAGCACCTGCAGGTCGGCGCGGGTCGCGCGCATCAGGATGCGCAGCGCATGCAGCACGGTGTCACGGTGATCGGCGCAGATCTGCAGCAGCAGGTCACCGTCGCAGCGGTCGGGGTCGAGCGCGTCGTTCGGGAACTCGTCCATCGCGCGCAGCCGGGCTGGTTTGACGTCGGCGAGGCCGAACCTGTCGTCGAACAGGCTTGCACCGACGCTGACCGTGACGGTGAGACCGTCGGGCACCGTGCCCGGGCCGAGCATGCCGTTCTCGTACGGCGTCGAGACGAGACCGTCGTCGCTGCCGCGTCCGGCCGGCGCGTCACCACCGGCGACCAGGTACCGGATGGTCGCCGTCAGCGTCTGGAACGTCCGCCGCAGCGCCGGCCGGTCGGCCGCGGTCACGAGGAACGCGACGACGATCGCCGCCTGCTGCGCTGGCTCGAGGATGCCCGCCTGGTGGGTGCCTTCGAACGGTCGCCCGGAGGGTACGGCGATGTCCGGTACCGCAATGTCGTGGTCAGTCATGGGTGATCGGGCCTCGGTCGCGGGTGGCGTTGCGCGGGTCGACGACGGCCGCGGTATGGGAGAGCAGTTCGACGCTGTGCTGCACGGCCGCGTTGACCGCGGCCCGGTGCCGGGCGGACAGCGCCGCCAGCCCGACCCAGCCGTCCTCGTGGTGATGGCTGCGGATGAGCTGTTGGGTGAGCTGGAGCTGCTCGTCGGTCTGCTGCAGGTACGGGTTCTGCTTGCGCAGGAGAGGTCGCAGCGGGTCCAGCGCCTGCCAGACCCCGGTGATGTTCGCGTCCACGGTCGCCAGTTCGGTCTGACTGCCGGCGTCGCCGATCCCGTTCAGGTCCCACTGCAGTGCGTCCTCGAGGATCTCGTGCGCCCGGCGGCCCATGTCGATCGGCGTGATCGCGTTCGGCAGCGCGAGCTCGCCGGCGAGTTGCCCGACCGCCTCGAGCAGCGCGTCGACGTACGGCGCGATCGTCGCCATCGGCCGGTCGTGCCACAGCATCGCCTCGATCTTGCGGAAGCCCGCGAAGTCCGCGTCGGCGAGGCGGTCCGGGGCGATGCCGCGCGGCGGGTCGGCGTTGATGGCGTCACCGGTTTCGTCGTACGCGCGGTAGGCGCCGCCCAGCGTCTCGTAGGTGAGGTGGGCGATCAGCCAGGCGCGTCGGGCGGCCGCCGCGTCGCCGGCTTGCAGGGCGCCTCGCAACTGTTCGACCTGGTGGGTGAGCGCGGGCAGCTGTCCGGTGATCCAGCTGACGTAGTCGTTGATGGGGATCCGCAGGTCGAGGCCGGTCACGGGGATGATCCCGTGCACGTCGTACGGCAGCGGGTCACCGGTGATGACGACCGGCCTGCTGTACTTGATCGTGTAGTCGGTGATGCAGACCCAGCGGTACGTCCCGGGCGGCACCGATGCCGTGACGGCACGGCTGACGCCGCGGCCGAAGTGCTCGACCTCGAGATAGATCCGCTCGGTCGCCGGATCCTCCAGGTAGACCTCCGCGCCGGCGCCCTCGTTGTTGACGAACACGAAGTCGTAGCGACCGGCCGGTCCGCCGGGCCAGTCGTCGATGCCGTACGGCGAGCCGACGACCAGCTCTATCGGCTGCGGCCGGCCCGACGGCAGTGGTGGTGCGGCCGCCGAGGCCGTGCTACTGCTCACCGGGCCCACGCTGGGCGGCGATTGTGAACACCTTCGATGGTGCCGCCAACGCACCGGTGAACAGCGGGTGACCGGCCGCGCAGGTTCAGATCACGGACTCCCTGAGTCTTCAGGGAATGTTCATGACGCGATGCTCGCGAGGTCCGGACCTTTGGCAGTTGACTTTGGGGGAATCCCCGCCACGAGAGATTAGGTAGCAAACCTATGTCTGACAACGATTCGGCATCCGCGGACGGCAGCACGGCGGCCACGGAGCGCAACCGGATCAGCCGGCGCCGGCTGATGCAGGCCGCAGGTGCCGCAGGCGCCGTTGCCGCCGCCGGAGGGCTGACGTCCCCGGCCGAGGCCGCACCGGCCGCCGCTGCGACTGGGTCGGCCGCGACCGCCGTCGGCACGACCGGCTCGACGACGGCGCAGCACACGCGTCGTACCGGCACGATCAAGGACCTGAAGCACGTCGTGATCCTGATGCAGGAGAACCGGTCGTTCGACCACTACTTCGGCACCCTTGACCTGGCCGGCGCGCGCGGCTTCGGCGACAAGCAGGTGCTGACCTGGCAGAACGGCCAGACGATCTACTACGACCCGAACAGCCGCGCGGAGGGCTACCTGCTGCCGTACCACGCGGACAGCCTGAGGTACAACGCACAGAACACCAGCGCGCGCAACCGGTACTTCATGGAAGCCGACGTGCCGTGGCACCACGCGATCGCCAAGGCGTACACCATCGGCGACCACTACTTCTGCTCGCTGGACACCAGCACCAGCCCGAACCGCATCATGATGTGGGCCGGTACCAACGACGCGGCCGGCACCCAGGGCGGTCCGGTCGTCAACAACAACGGCGACTACGGCTACGCCTACAAGTTCAAGACGTACCCGGAAACGCTGCAGGAAGCCGGCGTGAGCTGGCAGATCTACGTCAACAACGACACCGACGACGACTTCCTCGGCGACTACACCGACAACACCGTCCGCTCGTTCGCGGCGTTCGACCCGGCGAACGCGAACCCGGAGAACACCCTGCCCCGTAAGGGCCTGCTTGCCCGCGGCAACGTGGTGTACGCCCACACCACGCAGCCCGCCGGTATCAAGAACGACACCTCCAACGTCGACTACGTGCTGCGGGACTTCATCGCCGACTGTGCGTCGGGGGACATCCCCGAGGTGTCGTGGATCGTCGCGCCGGCCGCGTGGACCGAGCACCCGACGTACGCCCCGAACAACGGCGCGGTCTACACCGACCGGGTGATCCAGGCGGTGCACGACAACCCCGAGCTGTGGGAGTCGACGCTGATCATCCTGAACTACGACGAGCCCGACCACGCGAACCGCATCGGTGAAGGCGGCTTCTTCGACCACGTCGTACCGCCGATCCCGGAGGCCGGTACGGCCGGCGAGCGCGCGCCCGGAATCAAGCCCGGCATGGGCGGCCGGGTGCCGTTCGTGCTGGTCTCGCCGTGGACCCGTGGCGGCTTCGTCAACTCCGAGGTCTTCGACCACACCTCGACGATCCAGCTGATCGAGGACTGGACCAAGAGCCTCGGCCGGCCGGCCATCTGCACCAACATCAACGACTGGCGGCGCGGGGTCTCCGGCAACCTGCTCTCGGCGATCGACTTCGGCAACTTCGACACGTCGTTCCCGAAACTGCCGAAGCCGGCTGATCTGCTCAAGTCCGTCGTTGTGGACGCCGGCCTGCCTGCCGTACCCCAGCCGGCCGTCGGTGCGCAGGTCATGCCGACCCAGCTGATCACCGGCCACGCGAAGCGGAGCCCGCTGTCGTTCCAGCCCAACGGCGTCCTCGTCGAGAACCCCGCGACCGGGGCCGTGACCGCGACCTTCACCGTCGAAGGCGGACCCAACGGCAAGGCGGTCAGCCTGGTCGGGCTGGCCGACAAGTATGTGCCTGCCCTCGTCGGCGCCGAGCCGCTCGGCATCGGCCAGGACGCGCTGCCCCTGACGGCGAGCAACCACCGGCCGAACTCGTACACCTGGGACACCAAGGCGACGAACGGCAGCTACGCGTTCACCTTCTACGGGCCCGACCACTTCATCCGGTCCTTCGCCGGCACCGTCGTCCCGGCCGACGACCGGACCTCGGCCCAGCCGCGGGTCGACGTCCGGCTGGTCAAGGGGCACGGGCGGTCGAACGCAACTGTCGAGCTCACCCTGTCCGCCGTCGGCCGCCGGTCAGTGACGTACACGCTGACCGCGAACGACTTCGCCGGGAAGAAGACGACGATCGTGGTGCCCGCCGGCAAGCGCAGCGTCATCAGCTGGCCGACCGAGGACGGCTACTACGACGTGATCGTCACCGCGAAGGAGTCTGCGGACTTCCAGCAGCGGTACGCCGGTCGCGCAGCGCAGAAGTGATCCTTCGCGGACTGTGCTGAGCTGGTCGCGATGTGCCCGCGTTCTGACCGGATCGCGGGCACATCGTGTCGTCGGCGGGGGCCGCGCTGCAGCTGCTCGTCCGCGCGGCTGATGGAATGGGGGTATGACGACGACAGGCTCCCGGCCGGTGTTGCGGTTCGCGGATGGGGCGAGTCAGGGGCTGTACGGGGCGATCTACGGGGCGGCGCTCGAGAATCTGCTGGCGACCAACACGGTTCCGTTCGGTGAGGTGCATGCCAGGAGCGGTTTGATGGATCCGGCGGTCGGGATGGTTCGGGCCGGAGGTGGCTACGAGCAGCCGTGGACCCGGGATGCGACGATCAACAGCTGGAACGCGACGAGCCTGCTGGCGCCGGCGCTCGCCGCGAACACGCTGTGGGCGGTGGTCCAAAAGGATGCCGCCGGCAAGCTCATGGTGCAGCAGGACAGTCAGCAGTGGGATCAGGTCATCTGGACTGTCGGCGCTTGGCATCACTATCTGGTGACCGGTGACCGAGACTTCCTGCAGCGTGCGTACGACGTCGTGACGAATACTCTCGCCGTCCGCGAGCAGGCCGCGGTCTTCGGCCCCGACGCCCGGTACGGCCTCTTCACGGGTCCCTCGTTCTTCAACGACGGCATCTCCGGATTCCCGGCGCCGACGGCGGACCGGGAGGAGTCGCGGGGGAGCGAGAGCACGTCGTACCCGGATGTCGTCTCGGCCATGTACCTGAGCACCAACGCGCTGTACTCCGCGGCCTACACGCGCGTGGCCGAGATGGCGGACGCGCTCGGCCGGCCGGCCGATGGCCATCGAGCCAAGGCGGAGGCGATCAAGCAGGCGATCAACCAGCACTTCTGGAACCCGCGAACCGGAAGCTACAACTACGAGCTCACGGCCGACGGTCGGCCGGGCGTGTACCAGGAAGGTGCGGGGCTGGCGTTCACCCTGATCTTCGGGATCGCCGACGCCGCGCAAGCCGGTTCCCTGATCTCGAATGCGCAGCGGATGGCTTGGGGAATGCCAGATACCTTTCCGCACTGGGACAGGTACTCCAGTGCGGAACCCGGACGGCACAATGCGATCGTCTGGCCGCTCGTGCAAGGACTCTGGGCGAAGAGTCTGGCACAGCACGGCGATGTGGAGGGATTCGCGGCCGAGACCGGACTGCTCGCGGAGCTGGTCAGGCGCAGCGGCGGTTTCTGGGAGATCTACGACGGGAACACCGGTGCCGTCGAGGGCGGCTACCAGGGCGCAACCGGCGTACCGAAGCGCCGCTGGGAGTCGCAGCCCGACCAGACCTGGTCGGCGACGGCCTTCATCGACATGATTCACACCGGCCTGTTCGGCATGACTTTCGGCAACCGCGAGCTCACCTTTGCACCGACACTCCCGGCGGGCTGGGGTGACGTCACACTCAGCGGCTTACGCTACCGGGACGCTGTCCTGACAGTGACCCTCCGCGGTACAGGCAACGTCATCCGTTCCTTCAACCTCGACGGCACGTCGTCCACGGAGTACGAGGTACCGACCTCCCTGCACGGACACCACACGATCGACATCACCCTCGACCCGGCACAGACGTAGCTGTTGGGCGGTCGGCGAGCTTCAGCCAGATGACGCCGGTGATGATGACGGCTAGCCAGCCGGCTTTCGCCGCGGACAGGGTCTCGTTGAAGAACACCGGGCCGAGGACGGCCGCGCCGACGGCGCCGATGCCGGCCCAGACGGCGTACCCGATGCTGACCTCGATGGTGCGGAGGGCACGGCTGAGGGCCCAGAGGGTGAGCAGGAAGAAGACCACAGCCACGGCGGACCAGGACGGCACGGTGAAGCCGCGGCTGCCACCGACGGAGAGTGCATAGCCGACCTCGAACCCGCCGGCGAGCAACAGAGTGAGCCACGCGGAGCGTGAAGACTGCGCGGTCTGCGAGCGTTGGATTGTTGTCATTGCGATGTCCTTCAGACGGTGCCGGTGAGTTGGAGGCCTGCGACGCCGGCGATGACCAGGGCGATGCCGATCGCCTTGCGCAAGGTCAGTCGCTGGCCGAACACGAGTGCGCCGAGCAGGGTGATGCCTACTCCAGCGAGCGATGTCCAGAGCGCGTACCCGACGCCGACGTCGAAGGTGAGGAGGGCGCGGCTGAGGAAGTAGGTGCCAAGGGCGCCGGTGACGAGGGTGGCGGCGGTCCAGCCGCGGTGGGTGAAGCCTTGGGCCTTGCCGGCGGAGAGGGCGACGGCGATCTCGAACACGACGGCGATGGACAGGTAGAGCCAGTGCATGAGGTTCCTTTCAGGGGGTCACCTCATCAGGGTCAAACTTCACACCGGTGTGAAGTGCAAGACTGGATCCATGCGGATCGGAGAACTCGCGGACGCGACCGGCGTCAGTACGCGCTCCCTGCGGTACTACGAGGAGCAGGGACTGATCCGCTCGGATCGGACCGCGGGCGGCTGGCGCGAGTTCGACACGTCGATGGTTGAGCGCGTCGTCATGATCCAGCACCTACTGGCAGCAGGCCTGGGCAGCGCGACCATCGGTGAGCTCCTGCCCTGCCTGGAGGCGCCGTCCGCCGAGCGCACCGGCGTACTCGAACTGCTCCTCGCCGAAGGCGTCGAACGCCTCGAAGCCAAGCGCCGCGAGATCGACCGCGAACTCGAAGTACTCCAAGCCCTCCGCCAGGATGTCTCGATCCCGTCTGGACGTTAGTTGAGCTTGGTGAGTAGTTGCTGGCGGTTGGTGCGGTGGGTGAGGACCTGGGGGCGGTTCAGGGTGGAGTGGGTCAGGGCTTGGGTGTGGGCGGTGGGGGACAGATGGTCGACGTAGACGGTGCCGGCCAGGTGTTGGGTTTCGTGGATCAGGCAGCGGGCGAGGTAGCCGGATGAGTCGACAGTGAACGGGCGGCCTTCGACGTCGAAGGCGTGGAGGGTGGCTCGGGTGGGGCGGGGGAGTGGGGCGTTGGCGCCGGGGACGGAGAGGCAGCCTTCGGTGCCGGGTTGGGTGCCGAAGAGGGTGGGCGAGGTTTCGATCCGCGGGTTGAACGCGTGACCGAGGTGGCGGTCGCCGTTCCCGTCGGTGAGGTCGTAGACGAACAGCTGGGCGTCGACGTCGACCTGGTTCGCGGCGAGACCGCAGCCTTCGGCGATCCACATCGTGGTGAACATGTCGTCGATCAGCCCGCCCCATCGCGCCGCCCCGAACTCGGTGACCGGTCGGCACGGGCGGTGCAGGATCTCCTCGCCGTACTCCGTGATCCGCCGGGGCGTGCCGCGCCGTACCTCGTCGGTCAGCTCGGGCAGGCGGCGGCTCGGGCGGCCCTGGAGGTACGTCGGCATGCAAAGATCGTAGTCTGCAAAGTTCAGCCTTTGCAAAGACGCGGTTTAGGATGCGGTATGGCCGAGCAGCGCAGTACGCCCAACCGGCGCGACGTCGTCCGTGCGCATCCGCTGCGGGAGGCGCTCCTGGAGTTGATCGACCGGGACGCTACGACGACGTCGACGGTGGCGGCGCGGGAGCTTGGGGAGAGTACGGGGTCGTGCTCGTTCCACCTGCGGCGGCTGGAGGCGCTCGGGGTGATCGAGGCGGTGCCGGGCGCCGCCGGGCGGGTGAAGCCGTGGCGGCGGATGCGGGTCGAGCAGGCGACGCTGAACCGCGAGCTGGAGGACACGGCGTACGCGAGCTGGCTGGCCGCCAAGACGTCCGAGGATGCGGACTTCGCGTTCAGCGAGGTGGTGACGCTGGCCGACGGTGAGCTCGCCGAGCTGCGGGCCCGCCTCCACCGGGTACTGCGCGACTTCGTCGGCTCGGAGCCCCGGTCCGATGCGGCGACGCCGACCGCAGTGATCATCCGCGCGTTCCCATTGCGCGAAGAGCAGTAGCACGAGGGAACCGACTGCGAACCGGCAGCGTCAGCGCAGAAGACGCATCCCGCGGAATTCGGAGTTCTCATGACCTACGGCCAGTCGGATCGCAACGCCAACCCACAGCAAGGAGGCGCCGGGTATCCGCAGCACCTCTGGCCGGACTATGCGCAGGCGCCGAACGATCCCGCCTGGCAGGCCCAAGCGTCGTCCGCGGCGGGGGCGAAGGGTTCGGCGTTGCTCGGCGTGCTCGCGTTGGTCGTCGGGCTCGCGGGGGTGGTGGCGCCGTTCGCCCCCACGGACATGAGCGGGTACCGGCAGTACGCCGCCTTCCCGTTCGCCATCACCGGGTTCGCCCTCGCACTCGCCGGCCTGATCGGCAACCGCCGCGGCAAGCCGGTCGCGGCACTCGGCGGCATGTTCAGCCTGCTCGCGTTCGCGATCGGCGCCTTCATGGTCTTCACGTACCGCTGACCGGCCCCGAGACCGTCAGCCGATGCCCCTCCGGCAGCGCCAACGTGAAGGTACGCCGGTACCACGGCATGTCCGCGGGTGCAGTCGAATCAACCAGCCCGGCCGCGATCGCGGCGTCGTACAGCGGATCGACGAGTACGCCGACCTCGAGCGTGATCGTCGCGGGCGAGATGTCGCCGGCTGCACGCCGTACCTCCAGTCCGCTCTGACCGTTCCACTCGGTGAAGCCGAGATGCACGAGGTCGTCGAGCTCGAAGCGGATGTGGAGGCCAAGCAGGTCGCACAGCAGCCGTGCGGTGCCGGTGACATCGCGGACCTCGAGCACCGGCATGATGCCGAACGTGGTCGGATCGCTCGGCTTCGCCGCGCGACCCATCACGACGGACTGCGCGATCTCGCCGTCCGAGGTCCGCGGCAGGCGACCGACGAGGTCGAGGCCCGCATGCCGGGCGACGGCGATCGAGCGTACGTTCCGCGAGTCGATCCAGGCCTCGACGCCGGTGATCGACGGCTGCTCGAGCAGGTGATCGACCACGACACGAGCCGCCTCGCTCATCAGCCCGGCGCCCCATCGATCGCGCCGGAGATACCAGCTCAGTCCACGGATCGAGCTGCCCTGGTCCGAGAACACCCCGATCACGCCGACAGCGGTCTCATCCGGCCGGACCCGCAGTACCCATGTCCGCCCGCCGTTGTCGCCGAACTCCCGCTCCAGCCGCTCCCGCGATTCGCTTTCCGACGCCGTCGGAGCCAGGTAGCCGCCGCGCGCCCACTCCGGATCCGAGAACATCGCATGCAATGCCCCCAGATCCCGGTCCAGCTCCAACGCCACCAGATCGAGCCGGGCGGTCGCGAGCATCTGCATCAATCCTTCACTGTGGGGTAAGGAAGACACCTCTAGCTCACGAAGGGTACGACGATGTCCGACGATCCGTATGGTGCGCGACAGCCGACGAGTCACGAGCGAAGGGCGGGCCGCCCGTGGGATGCGTCGTACGCCGATGGTCCTGCGCCGTGGGAGTTCGGGGGACCTCAGCCGGCGGTCGTGCAGTTGGTGGCCGAGGGCGCGTTCAGCGGGTCGGTCCTCGACGCGGGCTGCGGGAGTGGCGACAACGCGCTGATCATCGCTTGGAGCGGCGAGCCGGTGCTCGGGTTCGATGTCGCCGAGACCGCGTTGGCACGCGCCCGGGAGAAAGCGGTCGGCCTCGAGGTTGAGTTCGTTGCCGCGGACGCGTTGGAGCTCGGCGAGCTGGGTCGTAGCTTCGACACGATTCTCGACAGCGGTCTCTTCCACACCTTCGATGCGGATGAGCGTGCGCGGTACGCCGTGAGCCTGGCCTCGGTCGCCAAACCCGGCGCGACCCTCTACGTGCTGTGCTTCAGCGACGCGGATCCCCAGGACGTTCCGCATCCGATCACACAAATCGATTTGCAGACGGCGTTCACCGCGGACGCCGGCTGGACGCTCGTCAGCGTCGAGCCGCGCAAGATCTGGACGCGGATGCACGAGAACGGTGCGCCAGGCTGGCTCGCGACAGTCCGGCGAAACTAAGCCGTGGGGTGGCGTCTTTTCCTCGTACGGTCGCAGCCATGATCACCCGGGACCAGGCCGTCGCGTATCGGCTGCACGTCAACCATCTCGTGGATCGGCTGCCCGCGGGATCGCACGAGGAGGCGGCGTACGTCGGTCTGCAGGACACCGCGCCCCGGGACGCGCTGCTCGGACTGCACGCTCGGATGCGGGACTGCGTTCCTTCGGACTGGGAGCATCCGTCGCTGATCCAGACGTACAGTCCGCGGGCCGCGGTGTATGTCCTTCCGGCGCGTGACTTCGGGGTGTTCACCCTGGGGCGGTTGCCACTGGACGCGGACGCCGTACGACGGATCGACGTACTCGCGGAGCGGATGTGCGAGGAATTGGATGGGCGTGAGCAGCGTGGGGGACGGGGACATGAGCTGCGCGAGGCGTGTGCGAGTGGCCGGATCGCGCTGCGATGGGACACGACGTCGCTGTGGGCACGTGAGGTGCCGCGGCCGGCTATCGAGGTCGCGGAGGCGCGGGTGGAGCTGTGTCGACGGCACGTGCACTACTTCGGACCGACGACGCCCAAGGCGTTCTCATGGTGGTCCGGGTTGTCGCCGGCCGACGCTCGCGCGGTCTGGGGTTTGCTGGCGGACGAGTTGCTCGAGGTTGACCTCGATGGTGCGGCGGGATGGATTCTTCGGGCGGATGAGGAGTGTTTGCTCTCGGCGCGGTCGCCGCGTGGGGTTCGGTTGCTGGTCGCGTCGGACCTGCGGCTGTTCGGCAGGGATCGCGACGGCCGGTTCATCGGACCCGGTCTGCGGACGCTGACGCCGGCCGCGGATTCCTTTCATCCGAACGGGTTGCTGGTCGACGGACGGATCGCCGGCGCATGGGGGCGGAAGGGCGGGCGGGTCAGCGTCGTGTTGTCCGAGACGCTCAACGCGACCCAGTACTCCGCTTTGGAGGTCGAGGTCGGGAGCATGCCGGTGCGCGATCCGCAGTTGTCAGTCCGCTGACTCAACAGGCTTGCGGTTGCTGCGGAAGGTGGCCCGCAGGGCGTCGACATCGACCTCTGGCAGGTGCCGTTCGACGAGGTCGTAGGTCTCCTCGATGAGGTCGTGCAGAGTCTGCGCGCCCTCGGGGGCGGGCCGGGTGAAGACCGCGCGGACGCGGGCGGCGAGGGACGGTGGTGCCAAGGAGAGGTCGCGTTCGATCGCATCGAGGCGTTTGAAGGCCAGCACGTGACCGGAGTACCGGCCGTTGAGGGCATGCAGGATGTTCAGGAGCTGGTCCGTCATGCGCACGAACTCACGGGCGACGAGAAGCGGGTTGTCGCGCTCGTACAGCATCTGCCAGCGCCAGAACTTCTCGATGTTCCCGTTGTACCGAACGACGGCGAGCGCCAGATCGCGCGGGTACGTCGCCACGCGCTCCTGCCATCGAGCGACGAGCTCCGCGCGCGGGCCGATCACCTCGCGGCCGTCGAGGATCCCCAGCGCCAGCTGCATGACCTGGCCATCAGGTGTGCCGGCTACCAGCAGATCGTCGAGGGCGTTCTCGACCGTCTGCGTCAAGGTGTGGGCGACCTCGACCATCAGCCCGTCCGGTCGCGGTGCGCCCAAGTACAGATGGTCGTCCCACGGCGGCCCGTCGATGTTCACCACCCGAACCTCAGCAGCCCCTGCGACCGCGAGCCGCTCAGCAGGCGTCGGCGGCCGCCGCCAGAACACGCCGACCTCGACGTCCGACCAGCGATCCGCGTCCCCGCGGGCAGTCGACCCACCCAGCATCACCGCGTCGACCCCCTCCACGGCGGCGTACCAGTCGAGCACCGGCCGGACCATCCGCCGTCGCCAGCGTGCTGCCTCGGTCACCATCACGGCAGTAGATCACGTGGCTAGGTGACTGATCGGCGACAATCAGTCCATGCCAGTCGTCTCCACCTGCCCGTGCGGTCACGACACGCCGTACGCCGCCTGCTGCGGTCCACTCCACCGCGGCGAGGCAACCGCCACGACCGCGGAGCAGTTGATGCGCTCCCGGTACACCGCCTTCGTGATGCACGATGCGGCGTACCTCCAGCAGACGTGGTCGCTGACGACCCGACCGGCGCGGATGGACTTTCCACCCGGCCGGGAGTGGACCGGGCTGGAGATCGTGGGCACAACCGGTGGCAGTGCGTTCCACTCGGAGGGCACGGTCGAGTTCCGCGCCCACTACACCGCCGCCGGCAGACCCGGCGTACAGACCGAGAACAGCACCTTCGCCCGGGAGGCCGGGCGTTGGGTGTACGTCGCGGCGCTCTGACATGACGGAGTCGCCGGAGATCCGCAGGTGGGGCCCGCATCGGGTGACGCTGATCGTGTTCCGCCTGCTGGTGCTCGCCGCGCTGGTCGCGAGTGTGATCGAGCCGATGCTTTGGCCATCGATCCCGATGACCTTGGTGGTGCTGGGAGGGGCGATGCGGTACGAGTTGCGGCTGACCGACGACGAGCTGGTGTTCCGGGAGCTGATCGGGAGTCTCCGGATTCCGCGGACGGAGATCGCGTTCGCGAAGTTCGACTACAAGCCCCTGGGTGTCTACCTCGATATCCACCGTCGCAACGGCCAGATCGACCATCTGCGCTTCCAGCCGAAGATGACCTCAAGCGAATTGACCGGCGACCCCCCAACTCCGGACAGCGCGGCCCACCAGATCACCCGCTGGGCCGAAGCCGTCCGGCCGCCTGGAGCCTGACTACCCGTGGATGCGCTCCGCCGACGGTTATCTACCGGCTCGTGCTGCGGATCGCCCGGCTCCGCTCAGCAGGGTGCCGATCGCGACTCCCACCGCGAGGTTGATCACCGCGGTCGCGATCTTCGACGACGTCTCGCCACCGGCGACGAACGGCGCGGCCGCCGCTGCCACTGTGGCCAGCGCGATGATCCAGCCGAAAAACTCGAACGGGCGCGGGGTGGACACCAGCAGCAGGTGGAGCAGGCCAGTCGCCACGAGCGCCGCCAGGCCGCAGTACAGCGCATACGTCAGTGTGTCGGCGTCTCCCCACGTGCCCTCGCCCTCGGGTGCGAGCACCGGGATGTCGAACACGCCGCGGGCGATCAGAATGCCGACAACCGCGATCAGCGCCGCGACCACGGCCGTCGCCGCGCCGGCCGACCAGAGCCGTCCGACCGCGATGGATCGCGCACTACCTTGCGTGGGTTGAGACGTCACTCCCCGAGCCTGCTGCGCAATCGCAACGGCTTCATCCCCCCATCTGGATGAGCTGGTTCCTCCGCAGTAGGCGGGCCGCCCGGACCGCCGCGGAGCAGTGCGCCCGCCCTCATCCGAAGAGGGTGAGGCGCGCAACAGGCCGCCGGGACAACATCCAGGTGTCGCCGTTCGGCGGTGGCGGCTGCCCGAGAGGAGATATCAGGATGGCTGCGAAAGGAGGCGGGCGGCCATGACCGGCATCGTGGTGTTCGCCGGCGCGCTGCTCATGATGACGGGGTTGATCAACGTCTTCGAGGGATTCATCGCGCTGTTCTCCGACGAGCGGTTGGTGATCACGCGGGACCACCTCGTCATCGTGGGCGTGACCGGCTGGGGATGGACGATCCTGATCTTCGGCGTGCTCCTGATCGCCGTCGGCGCCGGCCTGGTCACGGCACAGACCTGGGCCAGGATCACGGCCATCGTGCTGGTCTGCCTGCACGCCGTCACCCAGATCGCCTGGCTGAGCGCCTACCCCGTCTGGTCGTTGCTGATGATCGCGCTCGACACCGTCGTACTGTTCGCGCTCACCGCCCGCTGGTCCGACGTACGCCACCAGCTCGACAACGCAACCGACCCATCCTGGCCCGGCAAAGAAGCAGCCGACCTAACCGCCGCCGAACGCCGCAGACCCCCACTCAGCTGACCGTGGAAGCCGTCCGGAATCGGGCGGCCCCCACGACCGGTCACTCCGCGATCTGGTAGGTCGGGGTGAGGATGGCTCGGGCGAGGGTGTGGAAGGCCAGGTTGAAGCCGACTACGGCGGGGGAGGCTTCGGGGTCTACGTCGAGGGCTTCTACGTCGATGGCGTGGACGACGAAGTAGTAGCGGTGGATCTGGTCGCCTGCGGGTGGGGCCGCGCCGCCGAAGTTCTTGGTGCCGAAGTCGTTGCGGACGTGGAAGGCGCCGTTGTCGAGGCGTTCGGTGCTGCCGGCGCCGGCCGGGAGCTCGGTGACGGTCGCCGGGAGGTTGACCAGGACCCAGTGCCAGAAGCCGGAGACGATCGGCGCGTCCGGGTCGTAGCAGGTGACGACGAAGGCCTTGGTCTCCGCGGGGAACCCGGACCAGCTGAGCTGCGGCGACGTGTTGCCGCCCGCGAACGCGTGGTCGTCGGACAGCGGCTCGCCGTCGGCGACATCGGTGCTGGTGACCGTGAACGCACCGGCCTTCGGGAGCAGTTCGTACGGGTCCGGGGCGACGGGACGATCGAGCGACATCTGTGATCCTCCGGGATCTCGCGACGTGTGGTGATTCCGACATTACTGTCCAGATCCCGCCGGGCCACGCCAGGGCACCCGATCGGGGATGCGAAGATCGGGTACGCCGGAGTGGACCGGCGGGAACCGATGGAGGACGCGGTGGACGGCGCGCTGGAGGAGTACCTGGAGCGGATCGCTCCGGCCGATGTGGCGGCGATGCGGGCGGCCGAGGAGCGGCACGCGCAGCTGACGAAGCCGGCCGGGTCGCTCGGCGTGCTGGAGGAGCTGTCGGTGCGGGTCGCCGGGATGACCGGGACCTGCCCGCCGCAGGTGCCGCAGCCGGCCGTGGTGACGGTCTTCGCGGCGGATCACGGCGTCCACGCGCAGAACGTCTCGCCGTGGCCGCAGGAGGTGACGGCCGCGATGCTCGCGAACTTCGCCGCCGGTGGCGCCGCGGTGAACGCGTTCGCGGCCAACAACCGGGTCGACGTACGGGTCGTGGACGTCGGCGTCGCGACGCCGGTGGAGCAGCTGGACATCGTCCACGCCAAGGTCCGCCCGGGCACCCGCGATCTCTCGCAGACCGACGCCCTCACCGAGGACGAGGCGCGCGCGGCGATCGCGGTCGGGTTCGAGCTCGCGGACAAGCTGATCCAGGACGGGTACCGCTGCCTCCTGACCGGCGACATGGGCATCGCCAACACGACTGCCTCCGCGGCGCTGATCGCGACCTTCACCGGAGCGACCGCCGACGCCGTCACCGGCCGCGGTACGGGCATCGACGACGCTGCGCTGGCACACAAGACATCTGTCGTACGGGCGGCGCTCGCGCTGCACGACGTACCGTCGACCGATCCGCTGAAGGCGCTCCAGGCGTACGGCGGCCTCGAGCATGCCGCTCTTGCCGGGTACATCCTCGGCGCGGCCGCCAACCGCACACCGGTCATCCTCGACGGCGTGATCGCCGGTGCGGCCGCGCTTGTCGCGCAGGCGTTCCACCCGGCCGTCGTCGACTACTGCGTCGCCGGCCACCGGTCCGCCGAGCCCGGTCACGCGGTGGCGCTGAAGAAGCTCGGCCTCCAGCCACTCGTCGACCTCGATCTCAGGCTCGGCGAGGGGACCGGTGCGGTGCTCGCGTACCCGATCCTGACCTGCGCGGTTCGCGCGCTCGCCGAGATGGCCACGTTCGAGGACGCGGGGATCGGTCAGTGACCCATCAGTACCTGTCCGGCCTCGTCCTCGACGGGCGGCGCGTGGTCGTCGTGGGCGGTGGCGGTGTCGCCCAGCGCCGGCTGCCGCGGCTGCTCGAGGCCGGCGCGCGCATCGACCTGATCTCGCCGTCGATCACGCCGACGATCGAGGGCCTCCTCGGGAACACCGCGCTGACCTGGATCGAGCGCGGGTACCAGGACGGCGATCTCGACGGCGCCTGGTACGTCGTGGTCGCGACGGACGATGCCGCCGTCAACGATCAGGTGTCGGCCGAGGCGGAGGAGCGGCGGATCTTCTGCGTGCGTTCCGACGACCGTTCCCGGGCGACCGCGTGGACGCCGGCGTCCGGGCAGCACGACAACGTGACGATCGGCGTCCTCGGCGGAGGCGATCACCGCAGGTCCGCCGCCGTACGGGACGCGATCCTGGAAGGGTTGCGGACCGGTGAGCTGGCCGCGCGGGACGTCGATCGGCGACCGGGGGTGTACCTGGTCGGTGGGGGACCGGGCGATCCGGATCTGATCACGGTGCGCGGGAGGCGGCTGCTGGCCGAGGCCGACGTGGTGGTGGCGGATCGGCTGGCGCCGCAGCAGTTGCTGGACGAGTTGCATCCTGACGTGGAGCTGTTCGACGCGGCGAAGCTGCCGCGCGGGCGGGCAGCGCAGCAGGAGGAGATCAACCGGATCCTGGTCGATCGCGGGCGGGCCGGGAAGGTCGTCGTACGGCTCAAGGGCGGGGATCCGTACGTGTTCGGCCGCGGGTTCGAGGAGGCGCTGGCGTGCGCCGCGGCCGGCGTGCCGTGGACCGTGGTGCCGGGGATCACTAGCTCGATCTCGGTACCCGCGGTGGCGGGGATCCCGGTCACGCATCGCGGGGTGACGCACGAGTTCACGGTGGTTTCGGGGCACATCCCGCCGTCGCACCCGGACTCGTTGGTCAACTGGGACGCGCTGGCGCAGCTGCACGGGACCCTGGTGCTGCTGATGGCGGTCGAGAACCTGCCGGCGATCACCGAGCGGTTGATCGCGAGCGGACGTCCGGCGCAGACCCCGGCGGCGGCGGTTGCCGACGGCACCCTTCCCGGGCAGCGGATGGTCACCTCGGACCTGGCGGGGATCGCTCAGGCGATGAAGGACGAGGGCGTCGGCGCTCCGGCGATCGTTGTCATCGGCAACGTGGTGGACGTGGCGGCGCAGGCACGGGACGGGGCAGCGGGGCAGGGCGGGGCGGGATCGGCGTGACGCTGGTTGCCGTCGAGGACGCGGCGGACGAGCGGCTGGCCGACTACGTCCGGTTGCGGGAGGTCAGTCTGCGGCGCTTGCTCGAGGAGGAGCACGGGCTGTTCATTGCCGAGGGCGACAAAGTGATCCGGCGGGCCGCGGACGCCGGGTACGAACCGAGGTCGTTCCTGCTCGCGCCGCGCTGGCTGGACTCGTTGCAGGACGTCCTGGAGAAGTGGCCGGACAAGCCCGTGTACGTCGTGTCCGAGGAGCTGGCCAAGCAGGTCACCGGATTCCACGTGCACCGCGGCGCGCTGGCGTCGTACAAGCGCCGCGCCGCCGTACCGCTGACCGAGCTGTTGAACCACGACGTACGGCGGATCGCGATCTTCGACGATATCGTTGACCACACCAACGTCGGCGCCGGGTTCCGGGCCGCGGCCGCGCTCGGTGTCGGTCTCGTGCTGGTGACGCCGACGTGCGCGGACCCGCTGTACCGACGGTCGATCAAGGTCTCGATGGGCACCGTCTTCCAGGTCCCGTGGACGCGTCTGCAGAGCTGGCCGGGCGATCTGCGGCTGCTCCAGGACAACGGGTACGTCGCCGCCGCGATGGCGCTCGCCGACGACTCGATCACGCTCGACGAGCTGGCCGACCGCAAGGACGACAAGCTCGCGCTGATCTTCGGCACCGAAGGCCACGGTCTCAAACCGCACGTGCTCGAACAGGCAGACCTGACCGTGCGCATCCCGATGGGAGGCGGCGTCGACTCCCTCAACGTGGCATCCTCAGCAGCAGTAGCGTTCTACGCCACACGCTGAGGGGGGAGCCATGCGTACGACGGAACGCCTGGTACTGCGTCCATTCCGCGACACCGACCTGGATCCGTGGGCAGCGCTGAACGCCGACCCCGACGTCACGCAGTACCTCGGAGAGCCGCTGAATCGGGAGAACTGCGACGAGATCGCGGCGGATGTGAACGCCCTCTACGAACGGGAAGGCTTCGGCTTTCTCGCGATCGAGCGACGGTCGGACGGGGTCTTCCTCGGCGCTGCCGGGCTGAGCCGCGAGCAGTGGTACCCGGACGACCTCGAGATCGGCTGGCGGCTGGCCCGCGAGCACTGGGGGCACGGGTACGCGACCGAGGCCGCGGCGTCCTGGCTGGAGCACGGGTTCGCGACGCTCGGTCTGCCGCGCATTATTGCGGTGACCGATACGCCGAACGTCCGTAGCATCGCGGTCATGCGCCGGCTCGGTATGAGCTTCGACCACGAGGCGGTGCTGCTGGACGACGGCGTACCGTTCGACGCCACCATCTACTCGCTGACGGCGGAGGCATGGAAAGCAAGCAGAAGGTAGTACTCGTCACCGGAATGCAGGCAGCCGGGAAGTCCACGATCGCGCCGCTGCTGGCCGCGCGGATGGGCCCGCCCGCGGCGACACTCGACGGGGACGTGTTCTACCGCGGCGTCGTCGCCGGCGCGGAGATCATGACGCCGGAGCCGTCCGCGGAGGCCGTCCGACAGTTGGAGCTGCGGTATGACGCGAGCGCACTGGTGGCGCAGCATTACGCGGACAACGGATTCGACTTCGTGTGCAGCGACATCGTGCTGGGGGAGCACGTCGAGCGGTGGTTCTCGCAGTTGCGGGGCGTCGACACCTATCTCGTCGTCCTGGTGCCGTCGGTCGAGTCGATCGTCGAGCGGGAGATCGGGCGCGGCAGCAACGCGTACCGAGACTGGGGACCCTCGCTCGAGGACGGCGTCCGCGAACTGCAGAAGGGACTCGACGAGATCCCACGCCGGGGCCTGTGGATCGACACCACCGGCCAGTCCCCGGCCCAGACGGTCAACGAGATCGACCTGGAGAAGGCCCGCTGGTAGGTCAGGTGGCGGGCGTGTCCTCGTGCTCGTCCTCGTGCTCGATCATCGGGGACACCGGCCAGTCGGCCGGGTAGTCCGGGGCGAACTCCTCGGCCTCGCCGAACAGGCGCTTGCGGTACTTGCGGGACACGCGGTCGCCGAACACCGTGCCCTGCGTGTGGTCGGTCTCGTGCTGGAGGCAGCGGGCCAGCAGGCCGTTGCCCTCGAAGCTGACCGGCTCGCCGTGCTGGTCGACGCCGGTGACCTTCGCGAAGTCGGGCCGGGCGCACTTGGTGAACGCGCCGGGCAGCGACAGGCAGCCCTCGTCGCCCTCGTCCAGGTTGCGGTCCTTGCCCTCCGGCAGCTCGAGGGTGGGGTTGCACACGACGCCCTGCACCCGGTTGCCCTCTTTGTCGGGGCAGTCGAACACGAACAGCTGCAGGTCGACGCCGACCTGGTTCGCGGCCAGGCCCACGCCTTCGGCAGCGCTCATCGTCGCGACCATGTCGGCGACGAGCGTCTGCAGCTCGTCCCCGAAGTCGGTGACAGGCTTGTTGACCCGATGCATGACGTCCGCACCCCAACGGGTGATAGGCCGCACCGAACCGTTCCCAGGCAACGTAGACATGCCGAAAAGTTTAGGGCAGCCGGGTGGCCGCAGCTGACGGCCACCCGGCGCAGACTTACTTGGCGTTGACCTCGTCCCGCCAGCTGACCCACTCGCGGAGCAGGCCGAGGTCGTAGTCGGGGCCGGAGGCGTGCACGGTGAACAGCCGGGTGCCGACGTCGAGCAGCTGCTTGCCGACGTCCTCCGGCCGCTTGTCGCCGACGCCCACCGAACGCTCGATCTCGCCCGGGTCGCGGCCGATCGTCTTGCAGTGCTCGTCCAGGACCGCGTGCTTGTGCGCGATCGTCTCGGCGTCACCGAAGCCGTGCCAGATGTTCGCGTGCTGCGCGACCAGCTTCAGCGTCTTCTTCTCGCCGCCGCCGCCGATCAGCACCGGGATGTCCCGGGTCGGCTTCGGGTTGAGCTTCTCCCAGCGCGCCTCGATCCGCGGCAGCGCCTCGCCGAGCGCGTCCAGCCGGCCGCCCGCCGTACCGAACTCGTAGCCGTACTCGTCGTAGTCCTTCTCGAACCAGCCGGAGCCGATGCCGAAGATCAGCCGGCCCTCGCTGATGTGGTCGACCGTGCGCGCCATGTCGGCGAGCAGGTCGGGATTGCGATAGGAGTTACAGGTGACCAGGGCGCCGATCTCGACCCGCTCGGTCGCCTCGGCCCAGGCGGCGAGCATGGTCCAGCACTCGAAGTGCAGGCCCTCGGGCTCACCGCTGAGCGGGTAGAAGTGGTCCCAGTTGAACGCGACGTCGATGCCGATCTCCTCGGCCGCGGCGACGGTACGCCGGATGTCGGCGTACTGCGCGTGCTGGGGCTGGACCTGCAGACCGATCCGTACCGGGAAGGCGCCGTACGGACGGTCGGTGGACTCGGAAGCTGTCATGGTGAAGATCCTATCCGCCGTTACGGAGGACCCTCCGGATAGGTCCGGAACAAGGGAGGTACGGCGAGATGCCCGACGCTGGATCTGAGCACGAGGCCGATGTCGACGAGTTCGCGCGGCTGTTCACGCGGTTCCTGGAGCGGATGCAGCCACGCGGGCCGCGGAGCAGCCGCGAGAGCCTGCGGGACCGGCTCCGGGCGCATCTCGGCGTCGATCCCGAGCAGGTGCCGGTGGTGTCGTCGAGCTTCCCGCCGTACGACTTGCCGAACGTGCAGCGGGCGGTCGAGGCGTGGTTCGACTCGTTCGAGGTGATCGGGCTGGCGGGGTCGAACCGCGGTCATCATTCGCTCGGTGAGCTGCTGGAGCTGGCGGAGTACGACCGGTTCGGGATCGGCGCGGTCGACTACCAGCGGCTGCAGATCGATGTCGACGAGGAGATGGACTGCGTCGCGTTCGGGTTCTACCTCGGGGTGCGGGGCGAGGACCGGTACGTCGCCTTGCTGCGGGCGGCGAACCCGCAGTACGGGCGGTCGAGCGTGGACCTCGAGATCCTCGCGGTGGAGAAGGCGGCCGGCGACCGGTTCCTCGGGGCGCTGCCGGAGCTGATCCGGGAGCACAACGTATTCCGGGGCAAGGTGGTGTCGTTCGAGGGGCACGAGTTCGGGCAGGGCGTCGGGCCGTTCCGGTTGCACCCGCGGCCGGGGATCACGCGGGCGGACGTCGTACTGCCGGCGGGCGTGCTCGAACGGATCGAGCGGGAGGTCGTCGGGATCGCCGCGCACCGCGAGACGCTGCTGGCCGCGGGGCAGCACCTGCGGCGGGGCGTGCTGCTGTACGGCCCGCCCGGGACCGGGAAGACCCATACCATACGGTATGTCCTGTCGCAGTTGCCGGAGTTCACGGTCGTGCTGCTGGCGGGGACGAGCATCCATTTCATCTCCCAGGCGTGTGCGCTGGCGCGGATGCTGCAGCCGGCTCTCGTCGTACTCGAGGACTGTGACCTGGTGGCCGAGGCGCGGGACTACACCCATGGTTCGGAGAACCCGCTGCTGTTCCAGGTGCTGAACGAGATGGACGGGCTGGCGCAGGACGCCGATGTTGCGTTCCTGCTGACCACGAACCGGGCGGACCTGCTGGAGCCGGCGCTGATGCAGCGGCCGGGGCGGGTGGACATGGCCGTTGAGGTGCCGCTGCCGGACGCCGAGGGGCGGGCGCGACTGCTGCGGCTGTACGGGCCGGCGCTGGAACTGCCGACCGAACTGGTGGACGAGATCGTCGACCAGACGGCGGGTACGACGGCGTCGTTCATGAAGGAGCTGGTACGCCGGACGGTGCTGCTCGCTGCGGAGGCGGGGGAGGCGCCAGGAGCGGATCATCTCCGGGCCGCCGTCGCGGAGCTGCTGTCGTCGCGCGACGCGCTGACCCGTCGCCTGCTCGGCGCGACAGGCGACGATCTGCACGGCGACCAGGCGGCGTCCGATGAGCCGCCGGGACCAGGGGCGGGACCAGCGCCGGGGCTGGCCGGACCGGGGGCGGGGCCCGGTGTGCTGCCGAGGGGCGGGCCGGTGCCTGGGATCTACCGGGGATGATCAGCTGAAGTAGGCCGCCAGGTGGTTGAGCATGGTGGCGACGCCGGGCTTGATCGGGACCTCCTGTTCGTCGGTCAGGCCGACGCTGCGGTAGTCGAGCCGGGTCTTCCCGTCAGGCAACCCTGACAGGTCGACGGTGATCTCTTCCGCGGGGTCGTCGAAGTACAGGACCAGGTGACGCGGGAGGTCCAGGTCGCCGTA
This sequence comes from Kribbella sp. NBC_00709, assembly GCF_036226565.1. Taxonomy (GTDB): domain Bacteria; phylum Actinomycetota; class Actinomycetes; order Propionibacteriales; family Kribbellaceae; genus Kribbella. Next base: position 6,813,081 of record NZ_CP108996.1, read on the forward strand.
CCGGAGGGTGAACGGGACCTCGACATCACCCTCGCCGACGAAGACCGCCGAGATCAGGCCGCCCGGCCGGACGTCGAGCGTTGCGCGGTCGGACGGTGTGGTGAACCCTTCGGCCAGGAACCACGCGGCGAACGGCTCGGCCTCGGTGAACGCGCGGACGACCTCGGCGGGCGGCGCATCGACGACTTGCTGCAACGTGAACATGATCGGAACCTCCAGAATCGGTTGGTTCCAACACAGTGCCTGGAGGCGTTTACGGTTTGCTTTCGGTCGGGAGCTGGTCGGCGTAAACGGCGGCCCAGTCGCCGAGCGCGCGGATCGGGACCAGCAGGTCCTTGCCGGCGGTCGTCAGCGAGTACTCGACGCGCGGCGGCGCCTCAGTCGAGACAGAACTCGTTGCCCTCGACGTCCTGCATGTTCTGGCACGACTCGTTGACGCCGTCGTACCGCAGCAGCTGCCCACGGACCGCGCCGAGCGCTTCCAGCCGGACGCATTCGGCCTCGAGGACCGCCAGCCGCGCCTCACGCACGAGCCCGGTGCCGACCCGGACGTCGAGGTGCACCCGGTTCTTCACGACCTTGCCCTCGGGGACGCGCTGGAAGAACAACCGCGGGCCGACCCCGGTCGGGTCGATGCAGGCGAACGCCGCACCCTGACTCTCGGCCGGCAGCGACCGATCGAACTCGCCCCAGCTGGCGAACCCCTCCGGCGGCGGCGGTACGACGTACCCCAGCACCTCGCACCAGAAGCGAGCGACGCGCTCGGGATCCGCGCAGTCGAAGGTGACCTGGAACTGCTTGACGGCTGCCATCGGGCCAGCATAGACACCAGATGGTGCGCATCGGACTGGCTACGGTCGGTCCATGCGAATAGGAACACTGGGCAACGGTCTGATGGCCGAAGCGCTCGCCGGGCAATGGGTCAAGGCAGGCCACGACGTGATGATCGGCGGCCGCGATCCGGAGCGGGCCGCGGAGGTGGCCAAGCGAATCGGTGCGGTGGCGGGATCGTTGGTGGAGGCTGCGTCGTACGGCGAGGTGGTGCTGCTCGCCGTACCGGCCGATGACGGTGTGGAGGTCGTCGCGGAGCTGGTGCGGGACATCGGGTGTGTGCCGGTGGCCGCGGGCGGTTCGGTACGAGCGAAGTTGCTAGAGGCAACGGCCGCGCTGGCGATCGGCATCTGGGTCGGCGGGGGAGACGTACGCGGCATGTTCCCGCCGCTGGCTGCGGCCTTCGGCGCTGTGCGTCCCGGCTAGTTTGCGGCGAAGAGCTGGTTGAGCTCGGCCTGGGGGATCTGGTCGGCGGCGAAGGTGATCGTGCCCTTCGTCGCCAGCTCCTCCGCGCTCCGGCGGACGAACCCGAGCGCCGCCCGCGCGATACTTCCGCCGAGGCTGATCCGGGTCACTCCGACGGACTGGAGGTCGGCGACGGTGAGCGTCGACGTACCAAGGCCGATCACCACGTTGAGCGGTCCGTCGATCTCCTGCACCAGCGTGCGGATCGCGTCCAGGTCGTTCACCCCGGGCACGTACAGGCAGTCGGCGCCCGCCGTACGGAATCGGTTGGCGCGATCGATCGAGTCCGCCAGCGATGTCGGCGTACGCAGCAACTGACCGTCGGTCCGCGCCGTCAGGACGAAGTCCGGGCCCGCTGCCTCCCGCGCGGCGACGATCCGCTCGACCGCGAGCTCGACGTCGTACAGCTCCCGCCCGTCGTAGTCCTCGATGTTCCCGCCGGCCAGCCCGGCCTCGCGGGCCAGCGTGATCGTCTCCGCGACCCGCGCCGGCTCAGCGCCGTACCCGTCCTCGAGATCCCCGTTCACCGGTACGGCGCTCGCCGCCGCGATCTCGCGGACCCGCTCGAACATCGCCTCCCGCGAGACCGCCGGCGCACCGTCGGGCAGGGTGTGATCGCCCTTCGCCATCGAGAACGCGATCCCCGCACTGGTGGTCGCGATCGCCGGGAACCCGGCCGCCGCGAGGATCACCGCGCTCCCGGCGTCCCAGGCGTTCGGCATCACGAAACGATCTGCGTGCAGCTCGCGAAACGTCATGCCCCGAGTCTGTCACCCCGGCTCTTCGGCCCACACCGAACCATCAAGCCTAGGTCAGCTTCGACGCTGCGGCTTCGTCCAGCAGCCACAGGGTGCGGTTCCGCCCCTTCGGCCGGGCGGCTGGGACATCTCCTTCGGCCAGCGCCGTCGCGACCGCGTCGGCCTTGTCGTCGCCGGAGACGACGAACCAGACCTCACGGGAGCGGTCCAACGCCGGGAGCGTGAGCGAGACCCGGGTCGGCGGCGGCTTGGGGGAGTCGTGCACCGCGACCGCCGACACGTCGGTGACCGCGAGCTGCGGGTAGCCCGGGAACAACGACGCGACGTGCCCGTCCGGCCCGACACCCAGCATCAGGACGTCGAACGCCGGTACGGCGCGACGCTTCTCGTCGTTCAACGCCGAGATGGTGGCAGCGAGTTCAGTGGCGTACGCGTCGGCGGCTGCTTCGGCCGATTGCCCGGTGTCGGCGGGCATCGGGTGGACGCGAGCGGGGTCGACGTCGACGTGGGCGAGGAGGGCGTCGCGAGCCTGGGTCTCGTTGCGCTCGGGGTTGCCAGGCGGCAGGAACCGCTCGTCGCCCCACCAGAACTCGACCCGCTGCCAGTCGACCTCCACGCGGGCCGGCGACTCCGCGACCGCCCGGTAGATCCGCGCGGCCACGCGGCCACCGGTGAGCACGACCTCCGCGACGCCGCCGGTGCTCTGGGCATCGGTGATCGCCGTGATCATCCGGGCCGCGACCGAGAACGCCAGATCGTCGGCATCGCGATGAATCAGCAGTTCCGGATCGACCGTCATCGCTTCACCGCCGCCTTCTTCGCCACCGTCTTCTTGGCCACACTCTTCTTCGCCGCAGACTTCTTCGCCGGGGCCTTCTGAGCGGTCTTCTGGGCGGCCTTCTTCTGGGCGGTCTTGCCGGCAACGACCTTCTTGGCCGCGGCCTTCTTCGCGGCCGGCTGCTTCTGCGCGGCGACGACGTTCTTGCCCGCCGCGGTGACCTTCGCCGCCGTCGACTTCCGGTCCACCGCGTCGACCTTCTTGGCTTCCGCCGGCATGCTGTCCCGCTCGACCATGCACGCGAGCGTCTTCGCGTACACGTCGTCCGGGTCGAGCCGCCGCAGCTCTTCGCTGAGCAGCTCCGACGTCGTACGACGCTTCAACGCCACCGGCCGATCCGGCTGCCCGGGCACACTGAACGTCGCGATCGCACCGTCCGGCCGCGTCAGCGCGATCGGCCCCGACGGCGTGAACAGCCGCACGGACGTCACCCCCGGACCCTTCGAATTCCGTTGCTCGACCGGCACCTTGAGCCGCGACTGCAGCCACGCCGCCATCAGGTCGGCGCTCGGGTTCCCCTTGGCTGCCGCGACCTCGGCCCCGGTCACCTTCGTCGGGTACTGGTCGAGGGCCGCGGCCATCAGCGCCCGCCACGGCGTCAACCGCGTCCACCCGAAGTCGGTGTCGCCAGGCTTGTAGCCCTCGGCCCGCGCGGTGAAGTCCACCGACGCCCGGCGCGTTGCGGCCGCATCCGTCACCCGACGGCGACCGAGCCGGCCCAGCGGGTCGTCGGCCGGGACCTTCGGCCCGCCACCCGGCCACCAGACGATGACGGGGGAGTCGGGCAGCAGCAGCGGCGTGATCACGGACTCCGGCACCTTGGCCAGCTCACCGTGCAGCCGCAGCAGCACCGCCTCACCCGGGATGCCCTCGCCGACCCGCACCTCGGCGTCCAGCCCGGACGGTCCGCGGCCGGGCCGCAGGATCGCGACCAGGACCCGGGACGGGTGCTCGCGACCGGCCTCGTTCGCGGCCTTCATCGCGTCGTGGTGCGACGCCTCGTCGACGACGACCACGATCGTGCCGACCATGCCCATGGCCGGCGATCCCGCGTGCCGGCGGGCCTTCAGCAGCGCCGAGGCGATCTCGCTCGACGTCGTGTCGGTCAGGTCGATGATCATGGCCGCCTCCAGGCACGTCCGTCGCGGGCGAGCATCTCGTGCGCCGAGTCAGGACCCCAATGGCCGGACGGGTACTGCTCCGGCTTGCCGTGGCGGGCCCAGTAGTCCAGCACCGGGTCGAGGATCTTCCAGCCGAGCTCGACCTCGGTGTGCTGCGGGAACAGCGGCGGATCGCCGAGCAGTACGTCGAGGATCAGCCGCTCGTACGCCTCGGGGGACGACTCGGTGAACGAACCGCCGTACTGGAAGTCCATGTTCACGTCGCGGATCTCCATCGTCGTCCCGGGCACCTTGGCGCCGAAGCGGATGGTGATGCCCTCGTCCGGCTGGATCCGCAGTACGAGCGCGTTCTGGCCGAGCTCTTCGGTCTCGGTCTTGGTGAACGGCAGGTGCGGCGCGCGCTTGAACATCACCGCGACCTCGGTCACCCGCCGGCCGAGCCGCTTGCCGGTCCGCAGGTAGAACGGCACGCCCGCCCAGCGACGCGTGTCGACGTCGACCCGCAGTGCAGCGAACGTCTCCGTCGCCGACGAGGCCGGAATGCCGTCCTCCTGCAGGTAGCCCTTGACCTTGACGCCACCTGCCCAGCCGGAGGCGTACTGACCGCGGGCACTGTGCAGATCCAGGCGCTCCGGCAGCTGGACGGCGTTGAGCACCTTCTTCTTCTCCTGGCGCAACGACCAGGCATCGAAGCTGACCGGCTCCTCCATCGCGACCAGCGCGAGCAGTTGGAGCAGGTGGTTCTGGATCACGTCGCGGGCGGCGCCGATACCGTCGTAGTACCCGGCGCGGCCGCCGATGCCGATGTCCTCGGCCATCGTGATCTGCACGTGGTCGACGAAGTTGCTGTTCCAGATCGGCTCGAACATCTCGTTCGCGAACCGCAGCGCCAGGATGTTCTGGACCGTTTCCTTGCCCAGGTAGTGGTCGATCCGGAACACCGCCTCGGGCGGGAACACGGACTCGACCACGCGGTTCAGCTCACGGGCGCTCTTCAGGTCGTGGCCGAACGGCTTCTCGATCACGACCCGCCGCCACGAGCCCGGCTTCTCGTCGGTCAGCCCGTGCTCGGACAGCTGCCGCACGACCTCCGGGAACAGCCCCGGCGGGATCGACAGGTAGAACGCGTGGTTGCCGCCCGTACCGCGGGTGACGTCCAGCTCGTCGACCGTCTCGCGCAGCCGCTCGAACGCCACATCGTCGGTCAGGTCGCCCGGCACGAACCGGAAGCCCTCGGAGAGCTGCTGCCAGACCTCCTCGCGGAAGGGGGTCCGGGCGTGCTCCTTCACCGAGTCGTGCACGATCTGGGCGAAGTCCTGGTTGGTGTAGTCGCGACGAGCGAATCCGACCAGCGCGAAACCCGGGGGCAGCAGCCCCCGGTTCGCCAGGTCGTAGACCGCCGGCATCAGCTTCTTGCGGGCCAGGTCGCCGGTGACACCGAAGATCACCAGGCTGCACGGACCGGCGATCCGCGGCAGCCGCCGGTCCTGCGGGTCCCGCAACGGATTCACCGGGCCGGCCGGCTCTTCGTCGAGCTCAGCGGTCATGTGCCGTATCCCTCCGAGATGTGGAGCTACGTGAACAGGGCTCTACTTGAACAGGGACAGGAGTTGCTTCAGGCCGCTCGCCACGTCCGTGAGGTGGAGCCGCAGCACCGGACGGCCGCGGTCCGCCAGCACGTTCGCGTCACCGGCGGCCTGCGCCGTGATCAGCGTGCCGAAGCTGAACGGACGGTCGGGGATCTCCACGTCCTGCGGGTGCGCACCGGTGATCTGCAGGTACACGCCCTCCGGGTGTCCACCCTTGTGGTACTGCCCGGTCGAGTGCAGGAAGCGCGGACCCCAGCCGAAGGTCACCGGGCGACCGGTCTTGGTCGCCAGCGCCGGACGTACGCCGATCAGCTCGGCGTCCCGCTCGGAGTCCAGGTATGCCATGACAGCGACGTACCCCTTCGAGTCGAGCTTGCCCAGCAGCGCGTCCACCGCGCCCTGCAGCGAGTCCACACCGTCCAGCAGGCCCTCGGAGCCACGAACCTCGACAACGCCCTCGGTGAAGGCGGCCGCCTCCGGCTCCGGCTGTGCGTCGAGCAGACCGCGCGCAGCCTTCTTCGCGCTCTCCACGTCCGGCTGGTCGAACGGGTTGATGCCGAGCAGGTAGCCGGCCACTGCCGTCGCCGTCTCCCACAGCAGCATCTGACCGCCGAGCGAGCCCGACGTCAGCGCCGTCGGGACGCCGCTGGTCGCCTTCTCGGCGAGCAGCGCGTTGGTCAGGTCCTCAGCCTCGCTGCGCAGCTCCGGCGCGCCGACCTCGACCGCGACCGGCAGTACGCCGGTGCCGTTCTTGCCGGTGCTCTCCGCGATCAGCTGCTCGGCCCAGTCCGGGAAGCCGACGATGTCCGACCCGTCGGCGGTGATGATCGCCTTGTCCCGGCCGGCACTCGCCGCGAGCACGGCACCCAGCCAGAGCGCGGGGTTGTCCGTCGAGTCGGCCTGCAGCTCCGGCGCCGCCTCGGCCGCCTGGTCGAGCAGCTCGGCGATGTCGGCGCCGGCCAGACCGGACGGCACCAGGCCGAAGGCCGTGAGCGCGCTGTAGCGGCCGCCGACGTTCGGGTCGGCCAGGAACGTCTTGCGGTAGCCCTCGTCCGCCGACAGCTTCTCGAACGGCGAACCCGGGTCCGTCACCACGACGACCCGCGACGCGGCGTCGATGCCCGCGTCCTCGAACGCCTTGACGAACGTCCGCCGGTGGCTGTCCGTCTCGACCGTGCCGCCGGACTTGCTGGACACCACGATCACGGTTTTCGACAGGTCCCCGGCCAGGGCGCGGGCGACCACGCTCGGGTCGGTCGAGTCCAGGACGACGAGCTCCACGCCCGCCGTACGCGTGATGACCTCCGGCGCCAGCGACGAACCGCCCATACCGGACAGGACGATCCGGTCCAGGCCCTCGGACCGCAGGTCGGCCTGCAGGGCCTCGATCTCGGCCAGCAGCGGCCGGGAGGTGTCGTGCAGGTCGACCCAGCCGAGCCGGATCGAGGCCTCGTGCTCAGCTTCCGGGCCCCAGATCGTCGCGTCCTTCGCGGCGATCCGGGACGCGATCTTCTCGGCGACCAGCTTGCCGACGACCTCGGCCCAGTCGCCGTTGGCGGTGCCGACCTTCGGAGCGCTCACTTGGCCGCACCCTTCAGCGCCGCGGTCACGGTGTCCTGCAGCTCGGACCAGGAGGCGTCGAACTTCGCCACGCCCTCGTCCTCCAGCAGCTGGACGACCTCGTCGTAGGAGATGCCCAGCTTCTCCAGGTCGTCGATCACCTTGCGGTCGCCGGCGTAGTCGCCGCGGACCGTGTCACCGGTGATCTCGCTGTGCTCCTCGACCGCCTTGATGGTTGCCTCGGGCATCGTGTTGACGACGCCCTTGGTGACCAGGTTGTCGACGTACAGGGTGGGGGAGTACGACGGGTCCTTGGTGCCGGTCGACGCCCACAGCGGCCGCTGCGGCTTGGCGCCGGCGGTCTCGAGCTCGCGCCAGCGGTCGGTGTCGAAGATCTCCTCGTACGCCTCGAACGCGAGCCGCGCGTTGGCGATCGCGGCCTTGCCCTTGAGCGCCTTCGCCGCGTCGGTGCCGATCGCGTCCAGCCGCTTGTCCACCTCGGTGTCCACCCGGCTGACGAAGAACGACGCGACGCTGGCCATCTTGGTCACGTCGTGGCCGTTCTCCACGGCCTGCTCCAGGCCGGACAGGAACGCCTCCGCGACCGCCTTGTAGCGCTCCAGCGAGAAGATCAGCGTCACGTTCACGCTGATCCCGGCGGCCAGCGTCTGGGTGATCGCCGGCAGACCCTCCTTGGTGGCGGGGATCTTCACGAAGACGTTGTCCCGGCCGACGATGTCCCACAGCAGCTTGGCCTGCTCGACGGTCTTCGCGGTGTCGTGAGCGAGCGTCGGCTCGACCTCGATCGACACCCGGCCGTCCTGGCCCTCGGAGTCGTCGTACGCCGGCTTGAACACGTCGGCGGCGTCGCGGACGTCGTCGGTGGTGATGACCCGGATCGCCTCGTCGGTGGAGACGCCCTGCGAAGCCAGGTGGGCCACCTTCTCGGCGTACGCGTCGGCGTCCGAGATGGCCTTGGCGAAGATGGTCGGGTTCGTGGTCACGCCGACCACGTGCTTGTCCTCGATCAGCGCCTGCAGGCTGCCGCTGGCCAGCCGCTCACGGGACAGGTCGTCGAGCCAGATGGAGACACCCGCGTCGGCGAGTGCTTTCAAGCGATCGTTCATGGGTCCGATGCCTTCTTCCGGAATGTTCTGTTGTGGGTGTCTTCAGTTGGCGATGCGCGCGTCGGCCGGTCCGACCGGACCGGAGGCGGCGCGTCCGGGCGGCACACCCGGACCGGTGATCTGCGCGGCGGCGGCGATGCTGTCCTTGGCGGCTTCGACGACCGCGTCGGTCGTGATGCCGAACTCGTCGTACAGCGTCTGGTACGCCGCGGACGCGCCGTAGTGCTCCAGGCTCACGGACCGGCCGGAGTCGCCGACGATGTCGTGCCAGCTCTGCGCGATCCCGGCCTCGACCGAGACCCGGGCCCGGACGCCCGCCGGGATGACCGACTCGCGGTACGCGTCGTCCTGCTCGTCGAACCACTCACGCGAGACCATCGAGACCACGCGGGCGTTGATGCCCTCCTCGGCCAGCTTGGCCCTGGCCTCGACGGCCAGCTGGACCTCGGAGCCGGTGCCGATCAGGACAACGTCCGGCGTGCCTTCGGTGTCGAGCAGCACGTACGCGCCCTTGTGCACGTTCTCCGTCGTCGCGTAGCCGTCCGTCCCGCGCGGGAACGTCGGCACGTTCTGCCGGGTCAGGACCAGGCCGGCCGGGCGGTCGGTGTGCTCGAGGATCGTGGCCCAGGCGGCCGCGGTCTCGTTCGCGTCGCCGGGGCGGACGACGTCCAGGCCCGGGATCGCCCGCAGCGCGGAGAGGTGCTCGATCGGCTGGTGCGTCGGACCGTCCTCACCGAGGCCGATCGAGTCGTGCGTCCAGACGTACGTCACCGGCAGCTGCATCAGCGCGGCCAGCCGGACCGACGGGCGCATGTAGTCGGAGAAGACCAGGAACGTGCCGCCGTACGGGCGGGTCAGCCCGTGCAGGGCGATGCCGTTCAGCACCGAGCCCATCGCGTGCTCGCGGATGCCGAAGTGCAGCACCCGGCCGTACTCGTCGCCGGAGAACTCCTTGGTCGCGTACTCCGGCGGGATGAACGACGGCTGGCCCTTCGGGGTGGTGTTGTTCGAGCCGGCGAGGTCGGCCGAACCGCCCCACAGCTCGGGCAGCTCCGGCGCAAGGTTGGTCAGCACGTCGCCGGAGGCGGCGCGGGTGGCGACACCCTTGGCGTCGGCGTCCCAGCTCGGCAGCGCGTCCTTCCAGCCGGCCGGCAGCTCCCGCTTCGACAGCCGGTCGAGCAGCGCGGCCCGCTCCGGGTTCGCCGCCTTCCACTCGTCGAACTTGCCGGTCCACTCGGCCTCGAGGGCCTTGCCGCGGTCCAGCGCCGCGCGGGTGTGCGCGATCACGTCGTCGGCGACCTGGAACGACTGCTCCGGGTCCCAGCCGAGGACCTTCTTGGTGGCGGCGACCTCGTCGGCGCCGAGCGCGGAGCCGTGGATCTTGCCGGTGTTCTGCTTGTTCGGGGCCGGCCAGCCGATGATCGTGTGCAGCCGGATGAAGCTCGGCTTGTCGGTGACCGCGCGGGCCGCCTCGAGCGCGTCGTACAGCGCCTGGACGTCCTCGTGGTAGCCGGTGCCACCCTGGGTCCAGTCGACGTCCTGGACGTGCCAGCCGTAGGCCGCGTAGCGGGCGGCGACGTCCTCGGACAGCGCGATGTCGGTGTTGTCCTCGATCGAGATCTTGTTCGCGTCGTAGATCAGCGTCAGGTTGCCGAGCTTCTGGTGGCCGGCCAGCGAGGACGCCTCGGAGGCGACGCCTTCCTCGATGTCACCGTCGGACGCGATCACGTAGATCTGGTGGTCGAACAGGCTCTCGCCCTTGGCCGCGTCCGGGTCGAGCAGGCCGCGCTCGCGGCGGGCCGCCATCGCCATACCGACCGCGTTGCCGATGCCCTGACCCAGCGGGCCGGTGGTGGTCTCGACGCCGTCGGTGTGCCGGTACTCCGGGTGGCCCGGGGTCTTGCTGCCCCAGGTCCGCAGCGCCTTCAGGTCGTCCAGCTCGAGGCCGAAGCCGGCCAGGTAGAGCTGGATGTACAGCGTCAGGCTGGAGTGGCCGGCGGAGAGCACGAACCGGTCCCGGCCGGCCCAGTGCGTGTCGGCCGGGTTGTGCCGCATCACCTTCTGGAACAGCAGGTACGCCGCCGGCGCCAGGCTCATCGCCGTACCGGGGTGTCCGTTGCCGACCTTCTCGACCGCGTCCATCGCGAGCACCCGCACGGTGTCGACCGCGCGCTGGTCGAGCTCGGTCCATTCAAGCTTGGTGCTGGTCTTCTCCGTCACGCCGGCGGCGCTCCTCTCGATGGTGTCCTGCTGGTACGCACTCGGGATGAGCCTACTGCGGAGGACTGCCCGTGTTGCGCACTACTCGACTGTTTGTCAACCGTTCGGCATCTTCCGCTGTTCCCCGACGTCTGCGAGGTCACACCGTGCGCGTTCCCGGCGCGTGCCGGGCGTGGACCGGGCTCATCGGAGGGGGGTGCGAGAACCCTCCTACGGGGCGTCGTAGACTGCTGAATCGTCAGCGCCGGGACTCCGGCGTCAACCCACTTTGTTCGAGGTGTTCGTGACGGCCGTCGACCCGCGTCCCGCCGCGACGACGTCGTACCCGACGCCGCTGCCGGACGCTACTGCTGTGGTGAGTCCGTCGGTGCGCGACGTGGTGAAGGCGTACGTCGGTCTGACCAAGCCGCGCATCATCGAGCTGCTGCTGATCACCACCGTGCCGGTGATGTTCCTGGCTGCCGGGGGAGTGCCCGGGCTCGAGGTTGTCGTGGCCACCCTGATCGGCGGCATCCTGGCCTCCGGCAGCGCGAACACGATCAACTGCGTGCTCGACCGCGACATCGACGAGCAGATGCGCCGGACCCGGCGCCGCCCGTTGCCGCGGCACGCGGTCAGCCCGCGCTCGGCGACGGTCTTCGGCGTCGTGCTCGGGGTGCTGGCCACCCTGGAGCTCGGGTTCTTCGTCAACTGGCTGTCGTCCGGCCTCGCGCTCGCGGCGAACCTGTTCTACGTCTTCGGCTACACGATGGTGCTGAAGCGCCGGACGGTGCAGAACATCGTCTGGGGCGGCATCGCCGGCTGCTTCCCGACCCTGATCGGCTGGACCGCGGTCACCGGCAAGCTGGCCTGGACGCCGGTCGTGCTGTTCCTGGTGGTGTTCTTCTGGACGCCGCCGCACACCTGGTCGCTGGCGATGCGGTACCGCGAGGACTACGCATCCGTCGACGTGCCGATGCTGCCGGTGGTTGCCACGCCGGTCGCGACGGCGCGGCAGATCATGGCGTACTCCGTGGTCATGGTGATCACGTCGATCGCGCTCTGGCCGGTCGCGGGCACCGGTTTCGTCTACCCGGTCGCCTCGATCGTGCTCGGTTTCGTCTTCCTCCGCGAGGCTCGCCGGTTGTTGCTTCGGGCCCACACCGGCGCCGACGGCGCTGCGCTGCGGCCGATGCGGCTGTTCCACTTCTCGAACATCTACCTGGCTCTGCTGTTCATCGCTGCGGCCGTCGATCCGCTCCTGCACTGAGCGTCGCCCGCCGGGCGCTCGGAGTTTTCCCGTTGACCATTTCGTGACGTCATGTTGCGATGGGGTCGCCTGTGGAGGGGGTTCCACGCCTGGGGAGGCGCCACAGCAGGGGGAATCGCATGGGGGTACGAACACGTATTGCCGCGCTCGCGGCACTCGCGCTGGCCGGTTCGGTTCTGGTCGCCGGGCAGGCTGACGCCGGCGGCAACCATTCCAGTCTGAAGCCGCTGGCGACCGGTTTGAACGGGCCACGCGGCGTTGCGACGTACGGGCACAAGGTCATCTACAGCGTGACCGACGGGTCGGTGTACGTGACCGACGGCCACAAGTCGGTGAAGCTCGGCACGGTGCCGGGCTCGGGCGGGTTCCCGCCCGCGATCGACACGAACAAGTGGGGCACGACGTACGCGCTGACCGGTGCGGGCGGCGAGCCGGGACAGCCACCGGTGCCGGGCAGTACGACGCTGTACCGGCTGCGGTACGGGAAGGCGCCGATCAAGGTCGCCGACATCGGGGCGTACCAGAAGAAGGACCCGGACCCGTACGACCAGGAGAACAACCCGACGGACTCGAACCCGTTCGGCGTCGCCGCGCTCAGCGACGGCACCGTCCTGGTCTCGGATGCGGCAGGCAACGACCTGCTCCGGGTCTGGCCGAACGGTCACATCAAGACGGTGGCCCGGCTCAAGCCCCGCACCGTCAAGGTCCCGTCCGGTCTGCCCGCCACCGACCCGGACGGCAACCCGCTGCCGCCCGCGGGCACGCCGATCCTCGCCGAGGCTGTCGCCACGTCGGTGACCGTCGGTTCGGACGGCTACTGGTACGTCGGTGAGCTCCGCGGCTTCCCGGCGACGCCGGGGACGTCGCAGATCTGGCGGATCAAGCCGGGCTCGGTGGGCGCGACCTGTGACCCGCTGAAGCCGGCCAAGGGCAACTGCCAGCGGTACGCCGACGGCTACACATCGATCGTCGACCTGGCCGGCGGACCGCACGGCACGCTCGCGGTCGTCGAGCTGGACAAGGCGAGCTGGTTGAAGTTCGAGCTGAGCGGCCCGACGCACGGTGGGCTGTTCCTGCAATACCCGGGCAAGAACCACCGCGCCGGCTACAAGCGGGAACTGGTGAAGGATCAGTTGACGCTGCCAGGCGGCACAGCCTTCGACCGTTGGGGCGGCCTCTACGTCTCCGCCCCGGTCTTCGGCCCAGGCGCCGTCTACAAGGTGCGCTACTGAGGCACGGCGCGGGACGCCCGTTTCAGGTCGCGGGCGTCCCGCGCTCGCCGGAGGTCCCGGCATCCCGACCAGAACAGTGAGGCCCCGGCTCCCCGACGGCAAGCGGGTACCGCTGTGGACTTGATCTGCCGGTCAGCGAGAGAGCGTGAGATTCGCTCAGAAGGGTGGTGGGTCGGCACTCGGTGGGCTTGACCGCACTCGAACGCCTGACGACCGCGCCTCCGTTGACGCGATCGGTCCGCGGGCGGGTGCGACGGTGGTGTAGCGGTGACCGGTGGGCGCGGTGAGCGTGACGGAGCCGTCGGGATGAGCTGTGGTTTTCCATCCCCAGGCTTTGGTGTCCTTGATCACGTGGTGGTACTCGCAGTACGGCACGAGTCCAGTCAGGCTGGTCTGCCCGGATTGCGCGAACGGGGTTGCATGGTCGCGGTCGCATTCGCGAGACGCACGGGTGCAGCCGGGCCAGGCGCAGACCGGATGGTGGGCGAGCAGGGTCTCACTGACGAGGCTGCCAGGATCGTGCCGGGTGGTGGAAGCCTCTAGGACGGCACCGTCGGCGGGGTCGGTCAGGAGACGTCTCCAGGTGCCGTCGGCGGCGATGCGGCGGGCCATTTCGGCGGGGACGGGGCCGTAGCCGGCAAGTTCGCAGGGGTCATCGTCAACCCCGAGCAGAGTGGTGATCGGGATCAGGACCTCGATGTGAGGACGCCGTCGGTGCTGGTCGGGTAGTCGGCGGCCGAGCCAGTCCAGTCCGTTGTGCAGCATGTGGTCGAACAGGTCCGTGATGACGTCGGCCCGCCGTTGCTCCGCGTTCGGCAATTCGGCTCTCGGTGGTTCCCCCGGGCGCTCGCCTTCCATCGGTCCACCCGGCCGTGCGCCTGCCTGGTCGCCTTCCACAGTTGGGGAAGCGGGGGCCGGCCCGGTGTCGGTGTCGCTGTCCGGGGTGCTTCGCTTGGCGAGGTCGGCCATGGCTTGGATGACGATCCACATTTGCTGGATCTTGTCGGCGGTGTGGACGACCCAGAGCCCGGCCATGCCGTCGGGTAGCGGCACGATCTTGCAGGTGCGGTCCCCGAGGGCCTCGCGGTGACGGTCCGCCTCGTCCTCGGAGCGGTGTTTGGCGACCTGGGTGCGCAGGGATTTGCGCAGGTTGTTGTGAGTCTGTCCGGGGGCGCGGCGCAGTACATGTGCCTCGACGGCCTGGGCGGCGTCGGGTGCGAGAGGACGGGTGGCCTCGGAGATCGCGAGTGCTTTGGAGAACGTCAGGGCACCGCAGCGCAGCGCTGCATGGGTCGACGGCAGAGTGCCGGTCAGGTGGAGTGCGGTGTCGATGTGGCTGGCCGCCGTGTCCTTGGACAGGTGCAGGGCGGCGCCGATCTCGGCGGCCCAGGAGCGTTCGGGATCGATCGGGCGGCCCGAGGTGTCGATCTGACTTGGGCGGGGGATGTCGGTCGCCTGCGCCTTGCGCTGGCGCACGAACGACGCGATGGCAGCGGTCTTGATCGCTGCCGCCCAGGCCTCCATCCGGGACGCGGCCTTCATCGCTTCGATCAAGGCGATCGGCGACTCGCACGATGGCCGCAGCTCCTCCAATGCCGCAGTCAACTCCGCGCCTGGGCGCAGGAAGACCCAGGCCGGCGCCTTCAGACGCAGCATCTCCCGCTCGGCTTCGTCTTGTTCGACCCCGGCCCACTCCTCCCACTCCAGCGCGTCGACCCGCGACATCGGCGGCAGTTCGTCGTACAGGTCCTCCTCAGACAGGAATCGCGGACCATCCGCACAATCCGGATCGTCAGGGTCGAGGAGGTCATCTGGTGAGACCAGCGCGCCGGTGGCCTCAACCGCGGCCGTCTTGGCCGATAGCTCCGTGGTCATCCGGGCGACAACCTCGAGCGTGAGCCAAGCCGGCCACTGATCCTGCACCACGCCGCGCAGGCCGCCCACGCCGGTGCTGGGGAATGTGGTGCTGGAGCGCGGCGCAGAAGCCACACCGGCGAGCTGCTGCCCGTCGATGTATGGATCGCTCACCATCACACTCAGGCTCTGTATTAGAACATATGTTCCCATAAGCTCCCAATTCGGGAGGTTGTGTGATGTCCTGTCTCAGGACATCGGTGGCGGTTCTGCCTCAGGACATCGGTGACGTTGGATGTGTCAGGACATCGGTGACGGTTTCAGGGGTCTGGCGTGGTGCACGGGGTGGCCGTTTACCCGCGTAGGTCACTCCGGGCGCAGCCGCGTCGGCCGCTGGCACTCGTATCGCTATGTGGTCCAGACTCAGCACTCATGACAGTGCATCAGCCGCCCGAGGAGCCCAAGACCGAGCTCATCGACAAGCTGCTTGCAGGGGCACTGAGCTCGCTCCCCGTAGCGGGTGGGGCGGCAGGGGCCTGGTACGTGTACCTCATGGAGGGCCCGTACAACCGGCGCCTGGCGGAGTGGAGAGCGCGTATCACCGGCGTGGTGAACCAGCTCGTGCTGAAGGTTGAACGCCTCCTGGACAACGAGGTCTTCCTCGACGCCTTCATCAATCCACTCGGATCGCCCAGACGACACATCAGCAGGAGAAGCTCGGAGCGCTGAGGAATGCTCTGGAGAACTCGGTTGCGTCGGATTCACCAGATGCAGATGAGCAAGCTCGGTTCTTCAGGCTCGTTGATCAGTTCTCAGCGCGCCACATTCTTTTGCTCCGCTGGGCAGAGGAGCACCCCGGGGTCCGCGATCCAGAGGGCTCTGAACCGAACATCCGTTTTCATGATGAGCAACGCCCGAATGCGGCCGGTATTTGGGGTATCCTCTCCCCGTTCTGGATGGCCACGACGATCTGCGCACGCTTCTCATGAATGACCTAGCGAGCACCAATCTTGTCGATGCTCTAGCAGGCTTCCCACGAGCGATCGATCTCGACGACAAGTACTTCGTCGGCCAGGTGACACCCCTGGGCAGCAGGTTCCTGAAATTCATCTCGAGAAGCGACGAGCAAGATTCCCGCGATATCGGCTAGAGCACCGAATTCGGTCCTGCGGTGAGGATTCGGTCGGGAAGTCGCCGCGCGGAAGTCAGCTGGCGAGCAGACTCGACACCTCAATCGGCGGAGCGACCCGACCAGCCCTTGACCACACGACCCCCCGACATACCCCAGTCACTTACTGTGTGTTGGGAAAGCCGCTGCTGCGTAAAGTAATGAAATGGCAAGAGCACACACAGGCAAGATGCCGAATGACCAGGTTCTGCGCTGGGCGGCCGACGCGGTTGGCGGGACGAGCGTCGTTTCGTCCGAGGGACTGACCCGCGGCGGGCACCGCCCTTCGGGCACGTTCCGCCTGGGAATCGAAGGACCGGCGGCCCGGACCAGGGACGTGATCTTGAAGGTCCCTGTCCGGGGATGGATCGCCGCCGCGTGGGTGATCACGAACGCACGCGCGCTTCAGCTGGCCGAGGCTCATGGCCTGGCCGCGCCGCGGCTGATCGCTGCGGATCTCGACGGGAAGGCGAGCGGAACCGTCGCCACCCTGGAGACCTTCCTGCCCGGCAGCGCCGGTCTCTCGCCGACGGTTTCGGTCGCCCGGCTCCGCGAAGCGGGAGCGGCCCTTGCCAGGGTCCACGCCTTCAGGCTGGTTCCGCAGGCCCACCTGCCATACCGGCCCCGGCCGTGCGCCGTCGACGACCGCGCCGATGAACGCTGGCGGGGCCTGATGCCGACCACACCTTTGCTGCAGCAGGCCGACGAGCGGGTCAGGTCGCACGGGATGCCGGCAGTCGCGTCGGTGTTCGTGCATGGTGACGCCTGGGGCGGCAACATGCTGTGGGAGGGTGACCGTTGCGTTGCGCTGATCGACTGGAATACGGCCGGGGCTGGTAATCCGGGCGTCGATCTCGGCAGCCTGCGGATGCAGATGACCCTTCAGTACGGCCAGGACGCGCCGTCCCATGTGTTGGAGGGCTGGGAGCGGCAGGCGGGCCGGGAGGCAGTCGGCGTGCCCTACTGGGATGCCGTGGCCGCGCTGAACACGCCGACAGTGATGGACGGTTGGGCGGGATTCGCCGACGACGGTAGCCTCCTGGGCGCCGCTGCCGTCACCGAAAGGCGCGACGCTTTCCTTCGCACCGCTCTCAGTCAGTGGTCATAAAGTGGTCGCGCGTGCCGAAATCGACGCTGCTCTCCACTTGGGGCCTGTTAGCCCGTTCCTAACCGCGAGCGCCCAGCGTCCGTGCTCGTTCTTCGGCACCGACACAGTCGACCCAGCCAGTGCCTCACTGGCACCACCGACTCACCGAAGTGTCACCACCGACAACCCCGATACTGTCACCGAAGTCCTGAGGCAGAACCGTCACCGATGTCCTGCGACATTACACGGGAGGTTGTGTGATGTGTCATGTCTCAGGACATCGGTGACGAATCTATAGCAGGACATCGGTGACGCTTCCGGGGCGCTTGGTGGTGACACTTCTTCGGCCCGGCGTGCAAGGCATGTCCTTCCGGATCTGCCGATGTGCGGGCGATCCGCAATACCCACGATGATGGGCATATGTGGGTTCGGCTGATGAACTGGATGGTCGTGCCGACGAGTACGCCCGTGCGGCGATCCCTGGCAGTATCGGCGCCGTGAGTGACGCTGCCCGGTTGCCAGTCCTGCTCGATGACATGGAACGACGCTTTCTACGGGCCGCCTTGCTGGACTGGGGCGGCCCCGCGCAGCCCACGGATGAACTCGCCGTCGCCATGGGCTTCACAAGCGCCGACAGCCTGTCGAGCGAGGCCTGGGCGCTTTGGAAGCGGATCGAAGCAGGCCAGACGATGACAGCAGACGACTGGAGACGAGTCCTGCTATCAGTCGAGATCGTGTTTGCGAGCGATGTCGTCGGCTCCGGCCTCGACTGGCGGATCACGTCCGGCATCTCAGACGCGGAGTCCGTCGGCCTTCTCCGAGGGCTTCAGCGTAAGTTGCCCAGATGGCGCGGCAGCGTGCAGTTCACAGTGCAGGAGAGCGGCAGCGTCGATATCACGGACCCCGAACGCCCCGATCTCTAACGCACTGGCATGCCGCTGAGCGAGCGCGTCCGGGTCAGGCCGAGCAGATGCCTTGGTTGGCCATGAGTGTCACCGATGTCTTGAGAGATCGAGTGTCATTCTGCGTCAGGACGTCGATGAGGTTTCAGTGGTCTTGTCGTAGCCGCAGGGCTCAGTTCTCGATGTGCTGTGATGACAGGTTGCGTGGAGTCAAGTCGGCCTGGCGGACTGTGCGGCAGTCGTCGTTGAAGACGATGTCGGCATCCAGGTGTTCGTCGTTGAGGACGCGTTGAAGCCAATAGCCTGCGTCGTCCCACATCTGATCGAAGGGCAACTCCTCGGCGGAGTGCCATTCGGGAGCGATTTCGTCCGACTCTTTCGGCTCTCCTTGCCAGGTCTCGCCGATGAAGACGGTGACGCGCTGGTCCCATCTCGGGCGGGCGGGGAAGCGAAAGACGACAGTGGCGCGCTCGGTTAGATCTGACTCAGCGACCGTCAGGTACGCCTCCTCGGCCACCTCTCGAGCGGCGGCGGTTCGAGGGGTCTCTCCAGGATCGACGTGACCACCGAGGCCGACGATGTTTCCGGCCCCGAAGCCGTCCTTCTTCCGTCCAGCAGCACGTCGGTGACTGCGCCATCAGGGTTGCGCGTGACCAGGAAGCACAGACACATCGGGCTCCAACCGTCGACAACATCCCAGAGAGAACGACCTTCAGTCAGGTCGCGGGCGTCCCGCGTTCGCCGTACACGGCTGTGACGAGGGCGATCAGGAGCCCGGCCAGGAACATGTGCACGAGGACGACGCCCCACGGCAGGCCGGTGAAGTACTGCGTGAAGCCGACGGCGCCCTGCAGTACTTCGATCGCGAGCAGCCAGGCGGCCAGCTTGCGCAGCGTGCGCGAGGTCGCGGTCACCCGGGTCGCGATCACCAAGGCGATCGTGATGCCGAGCAGCCCGAACACCACGTCCGCATGCAGCTGGCTGACGATCTCCGGGTCGAAGCCGTTGCGCCCAGTCTCCGGGTCGCCCGAGTGCGGCCCGGCGCCGGTGACAATGGTGCCGAGGGCAACGGTCAGCCAGACCGCCGCCACCGCGGCGGTTGCGAGGGCGCGAACCACCGGGGGAGTGTGCGGGTACGGGCTGGTGCGCGACCGGCGCATCATCGCAACGGTCAGTGTGATGATGATCGGCGAGACCAGGAAGTGCGCCGAGACGATCCATGGGTTCAGCCCGGTCAGGACGCTGATCCCGCCGATCACCGCCTGCAGCGGGACGCCCAGGGCCGCGGCCGTCGCCAGCCGGCGCAGGTCGTGGCGGATCGGGCGGTACCGCATCACGACCAGCCAGGTGCAGATCGCGACCACGCCGACGACGAACCCGAGCATCCGGTTCGTGAACTCGATCGCGCCGTGGTAGCCGAGCGCAGCGTGCGGCACGTACGAATCGTCCGTGCACGACGGCCAGGTCGGGCAGCCGAGGCCGGAACCGGTCAGGCGGACCAGTCCGCCGGTCACCACGATGCCGATGTTGACCGCCACCGAGGCCCAGCCCCAGCGCCGGACCACGTCCAGGCTCGGCTCGGGCACGAGTCGCCAGAATCGGCTGACTTGTTCGGCTTCTCTAGGCGGGGGCTCCGTCGTCATCACCGGCACACTCTAAAGCTCAGTCCCAGCGGAAGGTCCGGGACACCAGGTATCCGAGCACTCCGGCCCACAGCGCCAGGGACAAAGCGGCCGCCCAAGGGATCACACCTTCGATGGTCGAGTTCGCCAGCCCGTTGGCCAGGGCGGCGCTCGGCAGCAGGCGTACGACGCTCTGCATGCCGGACGGGTACTCGTCGACCGGTGTCATGATCGCTCCACCGACCAACAGCATGAGATACAGCAGATTCGCCGCGGCCAGCGTCGCCTCTGCCCGCAGTACGCCGGCCATCAGCAGACCGAGCGACGCGAAGGCCGCGGTGCCGCACAGGACCGTGAGGATGACGCCGAGAACAGCTTGGACTCCACCTACCGGCTTCCAGCCCAGGGCGAACCCGGTGCCGATCAGAACCGCGAGCTGGATCAGCTGGACGATCAGGACGGCGCCGATCTTGCCGGCCAGCAGTCCGGTGCGGGACAGCGGGGACGCGCCGAGCCGTTTGATCACGCCGTAGCGGCGCTCGAAACCGGTCGCGATGGCTAGTGAGGTGAAGGACGAGGAGAGGACCGCCAAGGCGAGCACCCGCGGCACCGCCTGGTCGATCGGCCGGCCGTCGCCGAGCGGCAGGCGGTCGCCGAGCCCGGTCGCGCCGAGCAGCAGCAGGATGCCGAGCGGGATCACGAGCGCCAGCAGCAACTGCTCGCCGTTGCGGAGGAGCAGCTTGAACTCCATCCGCGAGTGCGCCAGAACCTTCCGCGGCCACGGTGCGCTTCCCGGCTGCGGTGCGTAGCCGGTCATGGGGCCTCCCGTCCTGGACTGAGGAGCGGAGGGAGCGAAGCGACCGGAGCGACGAGGGAAGGACGGGAGTTACAGCCCCATGACCCGCCGCGACGGAGTCGCGGCATTAGCAGAGTCATGAGCGCTCCGGCTTCGCGGTCAGCTCCAGGAAGACGTCTTCGAGGGACTTCTTGTGGTGCTCGGTCAGGTCGTCGGGGGTGCCGGAGGCGATCACCTTGCCGGCTGACACGACGTGGACCTGGTCGGACAGTTGCTCGGCCTCGTCCATCGCGTGGGTGGTGAGGACGACGGTGACGCCGTCGTCGCGCAGATCGCGGATCACCTGCCAGATCTCCCGCCGGCCATGCGGGTCCAGCCCGGTCGTCGGCTCGTCGAGGAACGCGATCTCCGGCCGCCCCACGATCGCCAGCGCGAACGACAGCCGCTGCTTCTGGCCACCCGACAGCCGCCGGTACGGCGTACGTCCACAGCTGCCCAGGTCGAGGCGCTCTACCAGGGCCGGGATGTCGAGCGGGTGGGTGTGCAGCGTCGCGACGTACTTCAGCATCTCGACCGCACGGACGCCGGACCAGGCGCCGCCCTCCTGGAGCATCACGCCGATCCGCGGCATCAACTCGTCGTGGTCGGCGATCGGGTCCAGCCCGAGCACCCGGACCCGGCCGGACTCGGGCCGCCGGAAGCCTTCGCAGGTCTCCACGGTCGTGGTCTTGCCGGCGCCGTTCGGGCCGAGCACGGCCGTCACCGTGCCGGCGGTTACGGTGAGACCGAGACCGTCGACCGCGGTCTTCTCGCCGTACCGCACGACGAGGTTGTCGATCTCTACCGCGACTGGCACAAACGGCAGCATAGAGAACGGTCCGGAGTGACCTCGCTCACGGTCCCGCTCGGAGCCCCGCGTGGCGGCGTGAACCGGTTAGGGCAGCCTTATTTGAAGGGCCCCGGGAATTACGCGACACTGATGTTGTGAAAACTCCTGCGAACGGATCTGCGCCGGCCGGCGCTGCCGCGCGGGACGAGTCCACCCGGGACCGGGTCGCCCGCTCGATCCTGACCAACGGTCCGTCCAGCGCCGCGGTGCTGGCGGAGCGGCTCGAGCTGACCCCGGCAGCGGTCCGTCGGCACCTGGACCACCTGCTCGACGAGGGTCTGGTCGAGTCCCGCGAGGAGCGCGTCTACGGCCCGCGCGGCCGCGGCCGCCCCGCCAAGGTCTTCGTGCTGACCGACACCGGCCGGCACGCCTTCCACCAGGCGTACGACGACCTGGCGGCGACCGCGATGCGGTTCATCGCCGAGGCCGGCGGGGACGACGCCGTGGCGGAGTTCGCCCGGCGCCGCGTCGCCGAGGTGGAGGAGCGGTACCGGGAGCAGGTCGCACTGGCTCCCGAGAGCAAGAAGGCGGAGGTGCTCGCCCAGGTCCTGACGGCCGACGGGTACGCCGCGTCCACAGCGGAGGCGGGCCACGGCGCCCAGCTCTGCCAGCACCACTGCCCGGTCGCGCACGTGGCCGAGCAGTTCCCCCAGCTGTGCGAGGCCGAGACCGAGGTGTTCTCGAGACTCCTCGGCAAGCACGTGCAGCGCTTGGCCACCATCGCCCACGGCGACGGTGTCTGTACGACGCATATCCCAGGCCCGGTTGCGACCGAGCCTGTTACCCCTGTAATCGACGGCGAATCTGCGAGGACACGATGACGCAAACCGCTCACCCCGAACTGGAAGGCCTCGGCAACTACCAGTACGGCTGGGCCGACTCCGACGCCGCCGGTGCGGTCGCCCAGCGCGGCCTCAGCACCGACGTGGTGCGGGGGATCTCCGCCCTCAAGAACGAGCCGGAGTGGATGCTCGACCTGCGGCTGAAGGGCCTGAAGCTCTTCGACCGCAAGCCGATGCCGTCGTGGGGCGCCGACCTGTCCGGGATCGACTTCGACAACATCAAGTACTTCGTCCGGTCGACCGAGAAGCAGGCCTCGAGCTGGGAAGAGCTGCCCGAGGACATCAAGAACACCTACGACAAGCTCGGCATCCCCGAGGCGGAGAAGCAGCGCCTGGTCGCCGGCGTCGCGGCGCAGTACGAGTCCGAGGTCGTCTACCACCAGATCCGCGAGGACCTGGAGGCGCAGGGTGTCATCTTCCTGGACACCGACACCGGCCTGAAGGAGCACCCGGAGATCTTCAAGGAGTACTTCGGCTCCGTCATCCCGGTCGGCGACAACAAGTTCGCCTCGCTGAACACCGCGGTCTGGTCCGGCGGCTCGTTCATCTACGTGCCCAAGGGCGTCAAGGTGGACATCCCGCTGCAGGCCTACTTCCGGATCAACACCGAGAACATGGGCCAGTTCGAGCGGACCCTGATCATCGTCGACGAGGACGCCTACGTCCACTACGTCGAGGGCTGCACCGCGCCGATCTACAAGTCGGACTCGCTGCACTCCGCGGTGGTCGAGATCATCGTGAAGAAGGGCGCCCGCTGCCGCTACACGACGATCCAAAACTGGTCGAACAACGTCTACAACCTGGTCACCAAGCGCGCCACCTGCGAAGAGGGCGCGACGATGGAGTGGATCGACGGCAACATCGGCTCCAAGGTGACGATGAAGTACCCGGCCGTGTACCTGATGGGCGAGCACGCCAAGGGCGAGACGCTGTCGGTCGCGTTCGCGGGCGAGGGCCAGCACCAGGACGCCGGCTCCAAGATGGTGCACAACGCGCCGTACACGTCGAGCTCGATCGTGTCGAAGTCGGTGGCCCGCGGCGGCGGCCGGACGTCGTACCGCGGTCTGGTCGAGGTGGCGCCGGGCTCGCACCACAGCAAGTCCACGGTCCGCTGTGACGCGCTGCTGGTCGACACCATCAGCCGTTCGGACACCTATCCGTACGTCGACGTCCGCGAGGACGACGTGGCGATGGGGCACGAGGCGACCGTGTCCAAGGTCAGCGACGACCAGCTCTTCTACCTGATGAGCCGGGGCATGGCCGAGGACGAGGCGATGGCGATGATCGTCCGCGGCTTCATCGAGCCGATCGCTCGCGAGCTCCCGATGGAGTACGCACTGGAACTCAACCGGCTCATCGAGCTGCAGATGGAAGGGGCCGTCGGCTGATGTCGTCTGCTGAAACCCTTGTTGCTACCGGCAACAAGGCGCACTCCCACGGGCCGGGTTCGCCGGTCCCGCTCCAGGCCCGCAGCGAGCGGCCGACGTCGTACGACGTCGATGCGTTCTCGGTGCCGACCGGACGCGAGGAGGAGTGGCGCTTCACCCCGGTCAAGCAGCTCAAGGCACTGTTCGACGACGCGGCCGGCAGCGAAACCCCGAAGATCGACACCAGCGGTCCCGAGGGTGTCGTGTTCGAGACCGTCGCGGCCGACTCGCTCAAGGTCGGTACGCCGCAGGACCGGTCCGCCGCCATCGCCTGGAACCACGCCGGCGAGGCACTCGCGGTCCGGATCCCGGTCGAGGCCGAGCTGACCGAGGCCGTGCACGTGAACGTCGCGAGCCTCGGCGCCCGCGGCTTCAGCCACCTGATCGTGGACGCCGGCCGGCACAGCAAGGCGATCGTGATCATCGATCACACCGGTGCCGGCGAGCTCGGTAGCAACGTCGAGATCGTCGTCGGCGACGGCGCCGAGCTCCGCGTGGTCAGCATCCAGCAGGGCGACCACGAGTCGATCCACCTCGGCCAGCACGACGCGCTGGTCGGCCGGGACGCGAAGCTGCACCACGTCGTCGTGACGCTGGGCGGCAAGATCGTCCGGATCGCCACCAACGTCCGGTACGCCGGACCTGGCGGCGACGCCGAACTCCTCGGGGTGTACTTCGCCGAGTCGGGTCAGCACCACGAGAACCGGCTGTTCGTCGACCACGAGGCCGTGCAGTGCAAGAGCAACGTGATCTACAAGGGTGCGCTGGCCGGTGACCACGCCCGCTCGGTCTGGATCGGCGACGTGCTGATCCGGGCCGCGGCCGAAGGCACCAGCACCTTCGAGCTGAACCGGAACCTGGTCCTGACCGACGGCGCCCGCGCCGACTCGGTGCCGAACCTGGAGATCGAGACCGGCGAGATCGAGGGCGCCGGCCACGCGTCCGCGACCGGCCGGTTCGACGACGAGCAGCTGTTCTACCTGCAGGCCCGCGGCATCCCCGAGGACGCGGCCCGGCGGCTGGTGGTGTCCGGCTTCTTCAACGACATCATCGGCAAGATCGGCGTACCCGAGGTCACCGAGCACCTGCACGAGGTGATCGAAGACAAGCTCGCCCGGACCGCTGCGCTGGACGCATCCGCCAAGGCGGTCATCGGCCAGTGAAGGTGACCCAGTGAGCGACACGTTCGAGCGCGCCTGCGCCGCCGCCGACGTACCCGACGAGGGAGTGATCCCGGTCGAGGTCGGCGGCGTCGAGGTCGCGGTGGTGAAGAGCGAAGGGCAGTTCTTCGCGGTGCGGGACGAGTGCTCGCACGCGCAGATCCAGCTGTCCGAGGGTGACGTCGGCGAGTGCGAGATCGAGTGCTGGCTGCACGGCTCCCGCTTCGACCTGCGCACCGGTGAGCCGACCAGCTTGCCCGCGTACGACCCGGTGCCGATCTACCCGGTCCGGCTGGACGGCGACGACGTACTCGTCGATGTGAAGAACCCCCTGAACCAGAAGTCCCTGTAGACCAGACGGAGATAGAAGAAACCTCATGGCGACACTCGAGATCCGCGACCTGCACGTGTCGGTCGACACCGAGAACGGCCCGAAGGAGATCCTGCGCGGCGTCGACCTGACCATCGCCGGTGGTCAGACGCACGCGATCATGGGCCCGAACGGTTCCGGCAAGTCCACGCTGGCGTACTCGATCGCCGGCCACCCGAAGTACAACGTCACCGGCGGCACCGTCACCCTCGACGGTGAGGACGTCCTCGACATGAAGGTCGACGAGCGCGCCCGGGCCGGCCTGTTCCTGGCCATGCAGTACCCGGTCGAGGTGCCCGGCGTGACCGTGTCGAACTTCCTTCGCACCGCCAAGACCGCGATCGACGGCGAGGCGCCGAAGCTGCGGACCTGGGTCAAGGACGTCAACAAGGCGCTCGCCGACCTGGACATGGACCCGGACTTCGGTCAGCGCAACGTCAACGAGGGCTTCTCCGGTGGTGAGAAGAAGCGGCACGAGATCGTCCAGCTGGAGCTGCTCGACCCGAAGATCGCGATCCTCGACGAGACCGACTCCGGCCTCGACATCGACGCGCTGAAGATCGTCTCCACCGGCGTCAACCGGTTCGCGGAGAAGGGCGACAAGGGCGTTCTGCTGATCACCCACTACACCCGGATCCTGCGCTACATCACTCCGGACTTCGTGCACGTGTTCGTCGACGGCCGGGTTGCCGAAGAGGGCGGCCCGGAGCTGGCCGAGGAACTCGAGGCCAACGGGTACGAGCGCTTCCTCAAGGCAGGCGCGAAGTGATCGACGCCCGGACGTTCAGCAGTCCCTTGGACCTGCAGTCGGTCCGGGCGGACTTCCCCATCCTGTCCCGCGAGCTCGCGGGCGGGTATCCGCTGGTGTACCTGGACTCGGCGAACTCCTCGCAGAAGCCACGCCAGGTGGTGCAGGCGATCGAGGACCACTACCTCAAGCACAACGCGAACGTCGCCCGCGCCATGCACCAGCTCGGTGCCGAGGCGACGGCGGCGTACGAAGGCGGCCGGGACAAGGTCGCGGCCTTCATCGGCGCGCCGTCGCGGGACGAGATCGTCTTCACCAAGAACGCCTCCGAGGCGCTCAACCTGGCCGCGCACACGCTCGGTGCGTCGCTGAAGCCGGGCGATGTCGTGGTGGTGTCCGAGATGGAGCACCACAGCAACATCGTCCCGTGGCAGCTGGCGTGCGAGCGGACCGGCGCGACGCTGAAGTGGTTCGGCGTGACCGAGGACGGTCGGCTCGACCTGTCGAACATCGACGAGCTGCTCACCTCGGACACCAAGGTGGTCGCGCTGACCTGGGTCTCGAACGCGCTGGGGACGATCAACCCGATCACCGACATCGCCGCCAAGGCGCATGCGGTCGGCGCGACCGTCGTCGTGGACGCGTCGCAGGCGGTCCCGCAGTTCCCGGTCGACGTCTCGACGCTGGGCGCGGATCTGCTGGCCTTCACCGGTCACAAGGTCGTCGGCCCGACCGGCATCGGCGTGCTCTGGGGCCGGTACGACCTGCTCGCCTCGCTCCCGCCGTTCCTCGGTGGCGGCGAGATGATCGAGATCGTCCGGATGACCGGTTCGACGTACGCCGCTCCGCCGGCCCGGTTCGAGGCGGGTACGCCGCCGATCGCGCAGGCGGTCGGGCTCGGTGCGGCCGTCGACTACCTGTCCGGGATCGGGATGGACAAGATCGCGGCGCACGAGCACGCGATCGTCGAGTACGCGCTCGAGGGGCTGAAGACGGTGCCGGGGCTGAAGATCCTCGGGCCGACCGACGCGACCGATCACGGCGGTGCGATCAGCTTCGCGCTGGACGGCGTCCACCCGCACGACGTCTCGACCGTGCTGGACACCCGGGGTATCGCGGTCCGCGCCGGGCACCACTGCGCCCGGCCTGTGCACGAGCGGTTCGGAATGCAATCGTCGACCAGAGCGTCTTTCTATCTGTACACGACCCCCGAGGAGATCGAGGCGCTCGTGGACGGCCTGGGATTCGTGCGCAAGTACTTCAAGGTGGATTGATATGCAGCTGGACAGCCTCTACCAGGAGATCATCCTGGATCACTACCGCACCCCGCACCACGCGGAGCTGTCGGACCCGTACGACGTGGAGGTGCACCACGTGAACCCGTCCTGCGGGGACGAGGTCACGCTCCGGGTCGAGCTCGACGGCGACACCGTCAAGGGCGTCACGCACAACAGCGTCGGCTGCTCGATCAGCCAGGCGGCGACATCGGTGATGTCGGACCTGGTGATCGGCAAGCCGGTCGCCGAGGGCATGGCGACGTACGAGAAGTTCCTCGAGCTGATGCAGGGCCGGGGGAATGTCGAGCCGGACGAAGAAGTTCTGGAGGACGGTGTGGCGTTCGCGGGCGTCGCGCAGTTCCCGGCGCGGGTGAAGTGTGCACTGCTGGGCTGGTCGGCGTGGCGCGATGCCACCGCTCAGGCCCTCGCAGCCAACGAAGGAGTGAAGAATGCCTGACCAGACCGACGAGAAGATCGAGCTGCCCGAGGTCGACCTGGAGGCTGCTTCGTCCCCGGTCGCGTCCCCGGCCAAGGTGGACGACGTCACCGAGGCCCTGAAGGACGTCGTGGACCCGGAGCTCGGCATCAACGTGGTGGACCTGGGCCTGATCTACGGCATCACCGTCGACGACACCAGCACGGCGATCATCGACATGACCCTGACGTCGGCGGCCTGCCCGCTGACGGACGTGATCGAGGACCAGACCCGGATGGCACTCGAGGGCCTGGTCAACGACTTCCGGATCAACTGGGTCTGGATGCCGCCGTGGGGCCCGGAGAAGATCACCGACGACGGCCGCGACCAGCTGCGGGCGCTCGGCTTCAACGTGTGAGCAAGATCGTTTCCGTCGCACCGGAGCGGTTGGACAGGTGGCTGACCGGCTTCGGTGAACGGCACGGTGACGTCGAGTACGACGTGACGCCGGCCAGCGTCACGCTGGCTGCCGAGGACGGTTCCTCGGCCGTCGTCACCGTGCCGTTCGAGCCCCTCGCGGTGTTGTCCCGCGAGGGGCTCGTCGCACATGTGCTGGCCGAGCGGCGGCTCGGCGTGCTGCTCGTCCGGCGGGGCGGGTACGGCGCCGGGGTGTTTGCCGGGGGCAAGCTTCTCGACTCGAAGGTCGGGTCCCGGCATGTGCAGGGGACCACGAAGGCCGGCGGCTGGTCGCAGCAGCGGTACGCGCGCCGGCGGGACAACCAGGCGCGGGAGGCGTTCGCCGCCGCGACGGAGGTCGCAGTCCGGATCCTCGCGCCGGCGAAGCTGGACGTGCTGGTGTGCGGGGGAGACCGGCGGGCGGTCGAGACCGTGCTCGAGGATCCCCGCTTGAAGGACCTGCCCGCACTGGTGCGGCCGCCGTTCCTCGGCGTACCGGATCCGAAGCTGAAGGTTCTCGAACAGGCCGGCGCCGACGCGCGCGCGATCCGGATCGAGCTCGATCAGACCGAGGCGTAGCTGTCCCGGATCACCAGCAACCGGTCCAGCCGGAAGCGCCCGGGATCGAGCGCACGCTCAGCCCGCCCCGCGTCCGTCCAGAACGCCTCGTCCGGTACGGCGTCCTCGCTCGGCGGGATGAACTTGACGACCTCCTCCACCGCCTGCCGCGCGATCGTCATCACGGTCCGCGCCGACTCGGACCGATCGTCCGCGGCCACCTGACCGGCGATCCGGTCGGCCGCCGTGAGCCATTGGCAGGCGTCGATCAGCTCAGACGGTTCGAGCCCGCCGAAGGGGCCAGGTGACGGACCCGGCGGTGGCGAGAAGACATACTCCCGCAGCGCGCCGCAGTCCGCGCAGTTGCCGGTGTAGATCAGCACCGGCTCGTCGTCGAGCGCGGTCAGCCGGTCCCGCCAGTCCGCCTGGTCCGAACCGCAGTCCGGGCACGGCGTGAGGTCGAGGTAGAGCGCGACCTCGGTGGGCGTCCGGGCGATGGCGTACGGCGGGTCGTAGTCGTCGGTGCTCAATCGATCGTCATCCCTGTTCCGGGGTTGGACATGGTCGTTCGGTGCGGCGGCAGGCCCGCGCGCTCTTCCGCGGTCCGCGGACGGCGCATCCGCGAATCGGTCTCGGCGAGCACCGACGCGGCGATGCCATGCTCCTGCAGGGCGTCGACAACGGCCCCCGTGAACGGGCCCGAGCGCGAGTCGTACAGCTCGCGGAGATTCACCCGGCCCTCGGCCAGCAGCGCGAGCCGCGGATGCAGGGTGGCGAACGCGGCCCCGAAGCCGTCTCCGCCGGTCATCGCGCCGTCCGGAGTGGCGACGTACACCTGCCGTTTGCCTTCCGGCTCGCGGATCGTGAGCCGCACCTTCACGCCGTCCTGACGGGCCTGGTCGAGAGCGTCGACCATCGGCTGGTACGGGTGCTGCTCATCGGCGACCACGTGAATCGCCACGGTCCGGGGGCGGGCCGGCTGCGGCAGCCGCGCCGGATCCCAGCCGGCGAGCGCCGGCTGACCGGCCTCCATCCGGGCCCGCATCGCGTCGTACTCGTGCCGGAACATCGTCAGGTACGCCTCGCCGGACGCCGCGCGGTGCAGCGAATCGGAGCGCTCGACCTTCGGCCGGTTGTTCCGGTCGATCCGGCGGCGTTCGAAGTCGAGGTGGTAGTCGACGCTCACCTTGACCGTGACGACCTGCCCGGACTCGTACGAGCCGGTCTCGTGTCGCGCGCCGACCGTACCGGTGTCCTGCTCGCTGACGTGCTTGGCGGCGGTCACGCTCGCAGTGAGCTCGCCGCCGGGCGTGGTGCCCCCGATCGTGCGCGAGCCGGGGAGGAGCCGGTTGCTCTTGGCGGTCAATTGGCTGACTCGCAGCTCACGGGTGTTCTCGCCGAGCTGGGTGGTCAACCCCTCGTCCGGATCCGACACCAGCTCGAGGCCCGAAAGCTCCGCGCGGACCCGGACCGCGACCACCCGCGTGCTCTGCCCGGGGATGGCGAGCGGGACGAGTTCGTACCCCGAGGGCCCGGCCATCTCCTGGAACGCGACCATCCGGTTGCTCGCACCGAGCAGGGACTCCAAGGTCGTCTGGTGCATCCGGACACCTGCCGCCCGCAGCAGGTCGGATCGGCCCAGCCGGGCGCAGACCGCGTCGAACAGAGTGTTCTCCGGCGCCGCACCGCTGCGATAAGGCTGGGTGCCCTCGACCAGATAGTTGTCCGGCAGCGTGACAGGCCGATGGTCGGAGACCTCCGGACCTTCCTGGGGCGGCGGCGCCGAGTTGAGCACGGACACCGGCACCGAGAGACTCAGCCGCCCGGAGGCTTCCCGCCGGGTCATCGATCGCCCAGCGGTCTGGTTGCCGCCGGGGGACGCCGAGTCCTCGACCTCGATGACGATCTGGTAGTCCCGCTCGACCCGGGCCGTCGTGATCGACAGGCCGGTGCTGATGCGGGTGTTGAGCTCGCTGCTCAGCGCGGTCGTCGAGGTGCTGAGCTCCACACCGGCTCCGAGGTTCGCCTCGGCACCGTCGCTGGCCGAGGCGCCGAGCGAGCCGCCGTACGACGTGCCTTCGGTGACGCTGCGGTTGTGTTCCCGCATGTTCCACAGCTGGACGAGTCCGAAGCCGTTGCCGGTCTGCCCCTCGGTCCCGCCGGCCTCGGTGGACACCGGACCGGTGAACCTGAGCCGCACCCGGACCCGGATGTTGCGGTCACCCGTGCCGTCACGGACCGGGAGCTCACGAACGAAGCCGCGCGGGTCGAGCATGTCGTCCATCTGGTTGCGCCAGCGCGTGCCGGCCAGATCACCGCGCAGCGCACTGACCAGGACCGGGTCCTCCATCGCCTCCGGGGAGTGGGCCTCGACGGCGGCGCTGACCTCGCGGAACAGGTCGCTGTCATTGCCGTCGTGATCCTGCAGCGAGGACCGCTCGACCTGTGCGGCGCCCATCAGCTGCTTGTAATGGCGCGGTGGCCGGACCTCGACCCGCTGCCGGGCGATCGCCTCGGCCGCCGTGAGTACGGCGTCGAGCCGCTCGTCCGGTGGCCCGGTGAGACCCGTTACCTCGCGGAGCTTCTCGATCAGCCGGTCGTCGGTGTGCTCCGCGGCCAGGCCGCCGGCCCCGGCCTTCTCGATCAGGTAGCGCCGCAGCAGCGCGGTCGTGGTGCGGCGCGGGAGGTCGAGGTTGCTGTCGAGCAGTCGCTCGACGGCGTCAGAGACCTGGTGCAGCGGGAGGTCCAGCTCGTTGCGCCCGTACGCGTGCAGTGCGTCGCGTTCGGGCAGCGTGAGTACGACGGCCCCTGTCTCCAGCGGGATCGCCCGCGGCGCGGCGCCGCCGGCCCGGAGCTGCGCCTCCAGGACGAGGTCGCCCCAGAACTCGTAGTGCTGCCCGTCCCGCATCAGTGTCCGCTCGACCCCTGTGGTGGCCGACTCGGATCCGGCCGAGGAGATGGTGGTCGACCGGTTCAGTCCGACCGATCCGCCGATCGACCGCCCATCGGCCGCCACCGAGCCGCTGCCGCCGTCGATGCCGGCAGTTGCTCCGGTGGAGACGCCCGACGTACTCGCGGTGCTTGCCAGGGTCACGTTGAGCTCGGCCAGGATCGGCTGCCCGTTGCCGACGAATTTGAGGTTCTCCACGCGAGTGGTGACGCTGAGCGCGGTACGCCGTGGGCTGAGGCTGCGTCGTCGTACCGCCTCGAGCGGGTCCGACGGCGCCGGGCTGACCGCCAGCCCGGTGCGGTACTCGGTGCTGAGCAGTTCGGGTCGGGCGATCAGGTTGCGCGGGGCGAGGAAGGCGCCGAGGTGGTGCAGCGCGGAGGTGTCGCCACGCCCCAGGTCCGGTACGGCGGCAGTCAGCCGTCCGATCGGATTGCGCGCGTCGACATGCTGGATGGTCGCGACCTGCAGCAGACCGGGATCTACGCGGCCCGGTACGGCGAGTACGGGCTCCTCGACCTCGGCACAGAACTCGCTGTCGAGACAGACCCGCGCACTGCCTTCCGATGTGGCCACCGGCACCGATCCGCCGTCGGGGGTGATCTCGCTGATCCTGATCGTGTGCGGTACGTCGAACACCGAGACCTGCGAGCTCGACTCGGACACCGTCATCCGGTACCCGCCCCGGCTCGACGACCATCCGAGGATCCGCCCCAGCGACGACCGGCCGAGCGCTATCCCCGCCTTCGGTGTGGCTCCGGCCTGACCGGCGGCGGGTGCGTTGCTCACCCCGAGCCGGGCCGACCAGGGCAGGCTGTGCGACCGGCTGCTGGAGCGGCCGGACGTGCTCACTCCGATGTCGACGTTGACGACCATGTCGCTGTCGGCGACACCGATCGCTGTCGCACGATCGAAGTGCTGATCGATTTCGATCCGGTACGACCGGACTCGTGGTGGGTGGCCGGTCCGGTGCTCGGTGAGCTGGAAGGTCAGACCGCCCTGTGCCGCGTGGTCGTAGCCGGTCTCCAGCCGATGCCGCGCGAGTTGCTGGCAGGCGCGCTCCCAGTTCTCCGAGCGGCTGAGCACGACGGCGGAGTCCTGGCCGGCGAGGTCGGCCGGGATCGGGCAGCCGTTGTCGTCGAGCGGAGGAATCATCGACTGCCGGCCGAGATGCGCGAGGAAACCTTCCAGGGCTGCGTCGGTGCCGGTGAGCTCCCGGATCATCGCCGGTCCGGCGCCACGCAACTGGCCCGGTCCGTTGCCCAGCCACACCGGCAGGCGCAGCGGGTTCTCGGCAGGGTGCGGGTCTCCACGCAGCAGCAGCCGGCCGTCCGTACCGCGTCGCAGGTTGCCCTTCTCGTCGCGGACGAGAGCCGCGGCGGGCACCGGAAGCCCGTACCGGAACGCGTCCCGCTCCGCCATCCGCAGGTACGCGTCGCCCTCGCCCTCGGCGGTGAACGACTCGTGGCGGTCGAGGCGGTGGACGGTGACCTTGTGCCGCAGACGCAGCTTCACACCAACGGTGGGCGCGACTCGCTGGGTGCTCCAACGACTCCCGAGGTCGGCCGTCGACGCGGTGTCGTCCTGGCCCGTGTTCCGTCCCGCGCGGAGTCCCGGGGCGACGTCGGCGGTGGTCGAGCCGACGTCAGACAACCCCGTACCACCGATGGCAGCTGTCACGCTGACTGTCCGCGAGGAGCTGAAGCCCTGACTGCCGGAGGTGCCCGAGTTGCCGACGCGCCACATCTCGAGCTTGTGGTCGGGAGAGCTGTCGCTGACCAGCTCCGCGGACTCCAGGTCCGCGACTGTCTCCAGCTGCGCCCAGGCGACCGGCCGGCCGCCGTTCGTGATCAGTCTCCAGACGCCGCCGGGCTTGGTGGTCTCGTCCAGCCTGATCAACGCATCCTCGGCGAGCAGGCTGCGGACCCGGTCGTGCCCGACCCGGTCGAGGGATCCGAGCCGGTGCCGGAGCTCGGCGACTGTCCGGTCGCACAGGTCGTCGAGACCATCGACGCGGGTGGCCATGTGCTCCGGCATCGCCGTACTGCGCTCCGCCGACAGGTCGAGCGCTTCCAGGTCGATCTGATCGGTCGGCGGCGGGACCGTGTAGGTGTGGATGAACCCGAGATCGAGGACGGCGTTGTCGTGCTCCGCGCCGGAGTCGACGACATGGGCAGGCGACCAATCGGCGACTGCCGACTCCCGGATCCGCCAGCTCCAGCGTGGCCGGGTCGACCGGTACCGCAGGAACTCCCCGCGGAGCGCCTCGACCGCACCGCTCTGCGCGAACTCGGTTGCCCCGCCGGCGACCGAGAGACCGCGCCCGCTGGCGACCTCGGCCCCGGGCGAGACGATCCGGGCAGCGGCCTTCAGTTTGCTGGTGTCCGGCAATGCCTCGGTCACGACCCGCAGATTGGCGCCGAGTGTCCTGTCGAAGTTCTGGCCCGCCGCTGTGGCGACGTTGAAGCCGCCCTGGACCACCTGTCCCACCTGGGCCTCGTCGAGGTTGATCGGACTGTCCAGCACCTCTTGCAGCTCGCCGGGATCGAGCTTGAGGTGGATCTGGATGAGCTCGTCGACGTCGGCCCGGGGGTTGTTGCCGATCGTCAGCACGAAGCCGTTCGGTGACAGAGTCCGCCGGCTCTCCCCGCGCAGCGTCCGGTGCAGGACGTCGGGGGTGAAGCGGTACGTCGAATTGCGCTCCGCCAGGGCCTGATTGAGCTCCTGGCAGAGCCGGGAGAGGTGGGGGAGGCGCCCGGACGGGAGACCGTTGTGCTGCACGTCCTTTGCAGGCAGCGTGGCCGCAGTGGCCACCTCGTACGCGCGGACCTGATCAGCGGCCGCTTGCACGGCATCCGGGTCTACGTCGGGCGACGCCAGCAGGGCTCGGTAGACGTCGGCAGCGGCACGTGCCTGGTCGGCCGCGGCAGTGCAGTCCTCGGCGATCTCTGTGTGTCGGTCGGCGGTCCGGAGCCTGGCCACTGCCCGGGTGCGGAGTCTGCGGGCCCGCTCGTTCGCGGACGCGTCCTGTGCGGCACTCTGCTGGTCGGCCGCCTCGAACAGGTCGGCTGCCTGCTCACCCGCCAGCTCCGCGCTCGCGGTCCGTACCTCGGCCCGGTGCGCGTGGTGTGCGGCTGCGGCGCCCAGGTCGGCGACCTGCCGGCGTACGTGCGCCCGGAAGCGCTCCTCCGGGGTCGTCGGAAGCACGTGCTCCTGATCCGGTACGACGACCTGCAGCCCGGCCGAAGGAACCGTCGGAGCCGGATGCCCGCCACGCCGGATCGCCTGGGACAGGTTCGCCAGATCGCGTTCGACGTCGCCGAGGGGACGTACGCCGAGACCGTCGCGGGTCTCCCGCCGTTCCGAGCTGAGCAGCCGGAACTCGGCGTACTGCGCCTCGGCCCGCCGATCCCGCTTCTCCTGGTCAGCCCGAACCCCGCCCCGAGCCTGCTCCACCAGCCCACGAATCCACCCGAAGAACCCACCGCTTGGATTGCCGCCACCCGGAGTGCCTGTACCGGTGCGGTGCTTGTCGCCGACGGGGCGGCGTGGGCGGCCGGGTGACCGCAGGGACGGGGGAGTTGTCTGCGGTTGCTGTAGGCGCTCGGCGTCGCGGTTCAGCGACTGTGCCGCGGTGATGAGGTCAGCTGCGAGGGGTCGGCCCGGGACTCGGCGGCGGGCGCGTACGTTCGTCAGCCGTCGCAGGTCGGCGTCGGTGGCCAGGTCGTTGCCGTCCAGTACGTCCTGGAGCAGCGCCTGAGTCTCGGCCCGCTGGGTCGCGGGCAGGCCCGGCAGATCGAGCAGGCCGTCCAGCGCCCGCGTGGCGCCATCGGCACGGGACCCGCCCCGGGCCCGGTCGAGCTCGGCGCCGACGAACGCCACCGCCTCGGCGAACAGCCGGTCGTTGGTGACGTCCGCGCCGGCCCGGCGGGTCAGCCGGCGCTCGAGCCTGCGCAGGACCTTGGCGGCCAGCCGGTCGCGCGAATGGCGCAGCCGGAGAGTGCCGTCACGAAGGGCGACAGCGTCCGGCGCGACGACGCCGAACGCGAGCCCGAGCGCCCGGCGGGCGCGGTCTCGTGGGCCGGCCTCCGGGCTCACCGCAGTCGTCAATCCAGGACTCCCCGTTCAGAGCCCGATGCCGTCGGGCACCGGGTGTGATCGGGGAGAGTAGCAACCGGATGTTCAACTTTTCGCCATGTTTCTCGACAGTAGAGTAACTATCTGCCGGTGGCGTTCGTCACATCACGACCGGTTGTCGTAGAGCGCGCGGAAGTCCTCGAGCGTGCCGCGGTAGTACTCCAGGTCGTCGTGCAGCTTGGCGCGGCTGACCAGGTGCGGGTGCCGGGCCTTGGCCTGCTTGCCGTACTCCGACCAGATGTCCGCGTCCGGTACCTCGTCGGCGCCGTCCGGCAGGAACTTGATCGCCTCGGCGACGGCGTCGGCGGCGAACTCCCAGTTCAGCTCGACCGCGGTGCGGTCCTGGCCCGGCGCACCGGTGTAGGCCATGTCGGCGTCCAGCGCCCGGCGGGCGAACGACGCCGAGACGATCGCCCACTGCGCCGCGTCGACCAGCCGCGACGTACCCAGTCCGAACCGGGCTCCGATCGTGGTGGCGGCGCGCTCGGAGGCGTACGGGATGGTGATCTCGCCGGCCGGCGACGCGAAGACCCACGCGTCCGGGCCTTCTGTCACGTTCACCCCCGGCTCGGGCCGGGCCGGCACGACCGCGGGGGCCTCCGGGTCGGCCGCGGTCACCAGGCTCACGTAGATCTGGGCCTCGATCAGGGTCCTCGCGGTCAGCATCGGTTATCTCGCTCCTAGATCTCGGCCAAGTGCGTCGTACGTGTCACGTGCCATCAGCAACCGTTCGAGCCGGAACCGGCCGGGCTCCGCGTCCCGGACCGCCCGGCCTTCCGGCGTCCAGAACTCGTCCTCCGGTACGTCGTCCGCGCCGGCCGGCACGAACTTGATCACCTCGTCGACGGCTGCCTGCGCGACGGCCAGCACCTTACCGGCCTCGGCGGGGTCCGCGGGGACTTCCGCGGCGGCGCTGTCGGCGACGTCCAGCCACTGACCGGCGTCCAGCAACTCCGACGGCTCCGGACCGCCGAACGTGGGCCAGCCATGCACCGGCGTCTCCCGAGCCGGCAGACCGAACAGGTACTCGCGTTCCGCGTCACAACCCGGGCAGCTCGCGGCGTAGCTGGACACCAGTTCGCCGTCGATCTCGACCAGCGCCTGCTCCCACGGCGCGTCGACCGACCCGCAGTCCGGGCACGGGTGCAGCTCCAGGTAGAGCTGCGCCTCGTCCCGGGTCCGCGCCACCGCGAATGCCATTCCGCCCCTCTCGATCTCCAGTCATCATTGGCCCCCCGGCCCACTCATCGTCGGCCCGTGGCCGGTTGGTGCAATGGTTCGCCCGGAGCCGCGACTTGCCGTGTGCCGCGCCTCGGCGGGCGACGCCGGCTTCATGGTGCGCGCGGCGGTCGTGTAGTCGAGTGCCTTGAGCACATCGCGCGGTACGCCGGCTTTCTCCAGCTCGGCGGCCACCTTGGCGCTGAAGCTGCCGTCCGGCGACGACGTGTTGTAGAGCCCGCGCAGGTCGACCCGGCCCTCGGCCATCCGCGCCAGTTGCGGGTTCAGCGTGGCGAACGCGGAGGCGAAACCGCCGTCGTTCACCCCGAGCAGGGTCGCCGGCTTGTTCCGTGCGGGGTCGCCGGGCAGCGCCTGGTACTTCCGCTCCGTGCCGTCGGCTTCCTTGACCAGCAGCACGACCGGCTTCTGCGTACTCTGCGCCCGGTCGATCGCGTCCAGCAGCGGCCGGTACGGCTGGTACTCCGTTCCGGACTTGCCCTGCCCGTACTCCGTGGCGACGAGGTCCGGCCGTCCCAGCTTCTCCGGCACGGCCTGCAGCCGGGAGTCCGCGAGGACCGAGTCCAGTGCGGCGCCCTGCTCCAGCTGCCGGAGGCCCTCGAGGTACCGGTGTCCGAGCATCCGCACGAACATCTGGCCGTTCGCGAGGTTGGGCACGTGGGTGGTCTTCTTGGTGACCTGTTCGCCGCGGCCGTTGTCGGTGCTGGTGCGGATCGTGGCGTCGTACACGACCGGGATCCGGACCGTGACCATCTGCCCTTCGAGGAAGCGGCTGAGCTCGAACCGGGTGCCCTTCGCGTCGGCGGTCTGCTCGTTGACCTGGTCACCCACCGAGCCGCTGATCGACGCCACTCCGGCGTCCAGCCCGCCGGTCGCCGTCAGCGGTGTCATCCGGGTGTGGGAGCTGCCGGCGCGCGCCACGCGCTGGCTACGCCAGACATGGCCCTCCTGCCCCGACGAGGGGTCGCCGCTCAGCTCCCAGCCGACCGGAACGGCATTGACCGTGACGTTGATCATCGACTTCCCGTTGCCCGGCTGCTTCATCGGCGGCAGTGCGATCCCACCGTCGAGCAACCGGCCGATCTTCGCCTTCAGCGCGCTCGGTTTCAGCGTCGACCGGACCAGGTGCCGGAAGGTGGCCATGCCGCGCCGGCCCAGGAACTCGGGCCGCCGGAGGACGGCGCTCAGGTTGTCGTACAGCTGGTCCTGCTTCTTCTCGCCCCGTCCGAACGGCACCGAGCGGACCGGCGTCGCGCCTTCGGGCAGCCGGACGACGCGGTGGTCCGGGCGCTGCTCGGCCACCTCAGCGGTCTCCGGAGCCGGGCCGTCGCGCAGCTCGCCTTCCGGCATCATCATGAACAGATCGGCCGTCAGTTGGCGCGGGGCGGACGTGGTGACGGCGGTGTCCGGGTCGAGCCGGCGAAGTTTCGCGCCGGTGCTGTTCATGGTGGCCGCACCGGCATGGTGCAGCCGGACCACTTCGGTGGTGAAGACCACCTTCCGCTCGGCCAGGTTCCGGACGAACATGCCGTGCCGGCGCAGGTTGGTGTTCTGATGGCCGTCGCCCTGGGTGTCGGTCGTGGTCAGGTCCGTCGAGACACTGCCGGTGGGACTCACGGTGCCCACCGCGGGCACCCCGCCGTCGGCGCCGACGGTGATCGTCCGGGTCCGGGTCACCGACCGATCGCGCGTCTCGTAGTCGTACTCCTGCTCGGCTCCGCCGGCCTGCTCGGCCGCCAGCTTCGGCCGGCCGTGCTCGTCGGTGAGCATCTTCCCGTCCGCGTCGGTCAGCACGGCGCGAACGGTCACATCGCCCTCGAAGTGCGCCCGCACCCGGACCAGCAGTACGTCGGGATGCGCCCGTCCGTCGAGCGGCGCCTCGATCGGGATCTCGACTCCGTCCGGGCTGAGCATGTCGTCCAGCTGGCCGCTGATGTTGGCGGGTGCGAGGGCGATATCGAGCGCGGCCTGCACCACCGGACTCGCGTTCCGCAGACCGGGAGCCACCTCGTCCATCTGGGCCGCGACCTGTGGCCGGAGGTCGGCCGGCCGGGTCTCGTCGCCCGAGACCACCACCAGCTTCTCGACCTCGGCCGAGCCCAGGCTGTCCTGGTAGGCCTCCGAGGTGTGCATGGTGCGGCCGCGCGCTGCCATCTCGTCGGACTGATCGAGGGTCGCGGTGAGCCGCTCGTCCTCGGTCTGGTGCTGGTCCGCCGCGGCGAGGCCGGCCTCGCGAAGCTTCGCAGCGAACCGATCGGTCGTGTGCGTCGGCGCGAGGCCGGTGGTGACGCCCTGCTTCTCCAGCGTGTAGCGGCGGATGAAGCCGCCTCGGACGCGCGGGCTGAGCGGGAGCTTGTCGTTCAGGTACCGCTCGGCCGCGTCGCTGACCATCGGCAGTGGCAGGTCGAGCTTGCCGGCCGCATAGAGCTCCAGCGCCCGCCGCTCGGCCATCAGCTTCTGCACCGTCGCACCGGGCAGCGGTACGGTCCCAACCACCTGGCCGTTGTGCACGATGTCCGCGAACATCCGGTACTGCTCCAGGAACTGATGGTGCGTACCGGCGTTGATCAGCAGCCGTTCTTCGCCCGACGTCTCGCTGACCGTGGTCGACTGCGATGTACCGCCGGTCCGGCCGAGCGACAGATCACCGGAGTACGCCGAGCCGTCCGCGGCGACCGGGCCGCCACCGGCCTTGCCGCTGATCCCGCCGGAGGTGGCCGTCCCCGACGTGTACCCGACGTCGCTCATCGTGAAGTTGATGTCGACGCTGTTCTGCTGGGTCATCGCGACGTGGGTGAGGCTGATCGCCTCGCCGCGGATGTGCACCTGGTACTGCTGCGGCAGGATGGTGCCGTCCTGGAGGGCATGGATCGGACTGCCCGGCGCCTGCACCACCATGAACGGCGGCTTGTACGTCCCGTTCATCCATTCGCGGTTCGCGATCAGGCTGCTCGGGGCGAGCGCGCCGTACAGCGCCGGGAGCGCCGTGGAGTCGGCCCGGATCGCCGGGATCGCGGCGGCCACC
Source organism: Kribbella sp. NBC_00709 (assembly GCF_036226565.1). GTDB lineage: Bacteria > Actinomycetota > Actinomycetes > Propionibacteriales > Kribbellaceae > Kribbella. The sequence continues at coordinate 6,852,987 of NZ_CP108996.1, forward strand.
ACGTCGGCCGCGTTACCTGCGTCGACGGCGACCGGGATCGCCTGCTCGACGGCCTCGCTGGACGGCGCCTTGGGGTCCTGCTCGAACACCGGCGTCGCGGCCCGGGCCAGCGAGCTGCTGTAGGCGATCTCCATGCTGCCGCGGACATCGGCCAGCGCCTCGGCGTCGCCGTGCTCGGTGATCTCCGCGAACTTGATCCGGATGTTCTGCCTGACCCGGTCCTGCGGTTCGGTGCCCTCGCTCAGCGTGACCCGGTTGATCCGCAGTCCCGCCGTCCAGCTCATGTTCCGCATGAACGCGGACCGGCTGAACTTCACCCCCAGCTTCGCGGCCCAGCCCCGGACACCCTTCGCCGGTCCGAGGGAGCCGTCGACACCGGCCGAGACCGGGATCGACGAGCTCTGTCCGATCGTCCGGCTCGAGGCCTCCGAGCTGATGCCCAGCGGAACGTCGTTCTCGTTCGTGCTGGTGCCGCGGCCCTCGGAGATGAAGGTGCCGGTCTGCTCGTCGTACTCCTGGTCGACGGTCAACCGGTACGGCCGCCAGCGTGGCGTGCCGGCGAAGCCCTGGTCCTCGAGCACCACGATCAGGCCGCTCTGGCAGGCCTCGTTCATCCCCGCCGAGAGCCGCGCCGCACTGATCGCCTGCACCACGCGGTCGCGGTTGGCGAGCTGGGACCTGGTCGCGGGCTCGCCGTCCCTCGGCACCAGGCCCTCCGCGCGGAGCCCGGCCAGCGCCTCCTGGCAAGCATCCTCCGCGCCGACGATTTTCTGCACCAGGCCTTGGCCGACTCCGCGGATCTGGTTCGGTCCGCGTCCCATCCACGGGGGTGCCGTCTGCGGACCGGTCGGCGGTTCCGGGTCGTCGCGCAGCAACAACCGGCCGTCCTTGTCCGTCCGGATCGCCTTGTCCTTGTCCCGGCGGACGGCCTTCGCGTCGGCGCGGCCGCCTGCCCGGAGCAGATCGTTCTCCGCGACCCGCATGTGCGCCGTACAGGGGTTCTCGACGACGATCGGCGGTTTCCGGTCGCCGACCCGGCGCAGTGTCGCCTTTGCCCGGAGCGGGACCTTGACGCCCTGGGTCCCCATGAACCGGTGGACGACGGGCGAGATCGTCGTGTTGCTGACGTTCTGACCGCCTTGCCGGGACACGTTCCGCCCGACCGACACGCTCGGGGACAGGTTGACGCCGGATCCGCCGACGTTGTTCAGCGCCGTCGCCGCGGCCACTGGGTGCGCCGCGTCCCGAACGCCGGGGAACGACAGCGATCCGGTGCCGGTGAGCGAGGCGCCGTACGTCTGGCTCGCGTTGCCGCCGAGGAAGCCGACGGGGACCTTCTCCATCCCCATCTCGGCGCTGAACTCGCCGACGAGCTCGGCCGCGCTCCAGTCCGGCTCGAGTTCCCAGGTGAGCTCGTAGTCGTTGTTGTCGGCGGACCGGAAGCTCCGGGTGAGCCCGCCCGGCCGGCTCATCTCGTGCATCAGCCGCGGAGTGTCCATCACGATCAGGCCGGAGATCTGGCTGGCGGTGACCTCGTCCAGGTCGCCGTACCGCTCGTGCGCCTGCCGGATGACGTCCGTGGCGATGCCACGCAGACCATCGACGCTGTCCATGGTGAACCGCGGGAACTCGCCAGTGACGTCCTGGGCGTGGCCGAGCTTCGCGAGCGTGACCGTCTCGGACTGTGCCTTTACCGTGTACGGGCTGGCCACCCAGGTCTGCTGCGGGCCGACGTCGACGCTCCGGACCGGGGACCACGGCTCGAGCGGAGATTTGCGGACCTCCACCTCGAGTACGCCGTCCCACTCGACCAGGAGGGACTCGCCGCGATGGACGCTCACCCAGCCGAGCTGGTGGTGCCCGGTCTCGCCGGCGTTGTCGGCGAGGGTGTGGCCGTGGGTCACCTGGACCTTCGGCGTGGTCAGCTGGGCGGCGGCGTGCAGCGGAGTACCCGGTGCGGCCAGCGCCATGATCGGCTGCAGGTTCACACCGACGGTCGTGCTGCCCGAGTGCGTGTTCGTGGTGCTGGCGCTGATGCCGCCCTCGCCGAGCGTGCCGGACATCTGCTCGGCCATGTCGAAGTCGCGGTGCGGCTTCTCCCGGATGTCGCGCGCGCGCATCCGGAGCCGGACCTCAGGCATCTCGGAGACGCTGCCGTCCCCGTCGCCGGGGACGGTGAACACCATGCCGTCCTGCGACAGCAGCAGGCGGTACTCCGCACTCTCCAGCGGCAGCGGGCCGGTCAACGGCAGCTGACGGGCGGCGCCGTTCGCGGCCAGTTCCTCGTTGATGACGTCGACGGGCAGGTGGAGCGGCGCACCCTCGGGCGTGCCGGTCATCAGCACATCCGCGACCGGCAGGGCGGACTTGCAGCTCTGCTCGTACTTGGTGACCTGACTGCGCGCGGCGTCGGCCAGCGCCCGGAGCTGGGCCGGCGACCCGCCCGCATCGATCCCGTCCAGGAGCGTCCGGTACGCCTCGACGGCGTGCTCGGCCTCGGCCGCCGCGGCGCCGTACGCCGCGCCGATCTCCTTGTGCCGGTCGGCCTTGTTCCCGGCCGCCGCGGCCGTGACCCGCAGCATCCGGGCCCGTTCAGCCGCGCCGAGGTCTAGTCCCTGCTCCTCCGTGGCGGCCTCGAGCTCGGTCTTCCCGGCCAACTCCCTCGCGGCCCGTTCGCTGTCCGCCTTGGTGGCCGACTGCGACTTCAGCTCGCGTGCCGCGGCCTGGAGAGACTCGAGCTGGGTGACGACCTCCTGACGCAGGTGCGCGACGGAGTTCCGCGCCGGCGTCGCCTCCGCCTGGGCCCGGGCCGCAGCGACTCCGAAGGCGGTGGCGTCGGGGCCGGCGATCGCTTCGGCGGCCCAGGGGAGGACCGGCTCGGAGCCGCCGTGGCGGCGGATCGTGTGGGAGAGGCCGGTGAGGTCGCGCTCCAGGTCCGCCAGGCTGCGCGGCCCGGTCGGAGCGCCGTTGGCCAGTGTCTCGGCGCGGGCCTGCTGCCAGTCCCGGGCCATGATCTGGTACGCCGCGTGGTCGGCGTGGAGCCTGCGGTCGCGTCGCTCGTGACTGAAGACCGACTTCAGCCGGCCGAGCACGCCGCGGGGCCGGTCCGCTCGCGCGGCCGCGATCTCTTGCGTCATCAGGGCGAGCTGGTGCGTCCAGACGTGACGCAGTTGCTCGTCGGCCAGCTGCGCCGAGATCCGCAGTACGTGCGGGTCTTCCGCCGTACCGGACCGGATGATGCCCTGCGCCATCGCACCCAGGGTGGTCTGCCCGATCTCGACGCGGACATGCTGCGGTACGTCGGTGGCTGTCGTCTGCAGTACTGCCCGCTGCGCCTGGAGGTCCACGGCGGGCGGGTCGGTCACGGAGGAGGCCGCCAGGTCGACGTCGTCCATCGCGGCAAGGACCGTCAGCGCGGCCGCCCCGGTCAGTGGGGTCTGACTACTCGGTCGTCCGTCGGCACCGGTCACCAGGCCCGTGCCGCGAACTTGTGAGGTCCAGACCCGCCGACCTTCAGCGCGTCTATGGCCGCTGCCGACAGCCGCTCGATGTCGGCTGCCGGCAGGCACAACGGGTGGGCCGTTCACCGGCCCGTTCACGCCGAGGAGATGGGCGTCCTGACTGATCCGGGACGAGGTCGACGCGATCGTGGAAGGCGCCACAACGCGCGCCGTTCCGGACAGGCGGTCGAGCCGGGCGGCGGCCACCTCGTCGTCGGGGGCAGCACTGCTGAGCGCGACCTCGAGCATCGCCTCGGCCTCGGCCCGCTTGGACCGGTCGAGCCCCGGCCCCCGCAAGTACTGGTCGATCGCATCGATCGCCCCACGAGCCGGCAGCTGACCGCGGGCGCGAGCCACCTCGGCACCGAGCACACCGATGGCCTCCGCCAGCAGACGGTCGTCGGCGGCGCGGTCCGCGGCCCTGCGGGTCAGCAGCTCCTGCAAGCCACGCATCACCTGCGCCGGCAGCATGTCGTCGCGACCCGTCAGCCAGACCCTGCCGTTACGCAGCGGAACGGCGGACGGGTGAAGGATCCCGAGCGCGGTTCCCACTGCCCAGCGGGCGCGAGTCGTCGGATCGGCGGCGGACGAAACGGGTGTCGTCAGCCGACTCACCCCCTCCCGTTGGGTGTCCAAGTGCTCACCAGTTGTCACTAGGACGTCCTAGTTCCGGAATCTAGCAAACTGTCGGTTACTTGCCAGCAACTCGATCCACCCGAACTGTTAACGATTTACGCCAGCCGGGCCACTTAATATCGAGGCCATGGCCGACCGGTTGGGCACATCGCAGTGGAGCGTCCCCGAAGCGCGCAGCATGGTCGCGCGGCTGCGGCACGTCGCCGGCGACAACCCGGAGTACGACGGCGTGGAGCTGTTCATCGCCCTGTGTGACTACCTCGACCAGCTGTACGGCGGGACCGGATTCGACTACGTCTTCACCGGGGCCGAGCGGCAGGCGCTGGCCGACGCGGTGCGGCAGGTCCGCGGGCACAGCGTCGTACCGGATCCCAGCGGTGAGCGGCTGATCCAGCCGGTGAACGCGGCGGTCACGCTGGTCGAGGGACGGGCGCTGACGACCTGGTTGGAGGAGCGGGACGGGTGGCAGCAGGAGGTCGGCAAGGCGCTCCGCGCGCTGTACACCTATCTAGACCAATTGTACGGCGGCCCGGGTGCCTTCAACGAGCTGCTGACCACCACCGAACGCAAGCGGGTCGCAGCGCGGTAACAGCCCGGCCTGTTGGCGCGAGTGGCACCTCGCTGCCATTACGGTAGGCGCGTGAGTCTCTCGTCCTCCACGCGAACCCCTTCCCAAGGCGCCCGGGCAGCGGGCCGATCGGCGGGCGGTGGTCCGAACCGCCTCCCGGGCAGCCGGGAGCGGCGTCCGGCCCTCGCCGCCCTCGCGGTGATCCTGATCCTGCTCGGTGCGGCCGGGTCCGCGCTGATCGCGCTGAACAGCGGCAACCGGTCCGACTTCGTCGCGATCTCCGCCGACAGCCTCGCGCCCGGGCACAAGCTCGAGGCCAAGGACCTGTCCCGCGGCGACCTGGCCGGCGCGACCGGCGGTCTGATCCCGTGGTCCGAGGCGAGCAAGTACCTCGGCCGCTACACCACCACCTGGCTGTACAAGGACCAGTTCGTCACGCCCGAGAACTTCACCAAGGACGGGGAGCAGCCGATCCCGGCCGGCGCTGCCCTGGTCGGTATCAGCCTCGAGGCCGGGCGCGCACCGTCGGACGGGCTCGACGTCGGTGACATCGTCTCGATCACCCGGGTTCCCACGGCCAACCAGGACGGCACGGCGCCGGTCACCCTGGTCAAGGCGGCCGCTGTGACTTCGAGCGCAGGCGCCATCACGGACTCGAAGACCAGCGCGAACAGCACGCTGAACGTGACCGTGCTCGTCCCGGCCGACCAGATCACCACTGTCGGCGCGGCCGCGGCGTCCAAGTCCCTCATGGTGGCGAAGCTGGCGCCCGGGACCAAGACGGACGTGGAGCGCAACGGCGGGGCCAACTGATGGCACTGGTGGCATTCGCGAGTGCGAAGGGTTCACCCGGCGTCACCACCGCAGGTCTGGTCATCGGAGCACTCTGGCCGCGGCAGGTGCTGCTGGCCGAATGCGACCCGGCCGGCAGCGACGTGGCGATCCGGATGACCGGTCCGGGTGGTTCGGCGCTCAACTCCGACCGCGGCCTGGTGAGCCTGGCCGCCGCGAGCCGGAAGGGCCTGGGCGACGAGGTGATCCTCGCGCACAGCCAGCAGCTCGACGGCGGTCTCGACGTACTGCTCGGTGTCCGTTCACCGGAGCAGGTCGGTGGCATGGGCGGTCTGTGGCATCCGCTGGGCATCTCGTTCAACCAGATGCAGCAAGGCGACGTACTGGCCGACTGTGGGCGCATCGGTGCCTCGTCGCCGCAGCTGCCGGTCATCCAGTCCGCGCGTCTCGTTGTCATGGTGTGTTCGGCGACCGGGTCGTCAGTCGCGCATCTGCGCGAGCGGCTGTCCACTCTGGTGCACCATGTGGACGCACAGCTCGGCGTGATCGTCGTGGCCGATCCGAAGCAGCGTGACGGCGTCAAGCAGGTCTGGACCGTGCTGGACGCCATGTCTGTGCCAGTGCGGCACCGCTGGCACCTGGCGTACGACCCAGCCGGTGCGGCGTTCTTCGACGGGCGTGGCCATGGCAGGCTCGACAAGACCCCGCTGATCCGGTCCGCGACCGACATCACCGCGGAGATGGCGTCCCTGGTCTCCGCGCCGCCGCCGCAGGACTTCGACATGGCCAACGCGGCGTTCCCGCCGGGTGACTATCAGTGACCGAGCGGAGCGAGGTCACCATCCAGCACAGTGCGTCTCGTGTCTCATCGGCGCCCGGAGCGAAGCGAGGACGTCGATGAGCGCTGACCAGGAGCTGGTTCGGAAGCTGCGGGTTCAGGTCGCCGAGCGGCTGAACGAGCAGCGGCGCCGGGACCAGGTGAACGGCGTACCTCCGATGAGTGCGGAGGACGAGCGGGAGTACGCACGGTCCCTGATCGTGCAGGTGCTCGAGGACCACGCGCGGTACGAGCTGGCCGAGGGCCGGACGCCGCCGACCCCGGACGACGACGCACAGATCGCCGGCGCGATCCACTCCGCGCTGTTCGGTGTCGGCCGGCTGCAGCCGCTGATCGACGACCCCGAGGTCGAGAACATCGACATCAACGGCTGCGACCAGGTCTTCGTGCAGTACGGCGACGGCCGCGAGGAGACTCCCGGTCCGGTGGCCGAGAGCGACGACGAACTGGTCGAGCTGATCCAGGTGCTGGCCGCCCACGCGGGTCTGACGAGCCGGCCCTTCGACTCGGCCAACCCGCAGCTGGACCTGCGGCTGCCGGACGGCTCCCGGTTGTCCGCGGTGATGGGCGTGACGTCGCGCCCCGCGGTGTCGATCCGGCGCGCCCGCCTCGGCAAGGTGTACCTGAGCGACCTGGTGGCGAACGGAACCATCTCCGACGACGTCGGCTCGTTCCTGCGGGCCGCGGTCGCGGCCCGGAAGAACATCATGATCGCGGGCGCGACGAACTCCGGGAAGACCACGCTGCTGCGGGCGCTGGCCAACGAGATCCAGCCGCACGAGCGACTCATCACGGTCGAGCGGTCGCTCGAGCTGGGCCTGGGGGAGTTCAAGGACCTGCACCCGAACGTGGTCGCGTTCGAGGAGCGGCTGCCGAACTCCGAAGGCGTCGGCGAGGTCACGATGGCCGACCTCGTCCGCCGCTCGCTGCGAATGAACCCCTCGCGGGTCATCGTGGGTGAGGTGCTGGGCGACGAGATCGTCACGATGCTGAACGCGATGAGCCAGGGTAACGACGGCTCGTTGTCGACGATCCACTCGAACAGCTCGATGGAGGTGTTCAACCGGATCAGCACCTACGCGATCCAGGCGCTGGAGCGGTTGCCGATGGACGCCACCCAGATGCTGATCGCCGGCGCCCTCGACTTCGTCGTGTTCATCCGCAAGCACAACGACTACCAGCGCGGTGGCGGCCTGAGCCGGTATGTCGAGAGCATCCGCGAGGTGACCGGCTGGGACGGCCGGGTGCTGTCCGGCGAGGTGTTCGCCCCCGGGCCGGACGGTCACGCCGCCGCGCACGCGCCGATCGCCTGCATGGACGAGCTCGAGCACTTCGGCTACCAGCCGCTAGTCCACGGAACGTGGGCGTGACGCGATGAACGACCGGACTCTGGGCGCGCTGCTCTGCGGGGCGGTGGTCGGTGGCGCGGTGATGCTGCTGATCGTCGCGATCCGCGGCACCGAGCCGAAGGACGAGACGCCGTCGCTGTTCCGGCACCGCACCGCCGACAGTCGTAAGAACCTGATTCGCCTGGGCGCGGCCATCGCCGTCGGCCTGGTCGTGCTGGTCGTGACCCGCTGGCTGGTGCTCGCCGTCGCACTCGGTCTGCTGGCCGGGATGGCGGACCGCTTCTTCGGCGGCACCGGCGAGGAACGCCGGGCGATCGACCGGCTGGACGCACTGGCCACCTGGACCGAGGCGCTGCGCGACACCATCGCCGGCGCGGTCGGCCTGGAGCAGGCGATTCCGGCGACCGCGGTGAACGCGGCCCCGGCGATCAAGCCCAGCCTGAACCTGCTGGTCGACCGGCTGCGCATCCGCGAACCGTTGCCCTCGGCCCTGATGCGGTTCGCCGACGACCTGAACGACCCGTCCGCCGACCTGATCGTCGCGGCCCTGGTGCTGAACGCCCGGCTCCGCGGACCCGGTCTGCGCGAGGTGCTGAGCGCGCTGGCCGATTCCGCCCGCGAGGAGCTCGACGTACGGCGGAAGGTCGCGGCGGAACGGCGATCTACCCGGCGCAGCGTGCAGGTGGTCGTCGCGATCACGCTGATCATGGCGGCCGGGCTGGTGCTGTTCAACCCGACGTACATGGCGCCGTACCGGAGCTTCATCGGTCAGGCCGTGCTGACCGTGGTGATCGGGCTGTACGCGCTCGGACTGGTATGGCTGCGGCGACTGGCCAAGATCGAGGTGCCGGAGCGGTTCCTGATCGGCATGAGCACCGACGGCCGGCTGAACCGGCCGGGTGACGACCGGATGGAGACGGTGAGCGGATGACTTGGGCCTTCATCACCGGCGGCCTGGCAGGCCTCGGCGTGTACGTCGCGGTGCGGATCTTCATCAAGCCGCGGGCGAACGTGTTGTCGACGATCGCGCGGATCGACGCCGGCCGTGGCGGGTACACCAGCGGCGCGACCACCAGCGCGGCGGGCGAGCGGGTGCTGGGCGGCGTGGACCGGGCCCGGGAGACGCTGGGCCGCCGGCTCGAGGCCGAGGCGAACGCGCGCGGCTGGGCGTTCGGCAAGCTCCGCCGCGACCTCGCGGTGATGAACCAGCCGTTCGCCGCGATGCTCGCGACCAAGGTGTTCTTCGCTCTCGGCGCGCTGGTGCTGATCCCGATCGTGCTGTTCCTGTTCTCCGCGATCGGGTTCTCCGCGCCCGGTGCGGCGCCGGCGATCGTGACGCTGGCGTTCATGGCACTGGGGTTCTTCCTGCCGGACCTGGCCTTGCGGCAGGAGGCGGAGAAGCGGCGGCGCGACTTCCGGCACGTGGTCGGCAGCTTCCTCGACCTGGTCGCGATGAACCTGGCCGGCGGCCGCGGTCTGCCCGAGGCGCTGATGACCGCGTCCACGATCGGCGAGCACTGGGCGATGGCCCGGATCCGGCAGGCGCTGGCGAACGCGCGGCTGATCGGGATCACGCCGTGGGACGCGATGGCACTGCTCGGCGAGGACCTCGGCGTCGAGGAACTGCGCGACCTGGCCTCGGCGCTGGCACTGGCCGGCGACGAAGGCGCGAAGATCCGTTCGTCGCTGCTCGCCCGGGCAGCATCGCTGCGGCGTAAGGAGCTGGCCGACGTGGAAGGCAAGGCGGGTGAGCGCTCTCAATCCATGCTGGTCGCGCAGCTCGTCATGATCTCGGCGTTCTTCTTGTTCCTGGCGTTCCCGGCCGGCGTGGCCATCCTCGGAAGTTGACGCGAACAGTGATCAGGGCACGGGATCCACACGGCGGATTCGTCCGTCGTACAGGGCATACTGAGGCCTCCTTCGGCCTCACGATCTGGAAGGCAATCGGATGACCTCGGAGTTGATGTTCTGGCGGACCATGGCCCGCTACGCGCTCGCACGGGCGCAGGCCCAGCGAGCCCGGGCGCGGCAGGGGCACACCGAGTTGGGCGCCTCCGCACTCGAGTGGGCGATCATCTCGGGGATCCTGGTCGTCGCCGCGCTGGCGATCGGCGTGGTGGTGAAGCGCGTGATCAGCAAGCACACCGCCGACATCGACACCGGCAGCTGACGGCTCAGCCATGCGGTCGGGGTGGAAGAAGATGCGGCGCAGACGGTCGGAGCGGGGGGTCAGCACACTCGAGCTGGCCATCCTCGCGCCGGCGATCCTGACGCTGATCTTCCTGTCCATCCAGACCGCCCTCTGGCTGTACGGGCGTTCCGTCGCGCTGAACGCGGCGGAGGAGGGCGTGTCCCGGCTCCGGCTGGTGCAGCCGACCGTCTACACCACGGCGGTGGGGGAGAAGGTCCGGTCCGACATCCAGTCGTACGCGGCGCAGCTCGGCGGGACGACGTTGCAGCACACCGACGTCCCGTTCCCGTCGTACAACAGCCCGGAAGGCGAGGTCTCGTTCACCGTCACCGGGGACACCGTGTCGCTCGTCCCCGGCCTGAAGCTGAAGGTGAGCCGGACCGCCACCGGCCAGATCGAACAGTTCCAAGCCGACAAGTGAGAGCGTGAGGATGAAGCGGAAGCTGGGGATCCGTAGTCAGCGCGGCACCATGGCGCTGGAGATGGTCATCCTTGCGCCCGTGCTGCTGCTGCTGTTCATGTTCCTGCTGGCCTGCGGGCGGTACTTCCAGACGTCGTCGCTGCTGGAGAGCGCGGCCCGCGACGGCGCCCGCAGCGCCAGCCAGGCGCGGTCGTTGCCCGAAGCCCAGGGCCGCGTCGACGACGCCGTCACCACGACGATGAACCAGGCGATCAAGTCCTGCAAGACAACCGCGTCCGGCTCGATCACCACCGGGTTCGTTGCCGGTTCACCGTTGTCGGTCGAAGTCACTTGCACGATCAACTACCGCGACCTCGGGCTGCTCGGCCTCGGCGGCGACACCACGATCACCAAACGCTTCACCTCCTCCCTCGACCCGTACCGGGGGGTGCGCGGTGACGGCTCCTGAACGCCACCGGTCGCGGATCGTCGAGTTCCTCCGGATCGATGCTCCTGGCAACCACCGGCTCTTCTCCCGCGGCGCGCTGAGTCCCGCGGTCGCGATCCTCGCGGTGATGATCTTCACCCTGGCCGGCCTGGTGATCGACGGCGGACGGCAGCTCGGCGCCCGCTCCCGCGCGGTCGGGTACGCCCAGGAGGCCGCCCGGGTCGGCGCCGCCGCGATCCAGCTGAACGTCGCCGAGGCCAAGATCGACCCCGCCAAGGCGGCGGTCGCGATCGCCGGGTTCTGCGCGCAGGTGCGCACCAACGACCCGGCCGTGACCGCCTGCGGCCCGACCACGCTGACCGACAAAGAGGTCGACATCCAGGTCGACATCGCCAACAAGACCACGTTCCTTGGCCTGATCGGCAAGACCTCCCTCAAGGCCAGCGGCACCGGCCAGGCGCACGCCGAACAAGGCATCGAGAAGGCCGACGACAGCCCGACGATCCCGCCGATCGTGGTCAACCCGACCACCGACGGCCCCGGCGCGCCGACCTCCGTCGCGCACCCGCCGACGATCGACCTGCCCTGCCCGACCTGGACCGTCGGCTCACCGACCCCGACCTGGACCCTGTCGCCGTTCCCGTTCCCCGCCACCTGCTCGCCGAACGTGACACCGCCGCCGGACACCAACTCCTCCCCGCCCCCGTCCGGCGATCCGTCCGGCCCGCCGTCGAGTTCGGAGCCGCCGCCGTCGTCCAAGCCGCCCGGCGGCTAGAGATCAAAGGATTGCCTCCCGTGCGTAGGTTTGCCCTCCCGGCCGTCGTTCTGACCGGTGTTCTGCTGTTGAGTGCCTGTGGCAAGAACTCCAACGACGGCACCCTCCCGGTCCCGGCCGGCGGCTCAGGTACGGCGACGTCCTCGGACACGCCGTCCGCCGAGCCGAGCGAGCCGTCCAGCGCGCCGACCCAGCCGGCGACCACCGCCAAGCCCACCACGGCGCCGAAGGGCCAAATCATCATCGAGGCAGGGAACTTCGCCTCGAACCCCGCCGTCCAAGGCCTCGTGACCAGCTACCCGCTGTACTTCCAGGCCCTCGTGTCGAAGGACGACACGGTCCTGAAGAAGAAGTTCCCGTCGTTCTTCTACTCCGACGTGTCGCAGGGCATCTTCGACGCCCAGCGGAACGGCTGGATCATGAAGCCGCCGGGCAGCGTGGTCATCGTTGGCGCCCACAGCACGAAGGACGGCACCGTCGCGGTGCAGACGTGCCGCTCGCAGACCACGCAGTACTGGGATCCGAAGGCGAAGAACTGGACCGTCGTGACGCCGAAGGGCTCGCCCGAGGTGATCGAGATGATCCTGACCGGGATCGGCTGGCTGCCGTACCGCCTGGCCACGACGACCGGGGTCAAGTGCGGCGGAGTGCACTATCCGGCCTAGTCCGGAACTGGAATTCGAGGTTGCGAAGAGGTGACGGGGCAGTGGGCAACGGGCATGATGCCCCTGGTCGAAGATAATCTGCCGGAAGACGAGTCCTGGGGAGTGAGGATGCACAACCGAGTCGGCCGCACACTGCTCGTCCTGAGCGCGGTTCTCGCCCTACTCACGGCCGGCCCTGTCTCCACGGCCTCCGCAGACACCATCCAGACCGGCACGTCGGTCTGCAGCATGTACGTCAACTCGGTGGGCTTCGGTGCCTACTGCAGCAACGGGCCGGCCCATACCGATCCGCATCAGTCGGCACCGCCTACGTGGCGGGAGCGGCTCAAGGGCATGCCGTTCATCCCGTGCCGCGACTTCACCATCCCGGACGGCATCCGGCTCCCCAAGGCGCCGGACGGCAAGAAGTGGGTGATGCGGATCACGATCACCGACTACAACCTCGACACGTTCGACGGTGGTGACAACGCCCACTTGGAGCGCGCCTATGTCCCGGTAGGCCCGGTGGAAGAGGCGCAGTGCCCGTTCCCGAACTACATGGAGCCGTTCTGGTATCCGTTCAAGAGCAACTATCCGCCGCCGGCCTTGGTCGTGATGCCGACGTTCACGCCCCGCGTCAACGTGCCTGCCTTCTTCTCCCTGACCGCGGAGAGTTCGAAGGCGGAGGCCGACCAAAGAGACCCGGGCAGGCTCAGCGGATACGTCGACCCGGAGCACAACCTGACAATGCGCGGCCAGGTCGCCGCGATGACGGTCGATCCCGGCGACGGCACCAAGCCGTTCAAGTGCCTGATGGGTGTGACTACGGAAGACGACCCGGACGGGTACGACGAGACCCAGGACCCGTTCCACCAGATCAACACGTGCAAGCACGTCTACGAGCGATCCAGCGCGACCCAGCCGGACAAGATGTACACGGTGAAGCTCACCATCACGTGGGAGGTCTTCTACTGGGTCGGTAAGGCTAGCGGCTGGCACTCGATCGGCACAGCGAACGTGACCGCAGTACAACGGCTTCCTGTACAGGAAGCGCAGGCCATTGGTGGTTGATGGTGGGGGTATGGAGGAGCGATGGTAAGGACGAATGAGCCGGTGCGTGCGGCGCGGTTGCCGCAGCGGCGGGCGGGGAGTCCGGGCGCGGACCGGTTGAAGGGGTTCGTCGCGCTGCTTGCGATCCTCGCGATCGTCGGCGGTGTGCCGTACATCTTGCTGCGGTTCTTCGGGACGCCGTGGCCGGACCAGATGCCGACCAGCAGCATGCTGTTCAGCGAGCTGAGCATCCGGACCGTCCTGGGCATCATCGCGTTCGTCATCTGGATCGCCTGGCTGCACTTCGTTATCTGCCTGATCGCGGAAGCCGTCGCGGAGATCCGCGGGCACGGGTTGTCGCCACGGATCCCGTTCGGCGGCGGTTCGCAGACGATCGCCCGCCGGCTGATCGGCACCGTCGTACTGATCGCTGCCGGCGCCGGCGTCAGCCTGCCGGTCGCGAGCGCGGTCACCACGACCGGCCCGGCCGCTCCGACCTCGGTGTCCGCGCGGCACGCCACCGAGCAGTCCTCGGCGTCGCAGTTCCGCCAGACCGAGGCGGCCAGCAAGATCCTCGCGGGCAATCAGACGACGACCGGCGTACGGACGAACCACGACCACAAGGGTCAGGTCATCAAGTACACCGAGGTCCGTCCGCCGCAGGGCCGTAACTACGACTGCCTGTGGGACATCGCGGAGCGGTACCTCGGCGAAGGCCGCCGGTACAAAGAGATCTACGACCTCAACAAGAACAAGCTGCAGCCCGACGGCCGCCGGCTGACCAACCCGGATCTGATCATGCCGGGCTGGCAGGTGCGCCTGCCGGGCGACGCCAAGGGTCCGGGCGTGCACACCGTGCGGGTCAGCATCGACGACCACACCGGCAAGACCACGGTCAGCACGAAGACCACCACCGAGACCCGGACGGCCGTCAAGCCGAAGGCGACTACAAAGACCGAGACCAAGGCCGGCGGCAAGACCGAGACCAGGACCAGCACTCCGACCCGGTACTCCGAGCAGGGCATCGAGCCGGGCTCGTCGATCGTCATCGGCACGTCGCAGAGCGACCCGGGCGCGAAGAACGTCAAGCCGGGCGAGCCGGGTGTCAGCGTCGAGCCGCACGTTCCGGGGACCGGGCAGTCCGAGCACGGCGAACCGGCCGGCGGCGGCATTCAGGTGCCCGAGGCAACACCGGTTGCGACCGACGACGGCGGGATCAACCTCCAGCAGGCCGGCATCTACGGTTTCGGTGCTGCGTTGCTCGCGGCCGGGCTGGCGCTGGCGCTGAAGCGGCGCCGCGGCTGGGCGCAGGGTCCGGGCCCGAAGGCTGCCGGCCACCGGCAGACCGAGATCGGCCTGCGGCTGGCGTCGGACGTCCCGACCGCGCAGTTCGTCGACAACTCGCTGCGCAAGCTCGGCGCGGACATGACGCAGTTGGAGCGGCCGATGCCGAAGGTCGTCGCCGCGCTGGTGACCGACCGGGCGCTGACGCTGGTGCTCGACCCGTACGGGGCTCAGCCCGAGCCGCCCGGTCCGTGGCAGGCGATTGCCGAAGGCACCCGTTGGACGCTGCGCCGGGCGTACGGTCCGAGCAGCGAGGTCAACGCCCCCGCGCCGTACCCGACGCTGGTCACGGTCGGCCAGAACGCCGACGGTGCGACGGTGCTGATCGATCTCGACACCGCGAACGGGATCGTCTCGTTCGGCGGCGTGACGAATGCTTCCCGCGACGTGGTGGGTTCGCTCGCGGTCGAGCTGGCGACGAACCTGTGGTCCGAGGGCGCGCACATCAGCATGGTCGGGTTCGGTGACGACCTGTCGTCGCTGGCGCCGACCCGGCTGAGCTACTGGATCCGTCTCGACGACGCGATGGGCGAGGTTGCCCGGCGTACCGAGGCGCAGGTGCAGGCGTGCGAGCGGCGGAACGCCGGCTCGGTCGCGGAGGCCCGGATGACGCATCCGGACGCGGCGCTATGGGGCTCGGAGATCATCTTCGTGTCCGCGCCGCCGTCGCCGGAGGAGCAGGACCAGCTGAACCGGCTCGCGGCGGACACCAAGCGCAGCATCGCGGTCGTCGTGGTCGGCGACGTGATGAACTCGCCGTGGCGGTTCGTCGTGGACGAGAAGAACCAGGCCGTCTGCCGGCTGCTCGGGCTCGAGGTCGACGCGCACAGCGTCAACCCGGAGCAGTTCGCGGACCTGGTCGCGCTGTTCGACGCGGCCGAGGTGGATGCGCGGGACAAGCGGCGCTCGGAGCAGGACATGCCGGCGTACGAGTTCTCGACGACCGACCTCAGCCAGCCGGCTCCGGTCGAGGTCGATCTGCTCGGTCCGGTCGAGGTGGACGCCCGCGGTGTCATCGACGAGGGCCGGGTCGCGCTGTCGACGGAGATCATCGCGTTCCTCGCCAGCCAGGACTACGGCGTACACCCGAACGTGCTCGCCGGTGCGATCTGGCCGCGCGGCATCAGCGAGGAGCTGCGCGACGCCGCGCTGGAGCACACCCGCCGCTGGGTCGGTGTGGATGCCATGTACGCCGACGAGTCGGGCCGCTGGATGCTGAACCGCAGCGTCGTCCGGGTCGACTGGGACGTGTTCCGCACGCTGGCCAAGCAGGCGACGATGGTGGACGACCCGCGTGGTCCGCTGTCGACCGCACTCAGCCTGGTCCACGGCCCCGCCTGGTCGAACCTGCCCGGCGGCCGCTACTCGTGGCTCGCCGCGTCCGGGATCGAGCGCCGGATGGTGGAGGCCGTCGTCGACGCCGCACTGCGGCTCGCCGAGTCGTCCCTCAGCCACAACGACGGCAACCTGGCCCGCACCGCCCTCCAGACCGGCCTCAGCTTCTCACCGGCCTCCGAGGAACTCTGGCGAGCCACCCTCCGCCTGGCATCCCACTTCGGTACGACGGCCGACGTCACCAACGTCGCCGCCCAGATGTACGCCGCCCTCACCAAACACGGCGCCCCCCGCGGCCCCGAGGCGGAGACCGACGCCCTCGTCGACGAACTCCTCCCCGGCTACCACCGCCCCGCCCAGGTCGCCTGACCAACAAGAACCGCCCCGCACCTCGAAGGTGCGGGGCGGTTCTGTGTGTCAGAGGGGGTTGGCGGACCAGGTGTCGCACGAGGTCATGTCGCCGGAGTCCATGCCTTTTTGGAACCACTTCATGCGTTGGGCGGCGGTGCCGTGGCTGAAGGATTCGGGGGTTACCTGGCCTTGGGTCTTCTGCTGGATGCGGTCGTCGCCGACGGAGGCGGCGGCGTCGAGGCCGCGGGCGATGTCGTCGTCGGAGAGTTCGGTGATGAGTGGTTTGCCGTTCTTGCCGGGGACCGTGGTGGCGTGGTTGGTCCAGATGCCGGCCAGGCAGTCGGCCTGGAGTTCGGAGCGGACCGAGTCCGAGCTCGGGCCGTTGCGGGTCTTGATCCGGTCGAGGATGCCGTACAGGTTCTGGATGTGGTGGCCGTACTCGTGCGCCACGACGTACGCCTCGGCGAACTCGCCGCCGCGGGCGCCCAGATCCGTCTGCAGGGTCTCGAAGAAGCCGAGGTCCAGGTACACCCGCATGTCCGGCGGGCAGTAGAACGGGCCGACCGCGCTGGTGGCCGGGCCGCAGCCGGTGTTCACCGAGCCGTCGAAGACGCGCATCGGCGCCCGGGTGTACTTCTTGCCGCGCCGGGGGAGCTCCGCGGCCCAGAAACTCTCGATCGAGTTCTGGTAGAAGACGAACCGGCAGTTCGAGTTCGACTGCAGGTCGGTGCCCTGCTTGCAGGAGCTCAGGTTGCCGGTTGCCGTGTTCTGCGTGACCGGTTGGTCGGCGCTGCCACCTCCGCCTGGCAGGCCGCCGGTCAGCAGTAGGATCACGACCAGCAGGATGATTCCGCCGATGCCGCCACCGACCGGAATCATGCCCCCGGGCAGGCCGCCGCCGCGCCCGCCGCCACTACCGCGGGTGTCCTCGACGCCACTGGTGTCGAGATCCGCATCCGGATTGAATTTCACGCCACATACACTAGACCTGAGAGCGGGGAATTTCGGCGTGCCGTGACACCTCCTTGTCAGCCCGTAGCCCAGCGTAAGGACGCCTGCGAACCCCGATGATCACTGTCTCCAATCTCGAGGTTCGCGTCGGAGCCCGCCAACTGCTCGCGCCCGCGTCGTTCCGGGTCGGTCCCGGCGACAAGGTCGGGCTGGTCGGCCGCAACGGCGCCGGCAAGACGACCCTGACCAAGATCCTGGCCGGCGAGGGCTTGCCGGCCAGCGGCTCGGTGAACAAGTCGGGTGAGATCGGCTACCTCCCGCAGGACCCGCGCACCGGCGACCTCGAAGTACTGGCGCGCGACCGGATCCTGTCCGCGCGCGGCCTGGACGACGTCGTACGCCGCCTGCGCAGCGCGGAGAAGTCGATGGCCAGCGCGGACGAGAAGACCCGCTCCAAGGGCATGCGCCGGTACGAGCGCGCCGAGGCCGACCTGCATGCCGCCGGTGGGTACGCCGCGGAGTCCGAAGCGGCCCGGATCGCGGCCAACCTCGGCCTCCCGGAACGCGTCCTCGGCCAGCCGCTGGCGACCCTGTCCGGTGGTCAGCGCCGCCGCGTCGAGCTGGCCCGGATCCTGTTCGCCCAGGCCGAGACGCTGCTGCTCGACGAGCCGACCAACCACCTCGACGCCGATTCGATCATCTGGCTGCGCGACTTCCTCAAGTCGTACGCCGGTGGCGTCATCATGATCAGCCACGACGTGAACCTGCTCGAGGAGACCGTCACCCGGGTCTTCCACCTGGACGCGAACCGGGCCGAGATCGACATCTACAACGTCGGCTGGAAGGCGTACCTGAGCCAGCGCGAGACCGACGAGCGCCGCCGGAAGCGCGAGCGCACGAACGCCGAGAAGAAGGCGACCCAGCTGGTCGACCAGGCGAACAAGATGCGTGCCAAGGCGACCAAGGCTGCCGCGGCCCAGCAGATGCTCCGCCGCGCCGAGCAGCTGATGTCGTCGCTCGACGAGGTCCGGGCCCAGGACCGGGTGGCGAAGATCGCGTTCCCGACTCCGGCCCCCTGCGGCAAGACGCCGCTGATGGCCCGCGAGCTCTCCAAGTCGTACGGCTCGCTCGAGATCTTCACCGACGTCGACCTGGCGATCGACAAGGGCTCGCGCGTCGTCGTACTCGGGCTGAACGGCGCCGGCAAGACGACCCTGCTGCGGATCCTCGGCGGGGTCGAGAAGGCCGACACCGGTGAGGTGATCGACGGCCACGGCCTCAAGCTCGGGTACTACGCCCAGGAGCACGAGACGCTGGACGTGAACCGGACCGTGCTGGAGAACATGAAGTCCGCCGCCCCGGACCTGAACGAGACGCAGGCCCGCAGTGTGCTCGGCTCGTTCCTGTTCACCGGTGACGATGCGGACAAGCCCGCGAGCGTGCTGTCCGGTGGTGAGAAGACGCGACTCGCCCTGGCCACCCTGGTCGTCTCCGCGGCGAACGTCCTCCTCCTCGACGAGCCGACCAACAACCTGGACCCCGCGTCCCGGGCCGAGGTCCTGAACGCGATCCGCTCGTACTCCGGCGCGATCGTCCTCGTCACCCACGACGAGGGCGCTGTCGAGGCTCTCGAACCGGAGCGCGTCGTACTGCTGCCGGACGGCGTCGAGGACCTCTGGTCGAACGATTACGCCGACCTGGTCTCGCTCGCCTAGCTACTCCGAAGTAATATCCAGTCCATGGATCTCGGACTGCGGTTCACGGTGGACGGCCCGGTTGCGCGCGTGGTGCTGGACCGGCCGGAGGTGCGCAACGCGCAGACGCCGGCGATGTGGAGTGCCTTGGCCGATTTCGGTACGTCGTTGCCGCCCGAGGTCCGCGTGGTCGTCGTGTCGGGGGAGGGGCCGTCGTTCTCGGCCGGACTCGACCGGCGGCTGATCATGGGCGACAACGACCTGGGCCAGGAGCCGTTGCTGACCCTCGGCGCGAAGCCGACCGCCGAGGTGTACGAGCTGATCGCCGGCTTCCAGGCGGGCTTCTCGTGGTTGCGACGCCCGGAGATCATCAGCATCGCCGCGGTCCAGGGGCACGCGGTCGGCGCGGGCTTCCAGCTCGCGCTGGCGTGCGATCTGCGAGTCGTCACCCCGGACGCACGCTTCAGCATGCGCGAGCCCGCGCTCGGCCTGGTCCCGGATCTCGGCGGCACCCAGCCGCTGGTCCAGCTGGTCGGCTACTCGCGGGCGCTGGAGCTCTGCGCGACCAGTCGCTGGGTCGAGGCGGCCGAGGCGAAGGAGATCGGCCTGGCCAACATCGTCGTACCGGCGGAGGAGCTGGAGGGGACGGTGAAGGATCTGTCCGACGCGTTGCTCGGCCCGCTGCCGGGGGCGATCCGCGAGACCAAGGCGTTGCTCCTCGGTGCCGCGGACCGCTCGTACGAGGACCAACTCAAGGCCGAGCGGGAGGCCCAGGAGCGCCGCTTGAAGCAACTCCTGGCCGCCCTCAACGGCTAGTGCCAGTTGCTGACGAGTACGTCGTGCGGCGCGGGCTCGCCCTTGCCGGTCTCGACGTACTGCTTGAGGCTCATCAGGAACGTGGCCCACTTGGTGCTGCAGTGGTACATGAACTCGACCGGCTCGCGCCAGCCCGCCTGCTTGAAGAGCACGATCGTGTACTCGTCGGTCTGGGAGAGCTCGAAGCTGACGTGGGTGCCGATCCACTCCTCGGGGCCGCCGACGACTTCCCAGCGGACCAGTTCGCCGGGCTTGGTCTCGAGGACCTTCATGTCGAAGCCGTCGCCGCCGGCGGTGGCGAAGCGGAACTGGATCACGCCGTCAGGGTCGCCGACGGTGTCCTCGGTCCACCAGCCGGCCAGGCCGTCGATCGTGGTGAGTGCGGTGAAGACGTCCTTCGGGGAAGCGATGACGCCAACGCGGTGCAGGATGTCGCTCATGGGTCTGCCTTTCAGTTGTCTCGGGTTTTCTGGATCGTCTCGGCGATCCGCTTGATGCGCTGCAGCCGCCGGTCCCAGGCGTCGGTGACGTCGGTCAGCTGGTTGATCGCGCGGGCGAGCTGCGACTCGTCCACGGTGTAGCGGCGTTCGCGGCCGGACGGGGCGGAGTGCACCAGCCCGGCGCGGTCGAGGACGGCGAGGTGCTTGGCGACCGCCTGGCGGGTGACGGGCAGCTGGTCGCTGAGGCTGGTCGACGTACCGCCGCCGTCGGCGAGCAGCAGGTCGAGCATCCGGCGCCGGGTCGGGTCCCCGATCGCCGACCAGAGCTCGTCGTCGATCACGGCCGGGTCGCCAGCCCCTCGACGTACGGCGGGATGCGGGGCAGGAAGTAGTCCCAGCCGCTGGTGTGGTCGGCGAGCAGGTCGTCGGACTTGGCGGCCTCGTCGAACCCGGTCTCGGCGAACCGCAGCAGCGTGCCGCCGTCGGCCGGGATCAGGTCGAAGGTGACCAGCACCGAGTTCTCCGCGCCGGCGGGCTCGTCGGTGTAGGCCCAGCGGAAGGAGAAGCGCCGCGGCGGGTCGGCCTCGACCACCGTCAGCGGCTCGACCATGTAGCCGTGGTCCTGCCGGAAGGAGACGGTGCCGGTCGCGCCGGGCTTCGGGTCGAGGTCGATCTCGTCCGGCCACCACTCGCGCAGGTGCTCCGGCGAGCTGACCACCTCGTAGACCACCTCCGGGGTAGCCTCCACCCGAATCTCCCGCTCGATGCTCCTGGTCATTGCCCTCATCCTTTCGCAACCTTTTGTTGCACATGACTGTAGGCGCGATCGACCGAATGCGCAACCATGGGTTGCGGGAAGCGTCGCTGGGCCGCGGGTGTTAGGAACGTTCAGTACAGGGAGGGAGCCGGATGTCCGGAATGATGCGCCCAGGCATGGGGGCGATGGGCTGGCGGCGCCAGGACGCGTCCGTGGCCGGGCAGAAGCTGGCCAAGGGCACGCTGCCGCGGATCGCCCGGTTCGCGAAGCCGTTCCGCTGGCACATCGCGGCGTTCCTGCTGCTGGTGATCGTCTCCGCGGTCCTGGTGATCGCGTCGCCGCTGCTGTTCAAGAAGATCGTCGACGACGGGATCTCGAAGGGGAACGCCGGCCTGGTGACCGCGCTGGCCCTGGTGGTCGCCGTCCTCGCGATCTTCGAGGCGTTGCTCGGCCTGATCCAGCGCTGGTTCTCGGCGCGGATCGGGGAGGGGCTGATCTTCGACCTGCGCACGAAGGTGTTCTCGCACGTCCAGCGGATGCCGATCGCGTTCTTCACCCGCACCCAGACCGGCGCGCTCGTGTCCCGCCTCAACAACGACGTGATCGGCGCCCAGCAGGCCTTCACCTCCACGCTGTCCGGCGTGGTCTCGAACATCATCAGCCTGATCCTGGTCGTCGGCGCGATGGTGGTGCTGAGCTGGCAGCTGACCGTGGTCGCGATCCTGATGCTGCCGATCTTCCTGATCCCGGCCCGCGTCCTCGGCCGCCGGCTGGCCACGATGACGCGCGAACAGATGAACCTCAACGCCGAGATGTCGACCGCGATGACCGAGCGGTTCAGCGTCGGCGGCGCGCTGCTCGTCACGCTGTTCGGCAAGCCGCAGCTCGAGACCGCCGACTTCGGCGAGCGGGCCGGCCGCGTCCGCGACCTGGGCATCCGGATCGCGATGCTCGGCCGGGTGTTCTTCACCGCGCTGACCCTGGTCGCCGCGCTGGCGACGGCCTTGGTGTACGGCGTGGGCGGCAACCTCGCCGTACGCCAGACCCTGACTGTCGGGACGCTGCTCGCACTCGTCGCGCTGCTCGGCCGGTTGTACGGCCCGCTGACCGCGCTCTCCAACATCCGCGTCGACGTGATGACCGCGCTGATCTCGTTCGAGCGTGTCTTCGAGGTCCTCGACCTCGAGCCGATGATCAAGGACGCGCCGGACGCCGCCGCGCTGCCGGAAGATGCGGCCAGCGTGGAGTTCGAGCATGTGGCGTTCGCGTACCCGACGGCGGAGCAGGTGTCACTGGCCAGCCTCGAGTCGGTCGCCGTGCTCGACAAGCGGGTCTCGGCACAAGTCCTCGAAGACGTCAGCTTCGTGGTCCGGCCCGGGCAGATGGTTGCCCTCGTCGGCCCGTCCGGCGCCGGCAAGACCACGATCACCAACCTGGTGGCTCGTCTGTACGACGTCAGCGGGGGAGCGGTGCGGGTCGGCGGGCAGGACGTTCGCGACGTGACCCTGGAGTCCTTGCGCGACACCATCGGGTACGTCACGCAGGACGCCCATATGTTCCACGACACCATCCGCGCCAACCTGCTCTACGCCAAGCCCGGCGCGACCGAGGACGAGATGATCGGGGCGTTGAGAGCAGCGCAGATCTGGGACCTGGTCTCCGGTCTGCCGGACGGGCTGGACACCGTGGTCGGCGATCGTGGTCACCGGCTGTCCGGTGGCGAGCGGCAACGACTCGCGATCGCCCGGTTGTTGCTGAAGGCCCCGAAGATCGTCGTACTCGACGAGGCGACCGCGCACCTCGACTCCGAGTCCGAGGTCGCCGTTCAGCGGGCGCTGGACACGGCGCTCGAGGGACGTACGTCGCTCGTCATCGCGCACCGGCTGTCGACCGTGCGGGACGCGGACCTGATCCTGGTCGTTGACCACGGCAACATCGTCGAACGCGGCACGCACGAGCAACTGCTCGCGGCCGGCGGCGAGTACGCTGATCTGTACCACACGCAATTCACCCAGTCCGGCACAGCGGCAGGTGTCTGATGATCAAGCTCGGGCTCGTCCTCGCTGCGGGGTACGCCGGCTTCAAGGTCGCGTACCACTCCGAGGACGGCCGTCACTACGGCCGCACCGGCGAGCGTGCGGTCAGGACGACGCTGTCACTGCTGATCGCCAGTCTCGCCGGCGGCATCACCTACGCGGCCCTGCTCTCGCACTGATCCCGCCGCGGTCTTCTGGGTGTCGTGCTCGAGCAGGTGCAGGACGGGTACGCCGAGATGCCGGCGGGCCGAGGTGGTCCAGTCGAGGTGGAAGAACTCCGCCACGATGTGCGGGCGGGTCAGGATGATGACCTCCTGCCCTTGCACGTGCTTGACCGTCGCGACCAGCGCATCGATCGGCCGGTCGTGCGAAATCCCGCCCTGGGCGTTCTGCCCGAGCTCCCGCAGCCGCTGCACGCTGCGTCCGCTGCAGCCCTTGGCCTCGCTGTCGATGGCCTTCTGCGCCTCAGCCAGATCCTCCCGCTGACCGGCCAGGCCCGGCCCGTACAGGTCCGCGGTCCCGAGCGCGCTGATCGAGGCCTCGACG
The DNA here is from genome assembly GCF_036226565.1 of Kribbella sp. NBC_00709. Lineage (GTDB taxonomy): Bacteria > Actinomycetota > Actinomycetes > Propionibacteriales > Kribbellaceae > Kribbella. The sequence goes on from NZ_CP108996.1 coordinate 6,876,448, forward strand.
CCTGCCTCGGCGTTGTGGCACGGCACGAGCACGTGGTACAGGACCGGCTCGGGCATGTCCTGGTGCAGCTCGACGACACGTTTCGCGTCGAGCTCGGACAGCTCCTCTTCGACGAGCAGTACGACGTCGTACATCGCGCAACCTCCGGTTCTTACCAGTCGGTACAGGTCCATAGTGCCCCGAACCGACCCGCCCAGTCACGGGCCTCCCGGCCTGGACTGAGGAGTGGAGGGAGCGAAGCGACCGGAGCGACGAGGGAAGGCCGGGAGTTACAGCCCCGTGACTCGCCGCGCCGGAGGCGTGGCATCAAGAGAGTATTCAACTGGATCGTTGCAGTTTCCGGCGTCCGTACGTGCGCAGCGCCCTGAGGAGGTCGATCTCGCGGAACGCGGGCCAGTAGAGGTCGCAGAACTCGATCTCCGAGCGGGTTGCCTGCCACAGCAGGAAGTCCGACATCCGCAGTTCACCGCTGGTCCGGATCACCAGGTCGGTATCCGGCAGCCCCGGCACGTAGAGATGCCGGCTGATCTCCTCCTCGCTCAGCGAGTCCGCGACCTCGTCCAGTGATCGACCGCTCGCGGCCGCCTCGTCCAGGACCGCGCGGACGGCGTCGACCACCTCGAGCCGGCCGCTGTACGCGATCGCGATGGTCAGATCTCCCGCGTCGGGACGGTCGCGCGTCTCCTCCACGGCTTCCTTCAGCGCGCGGGCCGTTGAATCAGGCAACAGATCCAGCTGGCCGGCGACGTGCAGCCGCCAGCGGTGGTCCCGCCGGACATGCTCGGCGAGCACGGTCTCGGTGAGGTCCATCAGGTAGCCGACCTGGTCGGCGTCGCGTTTGCGCAGGTTGCTCGGTGAGGCCACCCACGCGGTCACGCACCGGATCCCGGCGTCGGCGCACCAGTTCAGGAACAGCTCGAGGTGTTCGGCGCCGAAGCGGTGCCCGATGCGTACGTCGTCGTACCCGGCGCCGCGGGCCCAGCGGCGGTTGCCGTCCATCGCGATCGCGATGTGCTCGGGCATCGGCAGACCCTTGAGCTGGCGCCGGAGCAGGCGCGTGTAGAGGCCGTAGAGCATCAGCGTTGGGCGCTGGAGAGCACGTCGGCGAGGTCGAATTTCACCGGCTCCTCCAGCTGCTCGTAGTTGCAGGACTCTGGCGTCCGGTCCGGACGCCAGCGGACGAACTGGGCAGTGTGCCGGAAGCGGATGCCCTCCATGTGGTCGTACCGGACCTCGACAACGCGCTCCGGCCGCAGCGGGACGAAGGACAGGTCCTTGCCGGCCTGCCAGCGGCTGCCCTCCGCGTTGCGCGGTGTACGGACGCCTTCCTCCTGCTTCGCCCACGCCCATGGGTGCTCGTCAAAGGTAGTGACGAGCGGCTGCATCTCCTGGAACAGCTCCTTGCGCCGCTCCATCGGGAACGCGCCGATCACGCCGACGCTGGCCAGCGTGCCGTCTTCGTTGTACAGCCCGAGCAGCAATGACCCGATCCGGTCGTCGCCGCTCTTGTGCACGCGATACCCGGCGACCACGCAGTCCGCCGTACGCTCCGGCTTGATCTTGAACATCACCCGCTTGTCCGGCTGGTACGTCCCGTCCAGCGGCTTCGCGATCAGTCCGTCCAGGCCGGCGCCCTCGAACTGCTCGAACCACTGCGCGGCCTTGTCGTGGTCGGCCGTCGCGGGCGTGACGTGGATCGGCGCTTTCACGCCGGCGAGCGCGTCGATCAGCGCCGTACGGCGTTCGCTGAACCGGCGCTCGGTGTAGTCGTCGTCACCGAGCGCGAGCAGATCAAACGCGACGAACCTGGCCGGGGTCTTCTCCGACAGCATGTTGACCCGGCTCGCGGCCGGGTGGATCCGCTGCTGCAGGACCTCGAAGTCGAGCCGGTCGCCGGACTCGCCGATCACGATGATCTCGCCGTCGATCGCGCAGCGCTCCGGGAGATTCGCCTTCACCGCCTCGACCAGCTCGGGGAAGTACCGCGTCATCGGCTTCTCGTTCCGGCTGCCGATCTCCACCTCGTCCCCGTCGCGGAAGATGATGGAGCGGAACCCGTCCCACTTGGGCTCGTAGCTCAGGTCGCCGCGCGGGATCTCCTTCACCGGCTTGGCGAGCATCGGCTTGACCGGCGGCATGACAGGCAGTCGCATCCCTGCATTCTGTCCCACGCCACCGACACTCACCAGCAACGCCTGCGGTGGACAGTGAACCGACACGCCGACGACAATCGCTCTATGACTTCGGTGCCGGTGGAAGGGACGCGTCCGTCGGACGCGGAACGGGACCGGGTGCTCGCCGTGCTGCGGGACGGGGCCGGCTCCGGCCGGCTGTCCCACGACACGTTCATCCGCCGGATGAACTTCGTCCTCCGCGCCCAGAGCCGCGCCGAACTCGCTGACGCCATCCGAGACCTCCCACGCACCGAACCCCGCCGCCGCACCAGGAACATCCTCGCCCGCCTGCCCCGCCTGAAGCTCGAGCGCGCGGTGTCCCCGAACGCGCGCACCGGAGCGCTCCCACCCCGCCTCGCGACCACCCATACGCCCGTCGCGTCCGACCCGTCCGTGCACGGTCCCGCGGGCTCGCGTCCTGTGGGACCTACGCGCCGTGGCTCGGGGTTTGATCCGGTTGGGGTGGTGGCGTCGTGGCTGGATTCGCTTCCGCGGATCACGTTGGTGCATCCGCCGACCGCCGTACCGCTGCCGGGGCTTGCCCTGCCTGCGCCCGGCTCGCCGACCGTGCGGATCGGGCGTGGTCCGGGCGCGACCCTGCGGATGGCCGACGAGTCCGTGTCGCGGTACCACGCTGAACTCCGCCACGTCGACGAAGGCTGGATGCTCCGCGACCTGGGCTCGATGAACGGCACCACCGTCAACGATCTCCGCATCACCACCACCGTCCGCGTCCGTCCCGGCGACCGGGTCAGCTTCGGCGCGGTCGCCTACGTCCTGACCTGGACCGACTGAGGGCTTGCATCCGGTACTTGGGTACAGGTTTACCGTCGATCACATGGACGATCTGACCTGGATCCCCGACGCATGCACCCTGCCGACAGCGGACCGGCCGTTCCGGATGGCCGAGTTCGGCCAGCTGTTCGCCGACCACCTCCGCGGCGCCGACCGCGTCGACGCACAGACCCTCGACCTCACGCTCACGCCGGCCTCACGCGAGGCAGTCGCCGACCTGACTGCCCGCGAAACGGCGTGCTGCTCGTTCTTCACGTTCACCATGAGCGAGTCCACCGATGAACTCCACCTGACGATCACGGTCCCACCGGCACGCACCGACGTGCTCGACGGTCTGAGCGAACGACTATGAGATCGAGTGAGCTCGCCGCCGCAGCCGGCGTCAACCTGCAAACCCTCCGGTACTACGAACGCCGCGGCCTGCTCGACGAACCGGCCCGCAGTCTCGGCGGGCATCGCATGTACCCAGCGGAAGCGGTCACGACGCTGCGCGTGATCAAGGCGGCCCAGCGACTCGGGTTCACGCTCGCCGAGGTCTCTGAACTCCTCAACACAGCAAGGCATCGGCATGCGCTCGGCGAGGGAGTCGGCCTGCAGGCCCGCGCCCGCGACAAACTGGCGGACGTGGAAGCCAAGATCGCCGACCTGACGGTCATCGCCGGGACCCTCCGCGCCGGCATCGCAGCCGGCTGCGACGACCTGCAGACCTGCGCCGGCAACCCCGACTGCCCCCTCCCGTTCGCGGAGCTCGGCGACACCCACGGCGGACGCGTGTGACGGTCCTCAAATCCGTCCTGCTGTTCGTGCTGGCCGCGATCGCGGAGATCGGGGGAGCGTGGCTGATCTGGCAGGGCTGGCGCGAACACCGCGGCCTGCTCTGGATCGCCGGCGGAATAGTTGCCCTGGGCGCCTACGGCTTCGTCGCCACCTTCCAGCCCGACCCCAACTTCGGCCGCATCCTCGCCGCGTACGGCGGCATCTTCGTCGCCGGCTCCCTAACCTGGGCCGTCGTCCTGGACGACTTCAAACCCGACCGCTACGACCTCCTCGGCGCCGCCATCTGCCTGCTCGGCGTAGCCGTGATCATGTACGCCCCACGCAACTCCTGACCGGGCGACTGATGAGTTGTTGTGGGTGGGGCCGTCATATCTGTGAAAGGACATGACGGGACGGGAGGATGGCGGGATGAGCGTGGAATTTCGGCTGGGCGAGGTGGATGAGCCGGCGTTCTCGGGCATGGCGGAGCGGTATCGGCGGGAGTTGCATGTGCACTGCTACCGGATGCTCGGGTCGTTCGAGGATGCTGAGGACACCGTGCAGGAGACGTTCCTGCGGGCCTGGCGGCGGCGGGAGACGTTCGAGGGGCGGTCGACGGTCCGGGCGTGGCTGTACCGGATCGCGACCAACGCCTGCCTGGACCTGCTCGACAAGAGCCGTCCGGAGCCCGCGACTGGCGGCGAGGTGCTGTGGCTGCAGCCGTACCCGGATCAGCTGCTCGATGAGCTGCCCGCGGGGGAGGCGGACGAGCCGGAGACCGTCGCCGTCGCACGCGAGACGATCGAGTTGGCGTACCTGGTCGCCGTCCAGCACCTAGCGCCGCGCCCACGGGCCGTGCTGATCTTGCGGGACGTGGGCGGTTGGCCGGCGAAGGACGTTGCGGACCTCCTCGGGGACTCCGTCAACTCCGTGAACAGCGCGCTGCAGCGGGCCCGCGCCGGTATGCGGGAGCACCTGCCCGCCGAGCGTCAGGACTGGACCGGCGGCGACGAGGACGCCGGGACGCGTGAGCTGGTACGCCGCTACACCGAGGCCAGTGTGGCGAAGGATGTCGACGTACTCGCCGCGCTGGTACGGCATGATGTCCGGAGCTCGATGCCGCCCACGCCGGGCCTGTTCGTGGGCCGCGACGCGGTGGTGAACGACTGGATCGAGAGCGGCTTCGAGGGCATGTGCGACCTGCGTACCGTCGTCACCTCCGTCAACCGGCAGCCCGCAATCGCCTTCTACCTCTGGCAGAAGCAGGACGCTGCCTACCTGCCGCTGACCATCGACGTCCTGCGTATCACCGGCGGGGCGATCACCGAGATCATCACGTTCCACGCCGATCAGTTCCCGCGGCTCGGGCTGCCGGAGCGCCTGCCGGGGGACGGCACGGAGTAGGCCCGGTGCGAACGCTTGCGCTGCGCAGTGGCGAGCGTGTCGCGGTGGTCGCGGCGGAGTGGTACGACGCGTTCGGCGTCGTCGTCCGTGGGCGTGTGCAGCTCGAGCTGCGCAACGGCGAACCCGGGCCGGTCCTGCGACGCGACGCCGGGTTCTGGCTCCGCGGCACCGGCGTCCGCGCTCTGCGGAACCCAGGCCTCCGCACGGCCAAGGTGCGCATCGCCATCCCCTACGTGCCAAATGATGGAGGAAACACCATGAACAGCATGAACGTCGTCGGCCGTACGCACCGACTCCGCGGGCTCGCCGGCACCGGCGTCCTTGCGACCCTCGCGGCGATGACCGCCACCACCCTCGCCGCCGCGTTTGCCGGCGCCGTCGGCGTCGACTTCGAGGTACCCGATGGTGGTGAGACCATCCCGGTGCCCGGATTCACCGTGGTGACTGGCTTCTTCTCGGTCGTGGGGGTCGTCATCGCCGCTGCTCTCCGCCGTTGGAGCACCCGCCCCGCCAAGCGATTCGTGCAGACAGCCCTGCCGCTGACCGCAATCTCGTTCGTCCCACCCCTCCTCGCCGGCGCAAACACCGCCACCACCACCGCCCTCATCGGCCTGCACCTCATCGCCGCCACGGTGATGATCCCAACCCTGACACGCAGCCTCCGGACGAGGACCGATTAGCGGTCCGCGACGTTTTGGCCGGATTTGAGGAAGGGGTCGAAGGAGCCGTGGGTGGTGGTGCCGTCTTTGGACGGGATGATTTCTTGTGAGTACTGCGCGATGTAGACGCGGCGGTTCCGGTCGGTGAGGTTGGGGCCGCTGCGGTGGATGACGACGCTGGAGAAGACGACGATCGAGCCGGCGGCGGCCGTCATGGGGATGCCGGGGTCGCTGCCGAAGTAGCAGACCATGTCGTTCAGCTTCGGGTCGCGGATGTGCTTGATGTAGGACCGGATCCCGGACCGCGAGTACGGCAGCAGGTAGACCGAGCCGTTCTCCTCGGTGACGTCGTCGAGGGCGACCCAGCAGGTGAGGTACGGCGCGTGGTCCTCGTGCACGTAGCCGGAGTCCTGGTGCCAGGCGAACGCCGTGTTCGGGTCGCCGGCCTTGATCACGTACTGCTCCCAGAACAGGTATGCCTCGTCGCCCAGCGTCTTCCGGCAGATCTCGGCCATCGTGTCGCTGAACAGGAACTGCCGCAGCTCCGGCCGGTCCTGGTAGATCATGCTGCTGAAGTACCGCTTGCCCCGATGGTTGATCCCGATCGAGTCGGTGCCGGCGGCATCCATCGCGGCGTCGAGCTTGTCGATCGAGTACTGCGCTCCGCCGCGCAACAGCTCCAGCTGCTCGTCGGTGAGCACGCGGTCCAGCACGAAGTACCCCTCGTCGCGGAACTGGGCCAGGTGCTCGGGCGTGACCAGGTCATTCATAGCGTCCTCCGGTGAAATTCGGCTTACCGAAACGCTAGGTCGACCCCACTCGGCAAAGAATGTCTCGCCGCGACCCGGACATGAACATTTTGGCGTAGCGTGCACCAGATGAGCGAGCGCACGATCGTCACGATCGCGGAGGGGCCGGTGACCAGGCTCGGTCAGTTGGTGCTTGCCGGTGAGGTGATCGACTCCGAGCCGATCATGTCGCCCGCGCTCCGGGTGATGGATGCCTACGTGCTGTCGGTGCTGATCGATGGCGAGGGCAACTATCGGGACGCCGACGGTCGCGCGGAGCGGATCACCGCGGGCGCCCACACGCTCGTGCCGCCAAGGTTTCCGCACACCTACCACACGGATCCGGGGGAGCGGTGGACGGAGCTGTTCGCGGTCTTCACCGGCCCGATCTTCGACGCGCTCCCGCACCTGACCGGCGCCGGCCCGCGCTACCCCAGCCCGCAACCCTCGGTCGAAGCGCTCCGCACCGTACTGCGGGCGCCGCCCAGGACCCGCCGCGCCGCGGAGCACCAACTGATGGCACTGGCCGACTGGCTCGTCGATGTCGAGGACACCACAACAGAAGACGTCAGCATGGAGATTGTGGACGCCATGACCCGCCTTGCCGACGACCTCACCGCGACCACGGACCTCGCCTCAATCGCGGCCGAGGCCGGTCTGAGCTACGACACATTCCGCCGGAGATTCACAGCACAGGTCGGTCAGACCCCGGCCGCGTTCCGGAACGTACGACGCTTGCAGGCCGCAGCCACGTTGCTACGCCTGACCGACCTCACCCATCGCGAGATCGCGCGAACTCTCGGGTTCGCGGACGAGTTCCACTTCTCACGCCGATTCCGCTCCCAGTTCGGTGTCTCCCCGCGCGACTACCGGCGTACCTGAGGTACCGGGGCGGGGGATCGCCGCGAGCAGTTTGCGGGTGTACGGATCCTTGGCCTCACCAATGACCTGGAGCGTCGGCCCGCGCTCCACCATCACGCCCTCGTTGAGCACCATCACCTCGTCGGCCAGCAACCGGGCGCTGAGCAGGTCGTGGGTGATGTACAACATGGCGATGCCGCGGTCGCGTACCAACTCGTCGAGCAACGCGATGATCTCGGCGCGGATGGACACGTCCAGCATCGAGATCGGCTCGTCGGCGATCACCACCTCGGGCTCGGGCGCCAACGCCCGCGCGATCACCACCCGCTGACGCTGCCCGCCGGAAAGCTGGTGCGGCAGCTTGTCCAGGTACTGCGCAGGAGGCGAGAGGCCGACTGTCTCGAGCAGCTCGCCCGCCCGCGCCCGGGCCTCAGCTCCACTCAGCCCGAGGTGATTGCGGAGCGGCCGGGACAGCGCATATGCCACCGTCCGAGTCGGGTTGAGCGCGGAGAACGGATCCTGGAACACCAGCTGCACATGCCGCCGGTACTTCCGCAGCGCTCGCCGCCGCAAGCGCTCGACCGGCTCGTCCTTGAACCAGATCGAGCCGGCGGTAGGGCGCTCGACCCCGGTGAGGATGCGCGCGATGGTGGTCTTGCCGGAGCCGCTCTGGCCGACCAGTGCGGTGACCTGCCCCGGCCGCAGGCCGAACGACACGTCGTCGACGGCCGTGGTCGCCGTCGTGCTCAGCCCACGCCTGGTCCGGTAGACCTTGCTGATGCCGTCCACCACCATGACCGGCTCCACGTCGGCGAGCGCCGAAGGGCCGGCGGCGAACACCTGGTCGCGATGGCGCAGCGCGGCCGCCTTGTTGAGCACTGCCCGGTCGCCCCTGGACTCCTCGATCAGGAGGCACCGGACCTGACCACGCCCCGCGGGCAGCAGATCGGGGTGCACGGTCCGGCACTTGTCCACGGCGACCGGGCAGCGCGGCTGGAAGAGGCAGCCGGCGTGCGACTGCGACAGGTCCGGCGGCCGGCCCGGGATGAACTCGACCTCGACGATCTCGTCGCGAGGATCGGCGTACGAGCCGAGCAGGCCGGCGCTGTACGGGTGCAGGTGGCGCGTCACCATCTCCGCGGCCGGCTGGTCCTCGACGAGCTCCCCGGCGTACATCACCATCACCCGGTCGGCGAGCTCCATCACCGTGCCGAGGTCGTGGCTGATGAACAGTACGGCGAACCCGAGCCGCGCCTGCAGCACCCGCAACCGGTCGAGGATGTCGCGCTGTACGACGACGTCCAGCCCGGTGGTCGGCTCGTCGAGCAGGACGAACCGCGGCTCGAGCGCCAGCGCCAGTGCTAACGCGACCCGCTGCTTCATGCCGCCGGAGAGCTCGTGCGCGAACCGGCTCAGCACCGACCGGTCCAGCGACACCATCTCGAGCAGCGCACCGGCGCGAGCGTCCACGTCCACATCGTTGCCATGGGCCTCGAAGGTGTCGGCGAACTGCCGCCGGATGGTGATCACCGGGTTCAGCGAGTTCATACTCGACTGGAAGACCGTGGACAGGTCGACCCAGCGCAACGATCGCAGCTCGTCCTCGCTCGTCGACGTGATGTCCTGGCCGTCGAACGTGATCGTCCCGCCGGTGATCGCGGCCGGCTTGTCCAGCAACCGCAGTACGGCGTTGCCGAGCGTCGACTTGCCGCACCCGGACTCGCCGAGCAGACCGACGAACTCGCCGTCGTGCACCTCGAAACTGACCCCGTCGACGGCCCGTACCGCGTCCGAATCGCGCGGGCTGTACGTGACGCTCAGGTCGCGCACCTCGAGCAGCGCCATCTCAGTCCTCCCTCAAATGTGGGTTGCTCAAGGCATCGATGCCGAAGTTCATCAGCGTGAACGACGTGATCAGCAGCGCGAGCACGAGCCCGGGCGCCACCAGCCAGGCCCACTGCCCGGTGGTCAGCGCCCCGCCGAGGCTGGCCTGGTTGAGCATGGTTCCCCAGCTCACCGTCTGCGGGTCGCCGAGGCCGAGGAACGCCAGCCCCGCCTCGGCGCCGATCGCGCCGAGGGCCGCGCCCATGAAACCGACCACGATCAGCGAGATCATGTTCGGCACGATCTCGAACGCGATGATCCGGGCCGTGCTGTCCCCGGCGAACTTGGCCGCAGTGATGTAGTCGCGCGTGCGCAACGTGATGATCTGCGCGCGTTTGATCCGGGCGCCGTACGCCCAGCCGGTCACGGTGATCACGACGATGATCAGACCGAGGCCCTTCACCGGCGCGTACCCGGCCAGCACGACCATCAGCGGCAGCACCGGCACCACCAGGCCGAGGTTGATGAAGAACGAGAGGACCTCGTCCACCACACCCCGCAGGTACCCGGCGGTGAGGCCGACGGCCATCGCGATCAGTGTGCTCAGTACGCCGGCGACGAGTCCGACGATGAGCGACGTGCGAGCGCCGTACACGAGCTGCGAGAACACGTCCTCACCGCGCGCCGTCGTACCCAACCAGTGCGCACCGGACGGCCCTTCGGACGCGCCGAAGTCGGAGACCCGCGGACCGTACGGCGCGATCACCGAAGCGAACACCGCGATCAGGATGAACGCCGCCAGCATGATCATGCCCGCGCGACACTTGCTGTTGCGCCACAGGATGGTCATGTCGCCTCCGCCCGTCGTACCCGCGGATCGAGGAAGCCGTACGTGACGTCGGCGAGGAAGTTCGCGATCAGTACGCCGATCGTGGTGAACAGGAACAGTGCCTGCATCAGCGGATAGTCCTTGTTCGAGACGGCTTCCAGCAGCAGCCGGCCGAGACCGGGGTAGTTGAAGATCGTCTCGACGAGCACGGTCCCGCCCAGCAGTCCGCCGAGCGCGATCGCGAACCCGGTGACGTTGGGCAGGATCGCGATCCGGGCGCCGTACGTGAGCGCGATCCGCCGCCGCGGCAGGCCCTTCGCCCGGGCCAGCCGCGCATAGTCCTCGCCCAGCGTCTGCACCATGTTGTTGCGCATGCCGATGATCCAGCCGACCGGTCCGGTGATCAGCAGGGCGAGAGCGGGCAGGACGCTGTGCTGGAACGCGTCCGAGAAGAACAGCCAGCTCCAGCTCGGACTGCTGCCGCCGCCGTACCCGCCGCCGTCGGGGAACCAGTTCAGCGTGATCGCGAACACGAAGATCAGCAGCAGCCCGATCCAGAAGAACGGCAGGGTGCCGACGAACGTCGATCCGAGCGTGATCACCGAGTCGACCCGAGAGTTCCGCCGGTACGCCGCCCACGCACCGAGCAGCGTGCCGATCGCGAACGACGCGATCTGGGTGACCCCGACCAGGATCAACGTCCACGGCAACGCCGTCGCGATCATCGCCGTCACCGAGTACGGGTAGTACGAGTACGAGACGCCGAACTGCCCGTGGGCAACGGCCCCGAGATAGTCCCAGTACTGCGACAGCAGGTTCCCGTCCTGGGTGCCGAGCATCTTCCGGATCGCGGCCAGCTGCACCGGGTTGACCGCCTGGGTGTTGCCCTGGAGCCGCGCCAGCAGCGCCTGGGCGGGATCCCCCGGCTGTAGCCGGGGGATCAGGAAGTTCAGCGTCACCGCGGCCCACAAGGTGGCCACGAAGAAGCCGGTCCGCCGGAGGAAGTACAGCATCTCCTCAGCTCCCGGCCGGGACCAGGTGGGTCAGCACGACCTGCCCGTTGCCGCCGTCGGCGTACGGGTCGTCCGCGCTCGGCCAGCCCTCGGCCTTGGTGGTGTCGTACTGGAACCACTTGGCGCCGTACCAGATCGGGATCGTCGGCACCTGGTTCATCATGATGTCGACGAGTCCGGCGACGGCCTCCTTCTGCGCCTTCTCGTCCGGCGAGACCTGCAGCGTGTGCAGCAGCTCGTCGGTCTTCGGGTCCTGCCAGCGGATCTCGTTGCTGGCCGCCTTCTTGCCGACCGGCGCGGTCCGGGCGCTGTTCAGCGGATCGGCGAAGTTCGCGTACATGTTGCAGCCGCCGCCGAAGACGCCGAACGTCATGTCGTAGTTGCCGGTGGCCCGGTCCTGGTTGTTCGCGTCCGGCGTCGGCGTGTCCTTCGAGACGGTGATGCCGAGCGCCTGCAGGTTCTTGATCAGGATGTCGGCGGCCGCGACCCAGTCGACGTACGACCCGGGCACCTTGAAGCTGAACGAGATCGGCTTGCCGTCCTTGCCCAGCCGGCGGCCCTTGCTGTCCTTGGTGTAGCCGGCGTCGGTCAGCGCCTTGTCGGCCGCCGCGGCGTCGTACCCGATCCGGCCGTCGTCCGCGAGACCCTGCGGCAGCCAGTCCTTCTGACCCGGTACGACGAGGCCGCTCTGACTGGCCTGCGTGACGTACCCGAGTTGTGCCTTGTCGATCACCTGTTTGTCGTCGAAGGCCGTGGTCAGCGCCTTGCGGAAGCCGACGTCGTCGAACGGGGCCTTGGTCAGGTTCATGTACACACTGATGACGCCACCAGGCGCGTACCAGTAGTGGTGGTGCTTCGGGTCGCGGTCGACGTACGCCTTCTTGATGTCCTGCACGAACATCGCGTTGGTGTCGTACTCACCGCGGCTCAGCTTGAGCTGCTCGACCTGCCCGCCGGCGTCGGCCTTGTTGAACCGGAGCTCGTTGACCTTGATCTTGTCGGCCTGCCAGTAATCCGGGTTGCGCTCGACCACCAGCTGGCGCGGGTTGAACGACTTCAGTTTCATCGGACCGGTGCCCACCGGCGCGGTCGCGTTCACGAACGTGGTCGGGTCGGCGACCTTCGACCAGACGTGCTCGGGCACGATCTTCACGCCGCTGACCTGGGTGAACGCCGACGCGCCGGGCTGCTTGAAGGAGAACGTCACCTTGTCGTCGCCGTCTGCCTTGACCGACGACAGGAACGTCCACACACCTTGCGTGTCGAGTACGTCGAACTTCTTCAGCATGTTGAACGTGAACTCGACGTCCTTCGCGCTGAACGCCTGACCGTCGTTCCATTTGACCCCATTGCGGATCGTGTAGACGAGCGTCTTCGGATCGGACCACTGGTACGACGTCGCGAGCCAGGGAATCGCCTTGCAGCTGTAGGTCTCGACGTACATCAGGCTCTCGTAGATGTAGTCGGCCGCACTGAGCTTGGTGGCGTCGAGGTACGGGTTGTAGTTGGCCTTCGGAGTGGTGCCGCCGCCGAAGTCGCCGTAGTTGAGGAAGTCGATCATCCCGCTGCCGGCGGATGAGTTCTGAGCTCCTTCGGTGCCGGTGCAGCCGGTGAGCACCAGCGCCGCACTTGCTGCAACCGCGACGAGAGTCGTGCGCCATGGTCGTCTGATCATCCGGGAGTCCTCCAAAAGGGTTTGTGGCGGTTCCCCCCTCGATCCCCGTATCCCCTCAGTGCGGCAAGCTCAGTGCGCACCCCCCGCAGCCGCACGACGCACGGAGCACCAGCTCGGTCGGCAGGGTGATGTCGCCCACCGGCTGGTCGATCGGATCGGCCAGCAACCGGGCGGTGGTCGCCGCCAGTTCGCGGATCGGCTGCCGGACCGTCGTCAGCGCGGGCCGCGCCAGGGACGCCATCGGCATGTCGTCGAAGCCGGTGATCGCGATGTCCTGCGGCACCCGCAGCCCGCGGCCGAGCGCGCTCAGCAGCAGGCCGAGCGCGGTCTCGTCGTTCGCGCAGACCACTGCGTCCGGGCGATCTGTTGCATCGAGCAACTGTTCGGCGGCGATCGCGCCGTCGGACTGCTGCAGTCCGACGCGGATCGGTTCGGCCGGCGGTTTGCGGCGGGCCGACTTGTGCGCCGCGAGGAACGCCTGCCAGCGGGCCGTCACGTCGGGCGAGCCGTCCGGCGTACCGACGAAGGCGAGCCGGCGATAACCGTGGTCGATCAGCAGGTGCCGCGTGAGCGCCTTCATGTTGTCGTTGGCAACGCTCACGGACGCGTGCGCCGGCCCCGCCTCGCTGGCCATCACCACCACGCGGATCTGCGCCGCGACGGCTGCGATCGTCTCGGCCGAGACGGTCCCACCGTGGATCGCCATACCGTCCACGCGGTCGGCGAGGTCGAGTACGATCGCGTCGGTGTCGGCGCGCGAGTGCGATGCGAGGACGAGCACGCTGTCGCCGGTCTCGAGCGCTTCGGCTTCGAACCCCTGGATCAGCTCGGAGAAGTACGGGCCGGACAGTCCTGGGAACACCAGGCCCAGGGCGCCGTGCCGGCGCTCGGCCAGCGCGCGCCCGAAGTGGCTGGGCTTGTAGCCGTGCTCCTCGATCACCCGCAGCACCCGGTCGCGGAGCTCGGGGGAGACCGGCACCGTGCCACGCGACACCCGCGACACGGTCGCGGGAGAGACGCCGGCCATCTCGGCGACCCGGCGGAGGGTGACGCGGCTGTTGCCCATCGGCTGAACTCCCGTTACGGTTGAAACCGGTTTCATGAGACCGGTTTCACGACCATAACCACGACCGTGCCGCAGAGGCAACAGCTCACGGCGCGGCGATCGAGACCTGGTGAGGTACCTGTGCGGAACCCCAGATCGATAAGGCTGGAAGGGCGCCGGCTCCTGGTGGACGGCGTACCGCGGATCCTGATGGCCGGCGAGGTGCACTACTTCCGGCTGCATCGCGAGGACTGGGCCGACCGGCTGGACAAGCTCATCGCGGCGGGCTGCGATGCGGTGGCCAGTTACATGCCGTGGCTCGTGCACGAGACCGCCGGCGGCGTCGACCTCACTGGCCGCACCAGCGAGTACCGCGACCTGGCGGGCTTCCTGGAGCTGGCCGCGGAGCGGGACCTGCTGGTGATCGCGCGGCCGGGCCCGTTCGTGATGGCCGAGCTGAAGAACGAAGGCCTGCCGTTCCGGATCTACCGCGACCACCCGGACGCCGTCCCGCTGGGTTGGGACGGCAAGCCGGCCGGGTCGAAGACGCTGGACTACCTCGAGCCCGGGTACGTCGCGGAGGCAGAGCAGTGGTACGCCGCGATCATGCCGATGCTCGCGGAACGCCTTGTTTCCAAGGGCGGACCGGTCGCCGCGGTCCAGCTGGACAACGAGGTCGGCATGCTGTCGTGGGTCACCAACACCCCGGAGCTGACCGACCGCACGCTGGCCGACCTCGCCGTGTGGGCGTTCCGGACCTGGGGTCGTGAGGGCAGCATCTCGCGGTACGGCGCTGACCCAGACGATCCCGCGGGCTGGGCGTCGCAATGGCGATCCGGTGGGACCCTCGACGGCACAGTGGCGCAGCAGCTCGCGTTGCATCATGACCTCGGGGCGCATCACCGCGACCGGTACGCGCAGTACTTGCTGCGGTTGCGGGACGTCGCGCTGCAGCACGGCGTCGACGGCGTACCTTTCCTGGTCAACCTGCACGGCACCTACGCCGGCCGTGGTCGGCACTTCCCGATCGGCATCAGCCAGCTGTCGAAGTCGTACGCCGGGGTGCCGCAGATGACCTCGGGCTCCGATCACTACACCGGCGAGCTCACGGTCGAGAAGGTGCCGGACCTGTATGTGATGAACGCGTTCATGGCCGCCGTGCACGATGCCGACCAGCCGATCACGTCGCTGGAGTTCGAGGCCGGGACGGGGGACTACGGCGAGGACCTCAGCTCGCTGACCAGCCCGGAGACGGCCGAGTTGAAGACTCGGCTCTGCGTTGCCCAGGGCAATCGGTTGGTCAACTACTACTTGTTCGCCGGTGGCCACAATCCGCCATTGGACGATGCTGTTGGCGACGGCAACGACCGGATCGCGTTCACCGGCGAGCGGCACGGGTTCGCGGCGCCGGTGGATCCGGAGGGGCGGCTGAGTACGACGTACGCGGCGACTGCCTCGGCGGTGCGCGCGGTCCGTGGAGCCGAGCATCTGCTGGCGGACATGGACGAGGAGTACGACGACATCGTCCTTGGCTATGTGCCGGACCACTACCTGACGGAGTACTGCCACCCGGCAGCGTCGGTACGCCGGGCGCAGGTCGGCGAGCTGGAGCGGTACCGGGGGATGGGGCCGCGGGACATCCTCGCCCGTGCATTGCTCCTGAGCGGCTACTCCTTCCGGGCGGTCGATCTGTCCGGCGCGCCGACCTCGGCCGGCGCGACGTTGGATCCGGCCGGGCCGGTGGTCGCGCTCGCGACGCCGCCCGTGCTCGGCCGGACGATCCAGGAGCGGCTAGCGGCCTTCGTTCGAGCCGGCGGCCGGTTGCTGCTGCATGGCCGGGTGCCGGTCGCGGACGACGACGGTACGCCGTGCACGGTGCTCGCCGACGAGCTCGGCCTGAAGGTCGACGACACGGTCGAAGGCGCACCGCACTACTTCCCGTCGGTGCGCGCGGCCGCCTGGGCCGGCGACCAACCAGAGGTTCGGGTGGGCATGCTGGAACACCTGGCCGGCGACGGTGAGGTCCTGGTCGCGGATGTTGCGGACGGGTCGCCGGTTGCTGTGGACGTACGGGTCGCCGGTGGCGGACGAGCCGTCGTGCTGGCCTGCGACTACCCGTGTCACCTCGACTTCTGGCGCCTGCTGCTGGAGCGCGTCGGCGTACGCCGCCGGATAGTTGCTGACGGCAACACGCCTGGTCTGGTCGTCACGAGCACGGCTGACGGCGCCGGCCAGCGGCTGGTGCACCTCATCAACGTCGCGCCGGTCCCACAGGACTTCACGCTGTCGGTGGACGACGTCGTCCTGGAGCTCCACCTCGACGCCCGCGAGGGACGCATCCTCCCGCTCGGCGTACACCTCGCCGACGCGGTCCTCGGCTGGTCCACGGCTGAACTCGACGGCCGCGGCGACGGCTCGACCGTCCTCCTCCGGCGCTCGTCTTCCGCAGGCCAGGCATTGATCCGAACCACCCGCGACGTGACCGCGGACGGCGACGCGACCGCCGTCCGGAGCGAGCAGGGGTGGCTGGTCAGCTGGCCTGCCGACGGGGCAACCGACCGTTTGACTGTGAGGCTCTCATGACTCTGAACATCGGCGTGCTCGGACTCGGCAGTGTCCTCTCCGGCCCGTACGCGAGCCTGATCACCAAACTCGAGCAGGAAGGTCGTGTCCGCCTCACCGCCGGCTACGACCCCGACGCCGGCAAGCGGACGACCGCGGCGGAACGGTTCGGCATCAACACGGCGTACGGCGCTCCCGAGGAACTGCTCGCCCGCGACGACCTCGACATCGTGCTGGTCCTGACGAGCATGAACCAGCACGGCTCACTCGCCCGCGCGGCGCTCGAAGCCGGCAAGCACGTGCTCGTCGAGAAGCCGATGTCGACCTCGTTGGAGGAGGGTCGCGATCTGCTCGCGGTCGCCGCGGAGGCGCCGGGGCTGCTCGTGTGCGCGCCGCACATCGTCCTGTCGCCGACGTACCGCGAGATGCACCGACGGGTCCGTGACGGCGAGATCGGCGACCTTCACCTGGCCCGGGCGCGGTACGGCTGGTCCGGGCCCTGGTGGGGGCGGTGGTTCTACGAGTCCGGGGGCGGGGCGCTGTTCGACCTCGGCGTGTACAACCTCACCAGTCTGTGCGGGTTCTTCGGCCCGGTACGGCGGGTCACCGCGATGGTCGGCACCGCCGTACCGAAGCGTGAGGTCAACGGCGAGCTGGTCACGGTCAGCGCCGACGACAATGCGCACATCGTGCTCGACTTCGGTCAGGCCCGGTTCGCCTCGATCGCAACCGGGTTCACGATGCAGCAGTACCGCTCGCCGGCCATCGAGCTGTACGGCGCAACCGGCGTGCTACAGCTGCTCGGCGACGACTGGGCACCGAACGGGTTCGAACAGTGGTCGAACGCGCGCGGCTCCTGGGAGCTCGTCGGCGAACGAGACCCCCACTGGCCCTGGACCGACGGCCTCCGGCACCTGGTCGATTCCATCGAGAACGGTACGCCGACCGTCACCCGCCCGGAGCACGCCTTCCACGCCCTCGAAGTCATGCTCGCCGCCAAACAATCCGCGGCCGAGGGCCGAGTAGTAGAAATCACCAGCCCCTTCCCAGACCTCACCTACGACATCCCCACCGGCACCGCGGCCGAGACCCGCCCTACCCACGACCCCCGCACGTCCTGAACCTCGCTCACGCAGCCCCACACGCCCCACTCAGGTGAGGAGGACGACCTTCCCGGTGGTCCGGCGGTCTTCGAGGGCCTGGTGGGCGGCTGCTGCCTCCGACAGCGGGAATGTTGTGGTGAGCGCCTTCCACCGGCCCGAGATCGTCTCCTCGAGGGCGGCGGACTCGAGGGTGCGGAGTTGTGCGGCCAGCTTGGCTCCGATCGCCCACCCGGCCGTGAGGCCCCGGGCTGCCAGGTCCTCGTCGGTGAACTCGATCGCCCCGCCACCCGACCACCCGAACATCAACAAGCGTCCGCCATACGCGAGCAGATCGAACGCCTGCTGACCATTGGTCCCGCCAACGCCATCGAGCAAAACGCTGACTTCGCGATCACCCAGTTCAGCCTTCAAACCGGCCGCCCAGTCCGGATCGTTGTAGTCGATCGCGTACTGCGCACCCAGCGACCGCACCAGCTCGACCTTCGCCGCCCCACCGGCGAGGCCGATCACCGTCGCACCCACGTTCCGCCCAGCCTGGATCAGGTAGCTGCCGATCCCGCCTGCCGCGGCAGTCACGAGTACGACGTCGTCCGCGGTCAGCCGCGCTTGCGACAGGATCCCGGCGGTCGTCCGCCCGGTACCGATCGCGGCGACCGCCTGCGCCGCGTCCACATGGTCCGGAATCTCGTAGAGCGACTCGACCTTCGCTACCGCGCGTTCGGCGTACCCGCCTGGCACCATGCCCAGATGGACCACGACGCGCTTGCCGATCCACGACGCGTCGACGTCCGGGCCGACCGCGCTCGCCCGGCCGGCGACCTCGCGGCCAGGGATCGTCGGCAGGTCCGGGATGGGGATCGGGCTGTCTCCGGTCGAGCCCGAGCGGATCATCGTGTCGACGAGGTGGACCCCGGCGGCCTCGACCTCGACGAGCACCATGCCCGGCTCAGGAGCGGGGTCCGGCACCTCCTCGTAGAGCAGGTTCTCCGCCGGACCGAATGCGTGCAGTCTGATCGCCTTCATGTCTGGCAACGCTAGGACCTCAATGACGGTTGAGGTCAACTACTGCCACTTCCTTACGTTGTGTACTAAAGTGCGATCCGAGGGAGGGTGACGTGGCGAAGATTCTGAGAGGTGCGACCGCGCAGGAGACCCACAGCGCGATCCTGGACCTGATCCGCTCCAGCGGCACGGTCACCCGCGTCGACCTCGCCGATCGATCCGGACTCACCGGTGCGTCGATCTCCCGCGTGGTCAAGCGGCTGCTCGCCGACGGTCTGATCATCGAGACCGGGTACGGCGACCCGACCGGCGGGAAACGCGCCACGCTGCTGCAGTTCAACCCACGCGCCCGGCACGCGATCGGCATCGCGGTCGACACCCCGAGCACGACGTACGTCGTCACCGACATGAGCGGCCGGGTGATCGAGCAGGTGTCGTCGCGGGGGATCGGGAAGGACGCGCCGGCGACGGCGGTGCGGCGGATCACCGCCGAGCTCGAGGACCTGATCGTGAAGGCGGAGATCGAGCCGTCGACACTGGTCGGCGTCGGGGTGGCGCTGGCCGGTCGGCAAGGGCGCGGCGGGACGCGGCTGCTGCGGACGGACTCGGAGAAGTACGCGTGGGAGCCGTTCGCGGTGCGGGACACGCTGAAGGACGCGATCGACCACCCGATCGTGGTCGAGAACGACTCGACCTGCGCCGCTATCGGCGAGTTCTGGGCGGGCAAGATCCCGTCGGTGAACGACTTCGCGACCGTCTACATGGCCGCCGGGTTCGGGCTGGGGCTGGTGACGAACGGCGACGTGTACCGCGGCTCGTCGTCCAATGTCGGCGAGATCGGCCACATGGTCCTCGACGTGAACGGTCCGATGTGCTGGTGCGGCGGACAGGGCTGCCTAGAGAGCCTGGCCGCGCCCGCCGCGGTGGTCGCGCGCGCCGGCCAGGACGAGTCGCTCGCCGACAAACTCGGCCTCCGCGGCCGCCGGCTGTCCACCCGCTCCGACTTCGCCAAGATCGCCCGCCTAGCGGCTGCCGGAGACGCGCGCTGTGTCGAGCTGATCGAGGAGTCCGCCACCTACCTCGCGAAGGCCCTGCTCTCGATCACCAACCTGCTCGACCTCAACCAGATCATCCTCGCCGGCCCCGGCTTCAGCGAGGCCGGCGATATCTACGTCCGCGTGGCAGCCACCGAACTCAACCGCCTGTCCTTCGTCCGAGCTATGCATCCGACCCGGGTAGAACTCTCCAAACTAGGCCCCAGCGCAGCCGCCTTGGGCGCCGCCTCCCTGGTCCTCCACACCCAGCTGACGCCGCACCAGAACACCCGCTCCTAATCGGCGAGGTGGCTCTGGAGCCAGCGTCCGCTCTTCTTGACGGTGCGGGCTTGGGTTGCATAGTCGACGTACACGATGCCGAAGCGGCGGCTGTAGCCCCAGGCCCACTCGTAGTTGTCCATCAAGGACCAGACGAAGTAGCCCTTCAGCGGGAAGCCTTCGGCCACCAGGTCCTCGCAGACGGCGATGTGCTGCTTGATGTAGTCGAGCCGGTCGTCGTCCTCGATCGTCCCGTCGGCGGTGACCGAGTCGGGGTATGCCGCGCCGTTCTCGGTCACGTACAAGGGCAGCTCGGGGGCGAGCTTGTTGATGGTGACCAGGATGTCGCGGAGACCGGTGGCCTGGATCGGCCAGCCCATCTGGGTCCGGGGGAGACCGGTGTCGACGGCAACGACGTTCTCACTGCCGGGCTGCGTCGACGGGACGGGCGACGAGATCGGTCCGTCCGGTGCGGCGACGGTGGTCGGGCAGTAGTAGTTCACGCCGATGAAGTCGAGCGGCGCCGCGATCAGCGGAAGGTCCGCCTCCTGCTCCGCGAACCACGAAGTCATCCCGGTGTCTTCCAGGACATCCGCCGGGTACCGCCCGGACAGCAGCGGCTCGAGGAACATCCGGTTCCGGAGGCCGTCGATCCGGCGCGCGGCGTCGCGGTCGGCGGGGGAGTCGGTGGCGGCGTGGATCGGCGCCGGATTGAGCGCGATCCCGTACGCCGAACCCTCCGAGCGGATCGCGTCGAGCGTCAGGCCGTGCCCGAGCAGCAGGTGGTGCACGGCCTTGAGCGCGTCCGCGCCCTCCGTGCGACCCGGTGCGTGCTCGCCGTTCCCATAGCCGAGGAACGCGGAGCACCACGGCTCGTTCAAGGTCATCCAGTGCTTGACGACGTCGGACAGCGCGTCATGCGTTACGGCCGCGTAGTCGCGGAACCGCTCGGCCGTATCGCGGATCAGCCATCCGCCGGCGTCTTCGAGCGGCTGCGGCAGATCCCAGTGGTAGAGCGTCGCGTACGGCGTGACGCCGTTCTCCAGGCACGCCTCGGCCACGCGCCGGTAGAAGTCCAGTCCGGCTGCGTTGGTCGCACCCGACCCACCCGGCACGATGCGCGGCCACGCGATCGAGAACCGGTACGCCTTCAGCCCGAGGCCGGCCAGCATCCGGATGTCCTCGGCGAACCGGTGGTAGTGGTCGTCGGCCACGTCGCCATTGGTGCCGTCCGCGATCTTGCCGGGGGTGTGCGCGAACGTGTCCCAGATACTCGGACCGCGCCCATCCGCGGAGACCGCGCCCTCGATCTGGTACGACGCGGTCGCCGCACCCCAGATGAATCCGCTCGTCACGACGTCTCCTTCTCGACCCAGTACTGCCCTTGGGGAAGTAGGTTACCTAACCGGTTAAGCAGCTCAGCGGGGAGGTCGGCCGCCATGGCCGCCTGCAGCGCGTCGACCCGGGCCGGCTTGGTGATCCCGACCACCGTGCCCGCGATCCCGGGGTCGTCCACCGAGTGCCGGAGCGCGGCCGTTGCGAGGTCGACGCCGTACTCCTGGCACGCCTTCTCCATCTCCGCCACGGCCTCCAGCACAGCCCCGGGCGCCTCGCGGTACGCGTACTTCGTCGCGCCCGCGGGATTCGCGAGGATGCCGCCGCCGTAGATCGCCGCGTTCACCACCGCGATGCCTTCGGAGCGCGCCCGCGAGAAGATCGCCCCGGCCGAATGGTCGACCAGGCTCCACCGGTTGTGCACCAGCAGTACTTCGAACCCGCCGAGGTCGAGGTACCGCCCGAGCTCGCGCGTGTTCCCGCCCGCGAGTCCGACATGCCCGATCTCCCCGTCGGCACGCAACTGCATCAAGGTGTCGACGGCGTCCCGCATCGAGTCGAAGTCGTGGTACTCCGGATCGTGCAGGTACACCAGCGGCAGCTCGTCCAGCCCGAGTCGTTCCTTGCTCTCGGCCACGCTGGCCCGTACCCGCGCGCCGGAGTAGTCGCCGTCGAGGGCGTCGACCTTCGTCGCGATCAGGAACCCGTCGGGCAACCCGCCGTACTCCTTGATGGCCAGACCGATGCGCAGCTCGCTCTCGCCGTCGCTGTACCCGTTGGACGTGTCGATCCAGCTCAGGGGGCTGTCGAACACGCGCAGGACCAGGTCGACCGCCTCGCGCCGGGTCACGTCGTAGCCGAACACCGCGGGCATGCTTCCGAGCCCGCTGCCGCCGGCGCAGACGGCGGAGACGGTCAGCCCGGTGGAGCCGAGAGGGCGCAGCCAATTGTCAGTCATGCCTCGGAGCCTACGGCGAAGGTGAACCCGTCACGGTCGACGTAGACCTTGGTCCCGTCCGGCGCGGTCGCCGCGGGCAGGTCGGGCGGGTCGCCCACGAGTTCGGTGTACGCGAAACCGGCGACGTCGAGCTGCGGATCGCGGGAGCTCTTGTCCACCTCGTACGTGAACACCTCGAGGACGGTGTCGCCGCCCTTCAGGTAGCCGATGTGGAAGCCGCGCTGGTCGTGCGGCTGCTCGATCGTGCCGATGAACGAGAAGCCGTAGTTGCGGTCGTAGTACGCGCTGGTGGCATCGCGGTCCTCGATCGTCACCGCGACATGGTCGAACCGCGGCCGCGCGGGAACGCCCAGAGAACGCTCTCTGGCGACCCCGTCCGGGTCCAGGATCTCGGCGTACTGCAGGTCGCCCTGGATCATCTCCAGCAGGGTGCCGTCCGGGTCGTAGAAGAAGCAGATCCGGACGGCACCCTCGGCATCGAGCGGGTCGAGCTTGAACTCGACCCCGGCCTCCTTGAGTACGGCGGCCCGTTCGTCGATCCGGTCGACCTTGAAACCGATGTGCCGGAACCCCTTCTGCAGATCGTCCGGCGACCACGTGCTCTGCTCCCGGCCGTTGCCCACGGCCCGTAATTCGACGGTCGCGGTCACCGCGTCCAGCACGGCCCGCTCCGCCGTCGGCTCGCCGGCCACCTCCAGCTCGAGGAACCTGGTGTAGAACTCGACCGAGCGGGCGACATCGGTGCTGTTGACCACGACGTTCTTGATCGGCATACGACCTCTTTCGAAGGAGTCAGTTCTTGACCGCGCCGAGCATCATCCCGGCGACGAACTGCCGCTGCATCCGGACGTAGACGATCACGACCGGTACGACGGACAGCGTGAGGCCGGCGGTGAGGGCCGGCCAGTTCGTGGAGTACTGGCCCATCAACGTGAACAGCACCGGCTGCAGGGGGAGCGCGTCGGTGTTGCGCAGTACCGTGTTGGCGATCAGAAACTCGTTCCAGGTGGACAGGAACTGGAAGATCACCACGGTCGCGATGCCGGGCCGGGTGAGCGGCAGGATCACCCGCCGGAAGATCGTCAGCTCGCTGCCGCCGTCCACCCGCGCCGCCTCGATCAGCTCGTCCGGCAACGTCTGGAAGAACGCTCGCATCAGGAACATCGCGAACGGCGCCGACCCGGAGATGTACAGCACCAGCAGTCCGGCCTGGCTGTCGAGCAGACCGAGCGACTTGAGCTCGAGGTACAGCGGGATGATCAGCGCCGTCGACGGCATCATCAGCGTGGTCAGCAGCAACACGAAGAGCGTGTTCCGGAACGGGAAATCCAGCTTCGCGAACGCGTACCCGCTGAGCGTCGCGAAGATCAGCACCCCGATCACCGTCACCGACGTGATCCAGACGCTGTTCCAGAAGTGCAGTGGGAAGTCGATCGACGTCCACGCGTCCTTGTACGCCACACCGGTGAACTTCCGCGGGATGATCGGCCCGTTGAAGATCGTGTTCTGCTCCCGCAACGAAGTCAGGAGCATCCACACGAACGGGAACGCCATCAACAGACAGAACGGCAGCAGGACGAACGTCGCGAACGACTTCCCGATCCATTTGGTCCTCATCGGTCCGCCCTCCGCGTCAGCCAGAGCTGGGCGATGACCGCGAGCGTGCAGAGCACCATCGTCACCACGCTGAACGCGCTGGCGTACCCGAGCTGTGGGATCGAGCCGGACGTCGAACCGAACGCCAGCGAGTACAAGTACGTGCCGAGTACTTCGCTGCCGTGGTTCGGCCCGCCGCCGGTCATCACGAAGATGATGTCGAAGGCCTTGAACCCGTTGAGCAGGCCGAGGCTGACGATCAGGCCGGTGACGATCCGCAGACTCGGCACGGTGATGTGGCGGAACTGCTGGACCGTGTTGGCGCCGTCCATCGCGGCGGCCTCGTACAGGTTCGGGTCGATGCTCTGCAGGCCGGCGAAGTAGATCAGCATGTTGAACCCGAGCCCGCCCCAGACCGTGACCACGATGATCGCCGGCAGCACGGTCTTGTGGTCGGCCAGCCACGGGTGCTGCAGGCTGTCCAGACCAATTGCCCCGAGCAACCGGTTGAGCGTGCCGATGTTCGGGTCGTAGATCAGCTTCCACAGCACCGCCGACACGACGAACGACACGATCCCCGGGATGAACAGGATCGTCCGCACGACCACGCCGACCTTCGACCAGACCACGTTCACCAGCACCGCGGTGACGAGTCCGAGGAACGTCAGGACCGCGGTCGTCACCCCGGTCAGCACCAGCGTGACGATCAGCGCCCGGCGCGCGACCGGGTCGTGCAGCATCCGGCTGTAGTTGTCGAAGTGCACGAACCGCGGCGCCCCGAACCCGCCCCACGAGGTCAGGCTCAGGTACGCCGTGTACAGGATCGGCCACAGCACGAACGCCAGGAACAACGCGAACGTCGGCCCGATGAACAGGAACCCGGCGATCCGCTGCGACCGTCGCAACGGCGATCCGAACCGGTACGACGTTCGCCCGGCGGACCGTCGTACGACGTCGTGCCGGGAGAGCGTTGTCACCATCCGATCAGCCGCCCTTGGCGTTCTGGACCGCCTGCTGCATCGCCTTGGCGACCGCCGCCGGCTCGCCGCTGCCGTCGAAGATCTTCGCGAGCGGATCGCCGGCCGCCACCGAGCCGGGCCCGAACGGGATGTGCGGGCACCCGTCGCCGTCGAGCAGCCACGACGTCATCTGCTTCATGATGGGCAGCTCGATCCGGGCCGCGGCGCTCTTGGTGGCCGGCATCGAGTTCGAGTCGTTCATCGTGGGGGAGTACTGCTCCGCGGAGTACATGAACTTCAGGAACTCCAGCGCGGCGTCCTTGTTCTTGCTGTTCGCCGCGACCGCCCAGCCGGCGCCGGCCTGGTTCGCGGTCCAGTGCCGCTTCCCGGGCGCGATTGCCGGCGTCTTCATCACCTTGTACAGCTTGTTGAACGCCGGGGTCGCGTCCTTGGTCAGGCCCTGCGGGGTCCAGCTGCCGTTGAAGAGCATCGCCGACTTGCCGGTGTAGAAGATCTGCGGGGCCTGGTCGCCGCTGGTGCCCGTGGTCCCGGGCTGGAAGACGCCGCCCTTGACGATCTTCTGCTGCAGCTCGATCGCCTGGATCACCTTCGGATCCTCGTAGGTCGTGCCGTCCTTGAGCTGGTCGAGCTTCAGGTAGTACGTCGGGTCGTCGGCCACCTGCGTGATCAGCGGCAGGAAGAAGTCGAGCGAGCTCGTGGTCGGGTTGCAGCTCAGCGCCACCGGGAACTTGCCGGTCGCCTTGATCTTCTGCGACGCCGCGATCAGGTCGTCCCAGGTCTCGATGCCGTCCTCCTCGACCCCGGCCTTCTTCAGCATGTCCGGGTTGTAGAAGATCCCGAACGTCTGCGCCATCCAGCCGACTGCGTACTGCTTGCCGTCCAGGGTGTACTCCTGGTTGGCCGAGTCGAAGAAGTCCTTCAGGAAGTCGTCGCCGAGCTCCTGCTTGAGGTCGGCGGAGATGCCGCCGGTGCCGTACGTCAGCGCCCGCGTGTGCGGCGCGAAGATCTCCGGTACGTCGCCACCCGCGACCGCGGCCTGCAACGCCGGCAGGTACTGGTCCGGGGTGCCGAAGATCCGGTTCTCGATCTTGATGTTGCTGTGCGCGGCCTCGAACGCGCTGATCAGCTTCGGGAACTGATCCTCCTGGTCGTTGTACCAGGACCACATCCGGACCACGGCCTTCCCGCCGCTGGTGGTCCCGCCGCCGCTGTCGCTGCCACCGCAGGCAGCCAGCGTGGATCCGAGAGCGGATCCGAGGCCGAGCGCACCCACCGCCCCTTTGAGAACTGTCCGCCGCCGCACGTGCTGTTCGCCCATCGGAGACTCCTCGTCGTTCGCCTACTCAACTTCCTAACTGAAAGTAAGAAAGCGGTCAAGGCCACAGTTGAGTTTCCGGAGTTTTCCCTCGCTTAGGGTTGGGCCATGGTGATCCGGTTGAGCGAGCAATGGCCGGAGGTGAGCCCCGACCGCCTGCTGTCGGAGTGCGTCCCTCCGCCGAGATTCGCCGACGCCCGCTTCACCACCTACCGCCCTGACCCGGACGAGCCCTCCCAGTCCGAGGCGCTGGCCGCCCTCACCGCCCGCGCCGCCAAACTGGCCGCGCCCAGGCAACCCACGTCGCTCTGGGCACGGCTGCGTCGCCGGCCGTCAGCCCCAGGCAAACAGGGCATCTACTTGGACGGCGGCTTCGGAGTCGGCAAGACACATCTCCTGGCCTCACTCTGGCACGAGTCGGCGGGGCCAAAGATGTACTGCACGTTCGTCGAGCTCACCAACCTGGTCGGTGCCCTCGGCCTTCGCACAGCGGTCGACGCGCTCTCGTCGTACCGCTTGATCTGCATCGACGAGTTCGAGCTGGACGATCCCGGCGACACGATGCTGATCTCCCGCCTCATCGGTCAGTTGGTCGAGGCCGGGGTCGAGTTCGCCGCGACGTCCAACACGTTGCCCGACAAGCTGGGCGAAGGCCGCTTCCAGGCAGTCGACTTCCTCCGCGAGATCCAGGCCCTGGCCGCCCACTTCGACGTACGCCGCATTGACGGCCCCGACTACCGCCACCGCGGCCTCCCCGTCGCCCCCGACCCATGGCCCGACGACAAGGTCGAACAGGATGTCGCGGAACGCCCCAACGCCTCCTGCGACCACTTCGTCGACCTGCACCGCCACCTCGCCGAGCTGCACCCGAGCAAGTACGGCGCCCTCCTCGATGGCGTGGAGACGGTAGCCATCACCGACGTACGACCGCTGACCGACGAGAACGTCGCGCTCCGGATGGTCGTACTCGCGGACCGGATGTACGACCGCAACCTCCCGTTGCTGGCCGGCGGCGTACCGCTGGATCAGCTGTTCTCGCCGGAGATGCTCAAGGGCGGCTACCGCAAGAAGTACCTCCGGGCGCTCTCTCGCTTGATCGCACTCGCTCGCGCCGCCTGATCCCAGGCCTGATCCCCGAGCATGCTTCCCTGGACGGATGAGTCGACGTTCGCTCTCGCTCTTGCTGCTGGTCGTGGCGCTCGGGCTGCTGTTCGCCGGCGGGTTCGTGCAGTTCGACGACACGTCCGGCTTCGGCTCCGAGCGGTGGATCCTGCCGCTTGGAGCCCTGGCATTCGTCCCGGCGGTCGCGTCGGTCCCGGCCGCCTGGCCTGATCCGAAGGCGCGCCTGTGGCTGGGTGTCGCCCTGGCCGTCCTGACCGCCCTCCTGGTCTGGGCGAGCATCTCGAACGACGGGTTCCGATTCGTCTGGAACCGGGGCGAGGGCGAACTCGCCATGCTGGAGTTCGCGACCGGCCTGGTCGCCTTCGTGCTGATCGCGAACGGCGTACAGCCGGCGCCGGAAAGCGAAACAGCGGCCGAACCAGCTGGAGCCCGGCCCGGACCAGGCAGGTGGCTGGTCCGTACGGCGGTCTATCTGTGCGGGACGATCGTCGTCGTGCTCGTCGCGTTCGCGATCGGAGCGGACTACTACGCAAGGACCGAGTGCCCCGACGACGGCGACTGCCTGGCCCCGCTCGGCGGGGTCGTGTGGGGCGCGCTCGCCGTACCCGTCTGCGGCCTGGCGGTTCTCGTGATCGAGATCGTGTTGTCGCGGCGTCGTCGGCGCAAAACCGCTGAAGTCGGGCGTGGATGAGGCAGGATGTGGAGATGGCGAAGCAGAAGAAGGGCGACAAGGCTGCTGCTGGGGGACTGCGGGAACAGTTACGGGTGCCGGCCGGGCCGGTTGACCTGACGACGTACGACACGCGTGCGACGCCGGGCTTCAGCGGCTCCAAGGACGACGGCAAGATCGCGCTGGACGAGCTCGGCGCCGAGGTCTCGGACTGGCAGGAGCGGCTGTTCGCCGAGGGGCGGAAGGACGGCACCCGCAGCGTGCTGCTGGTGCTGCAGGGGATGGACACGTCCGGCAAGGGCGGCGTGATCCGGCACGGCGCGGGGCTGATGGACCCGCAGGGCCTGAAGATCACGTCGTTCAAGGCGCCGACGCCGGCCGAGAAGCGGCGCGGGTTCCTGTGGCGGATCAAGCAGGCGCTGCCGGGCGAGGGAATGATCGGGATCTTCGACCGGTCGCACTACGAGGACGTCCTGATCGCGCGGGTGCGCAACCTGGTCACCCCGAACGTGTGGGACCGGCGCTACGACCAGATCAACGACTTCGAGGCCGAACTGGCCGCGAACGGCACGACGATCCTGAAGTGCTACCTGCACATCTCGCCGCAGGAGCAGCGGGCGCGGCTCGAGGCGCGGCTGGACGACCCGACCAAGCACTGGAAGTACAACCCGGCCGACGTCGACGAGCGGCAGCTCTGGCCGGATTACATGGACGCCTACCACGCGGCGATCGAGCGCTGCAATGCGCCGGAGGCGCCGTGGTACGTCATCCCGAGCGACCGCAAGTGGTACCGCAACTGGGCCGTCACCACGATCCTCCTGGAGACGCTGAGGGAGCTGGACCCGCAGTGGCCGGTCGCGGACTTCGACGTGAAGAAGGAGAAGGAACGCCTGGCAGCAACCTGACATCGGCTAGGTGGCTCCGGTCAGGTGCCGCCTACGGTTACCCCCATGGCGTTGCTCCTGGCTCTTCTGGCCGTCCTGGGGATGGGTGGCTACCTCTGTGTCTTCGTTGCGTTGCATGTGCTGCCGACCGGCTACCACCCGGTCCGGCATGCCGTCAGCGACTACGGCGTCGGCAGCTACGCGTGGCTGTTTCGCTGGGCGCTCGTGGCGTCGTCGGTCGGCATCCTTGCGCTGGCCGCCGGGCTCGCCGTCGAGCCCGGCACACCCACGGTGACCGTGCTGCAGCTGGTGTTCCTGTTCCTGATCCCGGTGATGCGGGTCGGCATGCTGAAGTTCCCGACCGACCTGGAAGGGCAGCGACTGACGAAGTCCGGGCGGCTGCACTATCTGTTCGCGGTCGCCGCGTTCGCGCTGACGTACTCCGCGATCGCCGACCTGACGCCCGAACTCGGATCCGTCGGCGCGTGGGAGTCGGTGGGAGGCTTCCTGGCGGTGCTGCGCATCATCGCCCTGGTGTCGCTCGTCCTGCTGGTGATCGCGCTCGTGCCGCGGCTGCGGGTGGTGTTCGGCCTGTTCGAGCGCGGGTTCCTGCTCAGCACGAACCTGTGGTTCCTGACGGCCGGGATTTGCCTGCTCGTCGAAGCCGCGAGCTGAGCGTCAGCTGTCGGGATCGATGTCGTGCTGGCGGAGCAGGTCGCGGAGCCTGGCGACCTGCTCGTGCAGGCGCTCGTTCTCGTCGAGGACGGCGTTCAGCTCGTGGATCAGATGGTGCCGGCGGCCGTAGGTCGTCCACGTCGGGCCGGTGTCCTCGGTGAGCATGCCGGCGACGAGGGCCTCGGAGCGCTCGCGCCAGTTCATCCGCTCCTCGAGCTTGCGGCGTACCTGATCGATGTCGGCGGCAAGCTTCGTGATGATCTGGCCGCCGACGCCGTCGCGATCGTTCAGTACGCCGAGCAGTAGGTGCTCCGGGCGGACCTGCTCCGCGCCGCGGGCCCGTGACTCACCCCATGCGTACTCGAACGTGCTCTTCGCCCGCGGGGTGAAGGGGATCGACCCATCGGCGGTGCCCTTCCCGCGGCCGATGATCTCCAGCACCAGGTCCTTGACGGCTGTGGCCGTGATCCCGAGCGGGGCCAGCACCCGGGCGGCGATGCTCTGGCCCTCGGTGATCAGCCCGAGCAGCAGGTGCTCGGTCCCGACGTACGCGTGATCGAGGCTCCTGGCCTCCTCCTGCGCCAGGACGATGACCCGCCTGGCGGGGTCGCTGAACTGCTCGTACATCCGAATTCCCCTCCACCATTCCTGCTCGACATCGAGCGTCAGCGTCTCTTCGCTGAGCAGCAGATCGAGGCGCAGGTCCTCCTGCAGGTCCTCCGGTCGCACCGGCCGATGCTCGAGCCGGCTCCGGATGAACGCCCCGGCCTCGCGATAACTCGCCTCGCCCGCCGTGATCCGATCGAGCAGGTCGTCGACGTCCTCGACCGGCTCCAGTTGCAGCTCGGCCCGATTCAACGAGACGAACTGCAGGACGATCGCCACCGCCACCACGCGATCGGCCCCGCCGAACGGTCGCGCCCGCACCAGGCCCGCAAGCAGCACCCCGGCCGACTCGGCCAGCCCACTGGTCAACCGGACACTGTCCAGCACCCGCTCGACCGCGTTCAGGTCGGTCCGCAGTACCGCGTCCGCCGAGCTGCAGCGCAGCACCCGAGCCGCAATCGCCAGCACGTCGTACGGACCGAGGTACCGCATCAGCCGTCACTCCGAAGCCGGCGCAAGGACTCCTCATGCCGGGCGAGGTTCGCCTCGAGCAGTCGACTGAACTGGCTGTCCTGCCGCCGCTGATCCACCAGCGCCGCGATCGCCTCCCGCGCCACGTCGGACACCGACCGCCCCTCCACCGACGCCACCGTCTGCAACCGCTCAGCCAACTCAGGATCGAGCCGCAGCAGGATGTTCTTGGTCACGTCCTTCGCCATGGATATCAAGATATCACGCTAGCTGGCCGTGGGCGCATGCGTAACCCATTGGATTGGCCTCCGGAGGGCAGTTTCGGTGGGTTGTGCATGCACCCAGGACCACCTGTGGACAAGTTCCGCGGCGGGCCGGCGGGATTTGCGACGCTTGGCCCCATGGCTGACGTCGTCGAAGTCCTGCAGAAGGCCGGTGGCAGCGCGACCTTCGCGCAACTCCGGCCGTACGTGCATGGCCGGGCTTTACGGATCGCGCTGGCGGAGGGCCGGATCAAGCGGGTCGCGAGAGGCTTGTACGGCTTGCCTCTCGATGTCTCGGCGCTGACCGTCGCGCGGGCGCACGGCGGCGTGCTGTCGCACGAGAGCGCCGCCGAGCATCACGGACTGGATGTCGTCACGACCCCACTCAAGCCGCACGTCACCGTCGGGCGGACCCAACGCAGGAGGAACACCAAACTCGCCTGCACCCTGCACTGGAC
This sequence comes from Kribbella sp. NBC_00709, assembly GCF_036226565.1. Taxonomy (GTDB): domain Bacteria; phylum Actinomycetota; class Actinomycetes; order Propionibacteriales; family Kribbellaceae; genus Kribbella. The sequence continues at coordinate 6,907,584 of NZ_CP108996.1, forward strand.
GGATGCACCGGAGCTCGACGGAGCGACGACCCCTCTGCGCACGGTCCTCGATTGCGCGCGAAGCCTGCCGTTCGGCGAGGCTCTTGCGGTTGCCGACTCGGCCTTGCGGAAGGGGCTCCTGTCGGCGGACGAGCTCCGTGCGGCGGCGATCGCCGTCCGGGGGCCCGGTCGGAGCCGCGCGATCAGGCTGGCCGAGGCGAGCGACGGCCGCGCTGCGTCCGCCCTGGAGTCGTTGCTGAGGGCCCGCGCTCTCGAGGCCGGCTTCGCCGGCTTCGTCCCGCAGCTGGTGATCGCCGACGATGACTTCTACGCCCGCGTGGACCTCGGCCACCCCCGGCTGCGACTCGTGCTCGAGGCCGACTCGTTCGCGTTCCATGCGTCTCGCGAGGCGCTGCGCCGCGACTGCCGCCGTTACGTGAACCTGGCGATCCGCGGGTGGACCTTGCTGCGGTTCTCGTGGGAGGACGTGGTGCTCGACGAGGCCTGGGTGGGTGACGCCCTCGCGGCTTTTGGACGTACGCGCAGGCAGAACCCCCTCAAACGGGCGGCCTGAGCCGCTCAGGAGGGGGTTCTGCCTGCGTGCAGGGTCAGGCGGTGCGGACCAGCTCCGGGCGGGTCATGATGACCGGGCGGGGGGCCGGGTCGAGGGTGAGGAGGTCGAGGCCGGCTACGCCATAGCGGAGGAGGACGAGGCGGGCTACCTCGGCGCTGACGCCGAGCGGTGCGGAGACGGCGACGGCGCCGGCGCGGCGGGAGGTGGACTCGGCGCGGTCCGGGAGTACGCCGGGCGCGAGGAACAGGGACCCGACCGCCACGTGCCGGCGGCCTTCGAGGCGCCACTTGAGGACAGCCTCGGCGGGCGACGGGGAGGCGGCGCAGACGAAGGCGGCCGTGACGGGGAGCTTGTGCCGTTGACCCCACAGCCGGGCGAGGCGCGTGACGCTCGCGTTCGCGTGCGAGTCGCTCGAGCCTGCGCACGCCAGCACCAGCGCGTCCAGTTCGCGGACCCGCCCGTCCTTGAGCTCGGCGCGCATCCGGCGGTCCAGTACGTCGAGCAGCGTGTCGTCGTACCCGAGCACGTCGGACGCGATGATCCGCAGCCCCGGGAACCGCGAGCGCGCCTCGTCGACGACGGCCGGTACGTCGATCTTCGCGTGGTACGCCGACGACAGCAGCAACGGGAGGACGACGACCTCCTCCACACCCTCGGCGGCGAGCTTGCCGATCACCTGGTACGGCGTGGGCGGGCAGTGGTCGAGGAAGGAGGCTTCGATCCGCAGGTCGTCACGCGTCTCGCGCAGGCACTTCACCAGCGAGTGGACGGTGGCGGCCGAGCGCGGGTCGCGGCTGCCGTGGGCGAGGATCACGAGCGCTGGAGCAGTCACAGCAGTTCCCCTTCTTCGTCGTCGATCATGCCGGCTGCCAGCGTCCACCCGTCGTGGGCGTCGATCAGCAGGAACGATCCGGTGATGGTGTTGCTGGAGTACGGGTCGGCGGCCAGCGGTGCGGCGATCTTGAGTTGCACCTTGCCGATGTCGTTCAGTGCGAGCTCGGTGGCGTCGATGACTCCGAGCGTGTCGAGGTCCAGCGCGCCGGTGATCTTGGTGACGATCGCCTGCGCGGTGGTGGTGGTGTGCTTGATCAGCACCCGGGCCCCGACGGTCAGTGGCCGGTCGGACAGCCAGCTCACGGTGGCGGCCAGCTCCCGGCGGGTGCCGGGGGAGGCCTCCGCGGCCACGATGACCGATCCGCGGGCCACGTCGAGGTCGTCGGCGAGCCGGACCGTGACCGCCTCACCGGCGACCGCGGACGGCCGCTCGACGACGGTGGTCGAGGTCGCGGTGACCACGGCCCGGTCGATGCCGGAGACCGAGGTACGGCGACCCGCCGGGAGCACGATCACCTGGTCGCCGACCGAAACGGTGCCGGAGGCAACCGTACCGGTGTAGCCGCGGTAGTCGCGGTACTCGTCGTCGGTCTGCGGCCGGATCACGTACTGCACCGGGAACCGCAGCGGCTGCTGCGAGTTGTCGATCCGCCCGCCGGCGTTCTCCAGGTACTCGAGCAGCGTCGGGCCGTCGTACCAGCTCGTCGCGGCGGACTTGTCGACCACGTTGTCGCCGACGAGTGCGGAGACCGGGATGGCCTGGACGTCGGCGATGCCGAGCTGGTCGGCGACCTCGTTGACGTCCTTGGCGATCTTGGTGAACCCGGCCTCGTCGTAGCCGACCAGGTCGATCTTGTTCACCGCGAGTACGACGTGCGGCACCCGGAGCAGACCGGCCACGGCCAGATGCCGCCGGGTCTGCTCGAGTACGCCGTGCCGCGCGTCGACGAGGATGATCACCACGTCCGCCGTCGAGGCTCCGGTGACGGTGTTGCGGGTGTACTGCACGTGCCCGGGGCAGTCGGCCAGGATGAACGAGCGCTTGTCGGTGGCGAAGTACCGGTAGGCGACGTCGATCGTGATGCCCTGCTCGCGTTCGGCCCGCAGGCCGTCGGTGAGCAGCGCGAAGTCGAAGTCGCCGCCGCGGGCCTCGGAGACCGTTTTCACGTGCGCGATCTGGTCGGCGAGGATCGCCTTGCAGTCGTGCAGCAGCCGGCCGACCAGCGTCGACTTGCCGTCGTCCACCGATCCTGCGGTTGCCAGACGCAACAGGGTGCTCATCAGAAGTACCCCTCTCGCTTGCGGTCTTCCATCGCGGCCTCGCTGGCGCGGTCGTCGGCGCGGGTCGCGCCGCGCTCGGTGATCTCGCTGGCCGCGACCTCGACGACCACCTCGGCGGCAGTCCGGGCTTCGGAGGCCACGGCGCCGGTGCAGGACATGTCGCCGACGGTGCGGTACCGAACGGTGCGCTTGGCAACGGACTCGCCGTCGCGCGGCTGCGAGTACGGGCCGACGGCAAGCAACATGCCGTCGCGCTCGAACACGTCCCGCTCGTGTGCGTAGTAGATGCTCGGCAGCGGGATCTGCTCGCGCTCGATGTAGTTCCAGATGTCGAGCTCGGTCCAGTTCGACAGCGGGAACACCCGCACGTGCTCGCCGGGCCGGTGCTTGCCGTTGTACAGCGACCACAGCTCCGGCCGCTGGTTCCGCGGGTCCCACTGCCCGAACTCGTCGCGCAGGCTGAAGATCCGCTCCTTCGCCCGGGCCCGCTCCTCGTCGCGGCGGCCACCGCCGAAGACGGCGTCGAAGCGGTGCCCGTTGATTGCGTCGAGCAACGGAATCGTCTGGAGCTGGTTCCGGGTGCCGTCGGTACGCTCGCGCAGCCGGCCGTCGGCGATGTACTCCGCGACCAGCGCGACCTCGAGCCGCAGCCCGAGCTGCTCGACGACCGCGTCGCGGTAGGCCAGTACCTCGGGGAAGTTGTGCCCGGTGTCGACGTGCAGCAGCGTGAACGGCACTCCGGCCGGCGAGAACGCCTTGCGGGCCAGGTGCAGCATCACGATCGAGTCCTTGCCGCCGGAGAACAGGATCACCGGCCGCTCGAACTCCGCCGCCACCTCACGGAACACGAAGATGGATTCACTCTCGAGAGCGTCGAGCTCTGTCACGGTCGCGGTCATGTGTGCAACCCGCATTCGACCTTGCCCGTGCCGGCCCAGCGGCCGCTGCGGGCGTCTTCGCCCGGCGCGACGCGTTGCGTGCAGGGCTCGCAGCCGATCGACGGGTAGCCGTCGTACTGCAAGAGGTTGACCAGTACGCCGTTGTCCTGGATGTACGTGTCCAGGTCGTCCTGCGTCCACGGGGCGATCGGGTTGAGCTTGACCATGTCGCGCTTCTCGTCGTACTCGACGACCGGGGTGTTGGCGCGGGTCGGCGCCTCCTCGCGACGGATGCCGGTGACCCAGGCCTTGTAGCCGGACAGGTAGCGGTTCAGCGGCTCGACCTTGCGCAGGGCGCAGCACTTGTTCGGGTCGCGGTCGTGCAGCTTCTCGCCGTACTCCGCGTCCTGCTCGGCGACCGTCTGCTTCGGCAGCGCGTTGATCAGGTGGATCGGCAGCGTCGCGGCCACCGCGTCCCGGGTCCCGATCGTCTCGGCGAAGTGGTAGCCGGTGTCGAGGAACAGTACGTCGACACCGGGCGCCGCCTGCGCCGCCAGATGGGGGAGCGCGCCGTCGGCCATCGAGGCGGTCACCACCAGGTCATCGCCGAAGGTCTCCCGCGCCCAGGCGAGCACCTCCACCGCAGACGCGTCGGCGAGACGTTCGTTCGCCTCCTCGGCGATCGTCTTCAGATCCGTACTCATTCCACCGTCACCCGCAACCCGATCATCTTCAGCTGGAACACCCGTGCACACGGCCGGCACTCCCACGCGCCATGGCCTTCTTCGGAGGGCCTGAGGTCCTCGTCCCCGCAGTAAGGGCAGTACAGAGGTGCCGCACGCTCACTCATCGCCGTCCTCGCTTCGCTGCGGCGTCGATGAGCGATGCACTGCTGTGCTTGCTGGTGACCTCGCTGCGCTCGCTCACGTAAGTGCCTCCTGGTCCGCTCGGGTGACCCACTGGGCGAAGCGTTCGCCCTCGTTGCGCTCCTTGAGGTAGTTCTGGGTGACGCGCTCGACGTAGTCGGTCAGGTCGTCCGCCGTGACCTTGTGACCACGCAGCTTCCGGCCGAAGCCGGCGTCCAGGCCGAGGCCGCCGCCGAGGTGCACCTGGTAGCCCGGCACCTGGTTGCCATCGGCATCCATCACCAGCTGGCCCTTCAGGCCGATGTCCGCGACCTGGATCCGGGCGCACGAGTTCGGGCAGCCGTTCACGTTCACGGTGATCGGTACGTCGAGCTCCGGGATCCGCTCCTCGAGCTCGTCGATCAGCTGGGCCGCCTTGGCCTTGGTCTCGACGATCGCCAGCTTGCAGAACTCGATGCCGGTGCAGGCCATCGTGTTCCGCCGCCAGGCCGACGGGTTCGCCTGGAACCCGAGCGCGTTCAGTTCGGCGACGAGCGAGTCGACCTGCGACTCCTCGACGTCGAGCACGAGCAGCTTCTGCTGCGCGGTGGTCCGGATCCGGTCCGACCCGTGCTTCGCGACCACGTCGGCGACCTGCGCGAGCTTGGCGCCGGAGACCCGGCCGACGACCGGAGCGACACCGACGAAGAACTTGCCGTCCTTCTGCTGGTGCACGCCGACGTGATCACCCTGTACGGCGGGAACCTCGGGCGCGGGCCCGTCGATCAGCTTCCGCTCGAGGTACTTCTCCTCGAGCACCTCACGGAACTTCTCCACACCCCAGTCCGCCAGCAGGAACTTCAGCCGGGCCCGGGTCCGCAGCCGCCGGTACCCGTAGTCGCGGAAGATGCTGGTGACGCCCCACCAGGCCTCGGCGACCTCGTCCAGCGGGATCCAGGTCCCCAGTCGCTGCGCGAGCATCGGGTTCGTCGACAGGCCGCCGCCGACCCACAGGTCGAAGCCGGGGCCGTGCTCCGGGTGCACCACACCGACGAACGCGATGTCGTTCACCTCGGGTACGACGTCGTGCGACGGGTGACCGGTCAGCGCGGTCTTGAACTTCCGCGGCAGGTTGGAGAACTCGTCCGACCCGATGTACTTCGAGACGATCTCGTCGATGGCCGGCGTCGGATCGATGATCTCGTCCGCGGCGATCCCGGCGACCGGGCTGGCGATGACGACGCGCGGTACGTCGCCGCAGGCCTCGGTGGTGTACAGCCCGACCGCCTCGAGCTTCTGCCAGATCGCCGGCACGTCCTCGATCGCGATCCAGTGCAGCTGGATGTTCTGCCGGTCGGTGATGTCGGCGGTGTCGCGCGCGTACGTCGTGGAGACCTCGGCGATCACCCGCAGCTGCTCGGTGGTCAGCTGGCCGCCCTCGATCCGGATCCGCATCATGAAGTAGCGGTCGTCCAGCTCTTCCGGCTCCAGCGTCGCGGTCTTGCCGCCGTCGATGCCGGGCTTGCGCTGGGTGTACAGCCCCCACCAGCGGAACCGGCCGCGCAGGTCGGCGGGGTCGATCGAGTCGAAGCCCCGGTGCGCGTAGACGTTCTCGATCCGGGCCCGGACATTCAGGCCGTCGTCGTTCTTCTTGTTCTCCTCGTTCTTGTTCAGCGGCTCGCGGTAGCCGAGCGCCCACTGCCCTTCGCCCTTGCCCTTGCGCGGGCGGGCGGGTTTACGGGCAGCCGGAGAGGTGACGCCAGCAGTCATCGGGGGCGTGTCCTTGTCCTCGTGACAGGTGCTCACCGAGGGCGGCAGGATCGAAGCGTCGTCGATTCGATGCGTTCCGCGCGGTGCGCACCCAGCGGTGATCGGGAGGGATCAGGGGGCCGTCGTTGGCCCGGGCAGGGTGGCTGTCAGAACATCGAAGGACAACAGATGGCGCTGCGCATCCGCCCGAGGTCGACATGAATGCGACCTACGAGGTGGGTGGAGAGGGCAGCGAGCATGTCCACAAGCGTCAGCGTCAGAGCCGGACTTTGCAACTGTCAATCCTGAATCCTGAGACCCGATCTCACGATGTGGCTATCTCTAGCAGTCTGGTCGAGATTGATCCGGGCGTGGAACCTGTCGTACAAGAACTCTTGCACAAGAGTTCTTGTGGAAGCTACGGTGCCGTCCATGACACCCGCCAACCGCCGGACCGTGACGCCGTCCGTGCTCGCCGCGATCCACCATCCGCTCCGCCGCCGGCTGCTCGATCTGATCCACCTCGACGGCCCCGCGACCGCCTCCCGGCTGGCCGAGGCCACCGGCGAACTGGTCGGCAACATCAGTCACCACCTCAAGGTTCTGAGCGCGGCAGGGGTGATCGTCGAGGCCCCTGAGCTGGCCAAGAACCGCCGCGAGCGCTGGTGGAAGCTCGGCGACACGTCGTCGTACTCGTGGTCGATCGCGGACGCCCAGGGCGACCCGGCCGGCGAGCTGGTCGCGGCCACCGCCGAGGATCAGAACCTGGCCCATCACGTCGGCAAGGTGCGCCAGTGGTTCGACATCCGGTACGAGTTCGACGAGCCCTGGGTGCGGGCGGCGTACGCGACCGAGAGATGGCTCACATTGACGTCCGAGCAGCTGGTCGAGCTGAGTGAGCGGATCGAGGATCTGGTCCGCGAGTACCACGACAATCCCGCCGAAGGTGAGGATGCCCACCGGGTCTTCTTCTTCGCCCACGCGGTCCCGGCGCGACCATGAGCACGACGGTCTTCCCGCCGCTCCGGAGAGACCGTCGGGTGCACGGATGGATCATGTCGGCCGCGGTGTCGCAGGCCGGCGACATGGCCTGGTTCGTCGGCCTCGCGTGGAGCGCCGCCCAGGTCACGACCCCGGCCGGCGCCGGTCTGGTGATGGGCATCGGTGCGCTGCCGAAGGCGCTCGTCCTGCTGTACGGCGGCGCGCTCGCGGACCGGTTCGACGGCCGGCGCACGATGATCCTCGCCAACCTGGCCCGGATCGTCGTACTCACGGTCGCTTCGATCGTGGTGGCGGTCTCGGGACTGTCCCTCGCCGTACTGCTCACCGTGGCGGTCGTGTTCGGCGCGGTCGACGCGCTGTACACCCCGGCCTCCGGCACGTTGCCGCGGCGGATGGTCCGGTCGGAGGACCTGGTGAAGCTGTCGGCCGGTTCGCAGCTCGCGCAGCGGCTGGCGATCTTCGCGGGCGCCCCGCTCGGCGGTCTGCTGGTCGCGCACGGCGGGCTGGTCACGGTGATGGTCGCCGATGCCGTGTCCTTCGTCGTGATCGCGATAGCACTGGCGTTCCTGGTGAAGCCTCGGCTCCCGCAGCCGGTCTCGACCGGCCGGTCGATCCGCGCGGATCTGCGCGACGGGTTCGCCTACCTGAAGCGGGACGGCCGGGCGCGGACGTTGGTGATCGCGTTCTCCGGGCTGAATCTGTGTGTCGGTCCGGTCCTGGCTGTCGGCCTGGTGCAACGCACGCATGTCGCAGGGTGGGGCTCGGCCTGGTTCGGATGGTTCGAGGCGTGCTCGGGGATCGCGGCGGCGGCCGGGGCCGTGGTGGCGATGCGCTGGAAGCCGGCTGATCTCGCCCGGTCGGGGCTGCTCGTGCTGGTCGTCCAGGCGGCCGGTTGCGCGATGATCGGCGTGGTGCCGAAGTACGGGATCTTCGTCGCGATGGCGATGATCGGCTGCACGGCCGGGATCGCGTCCGCGCAGTTGTCGGCGGCGTTCCAGCAGTCCGTCGACCCGGCGTACCTGGGTCGCAGTTTCAGCATCGTGAACCTGTCCGACGAGGCGATCATGCCGCTCGCGATGACCGGCTTCGGCGCGTTGATCAGCGTGTCGAGCATCCCGATCGCGTGCGCGCTGGTCGGGGTTCTGTTCGCCACGCTGGTGCTGTGGGCCGCGGTCCGGGTCAACCGCTGAGGTCTGTACTCCGGCAGGCCGGTGCGCTACCGTCCCGATCAGCGATAGGAAACCTTCCTAACGATTGGGGAGATCGTGAGGTCGTGGCGTCGGGTCGGGGCGATCGTGGTGGCCGCCGCGTTGGCGGTGGGACCGGTGAGTACGGCGCAGGCCGCACCGGGTGGAGCAGTGCGGGTGAACCAGCTCGGGTACGGCGCGTTCGACAGCAAGGCGGCGTACGTTCTGAGTCGTGGGGTCGCGAGTCGATTCGACGTCGTCGACCGGTACGGGCGGCGCGTGCTCAGCGGTCGGGTCGGCAAGGACGTGGGGGAGTGGAACGCGGCGTACCCGCACGTCTATCAGCTGGATCTGTCCGCGCTGAAGGTGCCCGGTCACTACCGGATCGAGGTGCCGGGGGTCGCGTCGGCCGGGTTCGACGTGCGTGCGTCGTCGGATCGGCTGCTGACGAGCGCCAAGGACAAGGCTGTGCAGTTCTTCACGGCGCAGCGGGACACCGCTCACCGCAATGACTCGAAGGCGTTGGTCTACGCGATCCCTGAGTTCGTGGATCCGGACAGCGACCAGACGGTGGGTGAGCTGCAGCGGATCGGCGGCCCGGTCGACGTCAGCGGTGGCTGGTACGACGCGGGCGACTACCTGAAGTTCACGCACATCGCGGCGTACTCGGAGTCGTTGCTGTGGGCATCGGTTCGGGACAAGCCGGATCGTCAGGTCCTCGCGGAGGCGCGGCACGGGCTGGACTGGCTGGACAAGATGTGGGACCAGCGGACCGGGACACTGTACATCCAGGTCGGCGTCGGGGCCGGCAACGACACCGAGACGTACATCGGCGACCACGACATCTGGCGGCTGCCGGGCGTCGACGACCACCTCACCGATCCGTCGGAGCGGTTCCTGCGGAACCGGCCGGTGTTCCGCGCTGCCGCGCCGGGCAAGCCGATCAGTCCCAACCTGGCCGGCCGCACGGCGGCGGCGTTCGCGCTGGCCGCGCAGGTCGAGCCGAACCGTGCGGATGCGCGCCGGCATCTCGAGACGGCCGCGCAGATCTTCGCGCAGGCGCAGACCAAGAGTGTCGGGCAGTTGGTGACGTCGCTGCCGTTCGCGTTCTATCCGGAGACGGCGTGGCGGGATGACCTGGAGCTCGGTGCGACCGAGCTGGCGTTGGCAGCCAAGCGTTTGGGTGATCCGCGGGCTGGGGGTTGGCTGAAGCAGGCCGGGTACTGGGCTTCGCAGTACCTCGAGCATGAGGCCGGCGGGGACACGCTGAACCTGTACGACGTGAGCGCGCTGGCGCATGCGGATCTCATCAAGGCGGCGCGGACCGATCGGCCGTTGGTGCGCGAGCTGGCCGGGGATCTGCGATCCCAGTTGGAGATCGGGGCGGCGCGGTCGGCGGCCGATCCGTTCCGGGCGGGAGCGCAGTACGCCGAGTTCGACGCCGTACCGCACACGTTCGGGCTGGCTACGACTGCTCGCCTGTATGCGCGGGCGACCGGCGACCACCGGTACGACGCGTTCGGGCAGCAGCAGCTCGACTGGGCGTTCGGGGCGAATGCTTGGGGCGTCTCGTTCATGATCGGCGTGGGCCAGGACTTCGAACGCTGCCCACACCATCAGATCGCGAACATCACCGGACACGAGCTCACCGGAGCGGTCGTCAACGGCCCGAACTCCGCCGATCTTTTCACGGACGGCCTCGACGATTATCTGGACGGGATGACTCCGTGCCCATCGGATGCGTCCGATCCGTATGCGCAGTACACCGGTCACGATTCGCGGTACGTGGACGACGTACGGTCCTGGCAGACCGCCGAACCGGCCGACGACTTCGCCGCGATCGCGGTCTATGCGCTGACGTAAACTCGCGCGGGTGGCCGGCTGGGAATTGACCCTCGACGAAGTCCTCCTCGCGGGATGACGGGTCGTCTCCGTACTGCGCGTGGGATTGCGGCCGCTGTTGGATCTGGGGCTGTGAGTGCGGTTGAGGTCGTCGCGGAGGCAGTCGCTGCGGCTGAGCGGCTTGATCCGGTGCTGCACTTCCTGGAGGAGTTGGATGCTGGGGCGCTGGCTGCAGCTGAGCGGGTGCAGCCGGGTGGGCCGTTGGCCGGAGTACCGTTCCTGATCAAGTCGCGGACGCCGGCGGACGCGCCGATCATCGCTCGACTGGTTGCCGCCGGCGCGGTGCCGATCGGGTGGTCTACCCGGGCCCGGCCGGGTGCACAGTCGCTGACTTTCGGGTGGAACGGGACGGACTACACCCGCAATCCGTGGGACCTGTCGCGATCACCTGGCGGTTCGACCGCCGGTGGGGCGGCGGCTGTGGCGGCCGGCGTCGTACCGCTTGCGACGGGTGGTGACAGCGGTGGGTCGTTGCGGATCCCGGCCTCGTTCTGCGGTGTGGTCGGCTTCAAGGGCACGTACGGCCGCATCCCACGGCCTGGCGGTCGTCCACTCGGCGGCCTGACCACCGCCGGGTTCATCGGCGCGGACCTCGACGACGTGATCGTTGCCACGAGCATCGCCAGCGGCCCGCACCGCCTGGATCCAACCGCCCTACCGCACTGGCCGGTCCCAGCGCCGCAGGATCGGGGTGCGTGGCGGGTTGCGTATCGGGCGACGCTTGGTGCGTGTCCGGCGGATCCGGCTGTTGACCGGGTGCTGCGCGACCGGCTGACGGAGGCCGGCGTCGAGTTGGTCGACGTACCTCTGGAGCTCGAGTCGACGGACGAGGCGTGGCAGGTGCTGTCCGGGCTGGACAACGGACGGGGTGCGAGCGCGACTGCGGCCAACCGGGCTCGGCAGATCCGCGACCACAACAACACCGCGCTCGCCGATCTGTTTGCCGAGGTGGATCTGCTGGTTACGCCGACCACGTTGACTGTTGCTCATGGCTACGATCAGCACGAGGAGAGCATCGTGACCGGGGATCCGTGCTGGGTGTTCAACGTGACTGGGCATCCCGCGGTGAGTGTCCCGGCCGGTCTGGCGGACGGGTTGCCGGTGGGCGCTCAGGTGGTCGCGCCGCATGGTTCGGATGCGGTTGCCCTTGCGATGGCTCGGCAGCTCCAGGTAGCCCTCCTGCCGCCACCGATCCGTTGACCGGTGGCGGGAGTGCCTTGGCCACGACGTCGATCGCTGACGCGAGGGTTCGGTTCGGCGTGGTTTCGCCGCGGGCGGTAGGGGAGCGGAGCGGCTCGGGCTTCACGAAGTCCGAGACGGCGGCAACGACCTCCGGGGTGTAGACATCGTGGCGGGCCGCGGCGGTCGGCGTGGTCGAGGGGGCGGGCGGCCGGATCGCTTCCTTCAGCTCCGTACGCAGGAACTTGAACAGTTCCTTGGCGCGCAGGACCCGGCTGCGGCGGAGGACGTGGAGCTCACCGGACAGCGACGCCTTCTCCCGCCAGCTGACGTCGAACATGATCCGGCCCAGCCGGAAGCCTGCGTTCGTCTCGCCGCCGGGATATCCCCGCGCCCCACCGTCGGTGAAGAACTCGCTGTAGAACGCCCCTTCGTCGTCGAACTTCAGTACGTTCCACGCCCGGTACGGATCCGTCGGCAGCTCGCCGCGGACCCACGCCTCATCCATCAGCGCGTGCGACTGCGCGTTCAGCGGCCGATGCCCGACATAGCGGTACTGCGGACGCTCACCGCGGCGGCGGCGTTCGTACTCCGCGATGATCTGCGGCCACTCGTCCGCCGACACCGCCCGCGCCAGCCGCGACGCGAACGAGGTCCGTGCCCGCAGCTCGGCCCGCGAAGTCACCGGATGATCCGTCCGACCGGTCATCGTCTCAAGCTTGTCCATCACGAAGGTCTTGCCGTGCGGGCCGATCCGCTCCCACCGGGTGACCTTCAGGGACGGCCGGTCGGGTCCACCGGTGACGGCGTTCAGCGCGCGCAGGGCGGCGATGCCGAAGCGGTACAGCGGGACGCGTCGACGCATGATGCGCGTCTCCCACCGCGTTCGGTACTCGCTGTCCAGCCACGCCGTACCGACGAGCTTCTTGGCCTCGCGGCGCCTCACCGCGGATGCTCCGCCCGCCACCCTTTGATCATCTGGTCCATGTCGGTGTGGATGAACGCGAAGAAGTCGGCGGCCTCGGTGAGGCGTTGGCCGACGGGGGTGTCGAGGCCGAAGAGCTCCGCGCCGGAGCGGCTGGTCGACTCCCACTCGCCGAGCCCCTGGTTGCGGCGCTCGAGGATCGCGGCGAAGACGTCCTCCCGGATGCGGTAGTGGTCCTTGCGGGAGCCGGGCAGCCGCTCGCGGGTGATGAACGAGACCTGGAGCAGTTGGCGGACCGCGCCGGACACGGCCGGCTGGCTGATCTTCAGGGCACCGGCCAGCTCGGCGGCGGTCATCGTGCCGTTCGGGCTGACCAGCATCGCGCCCATCACCCGGGCGGACATCGTCGGGACGCCGCTGTTGGCCAGGACGCCGGCGAACCGCTCGACGAACTGGCTGATCTGTTCCGGGCTCGGTTCCTGCGCCATGGTTGAAGCTTACAGTGATTTGATTTATCGCAACTATCACAAACTTCTGATAATTTGTATTCATGACCTCAACCCCCGACGCCGAAGGGCCGACGCTGACCGGCGCCCGCCGCTTCGGAGTACTCATCGCGCTCTGTCTCGCGGTCCTCGTCCTCGGCCTGGACACGACCGTGCTCAACGTCGCGCTACCGACGCTGGCCAAGGACCTCGACGCCTCCACCAGCCAGCTGCAGTGGATGGCCAACAGCTACAACCTCGTACTCGCGGCGCTCCTGCTGCCGGCCGGTCTGCTCGGGGACCGGTACGGGCGGCGCAAGATCATCGCGATCGCGCTCACCCTGTTCGGCGCCGCCTCGCTGGCCTGTGCGTTGGCCGACTCGGCCGGGACCCTGATCGCGGCCCGGGCCTTCCTCGGCATCGGCGCGGCGATGATCGTCCCGGTCGCGCTCTCCCTGATCACCGTGCTGTTCCGGACCGAGCAGGAGCGGCAGAAGGCGATCGGCTTCTTCGTTGTTGCCAACAGCATCGGTATGCCGCTCGGCCCGATCGTCGGCGGCCTGCTGCTCGACCACACCGGCTGGCAGTGGATCTTCTTCATGAATGTGCCGATCGCGCTGATCGCGGCCGTCGCGGTCACGCTGCTGGTGCCGGAGACGCGGAGCTCGCAGCGGCCGGCCATCGACTGGCTCGGCATCGTGCTCTCCAGCGCCGGTCTCGCGTCGCTCGTGTACGGCGTGACGAAGGCCGGCGAGACCTCGTGGACCGCCGGTGTCACGCTGGCCTTCGTCGGGCTGGCCGTCGTACTGCTGGCAGGGTTCCTGCTGTGGCAGCGGCGGAACACCGAGCCGCTGATCGAGCTGCGGTTGTTCGGCGAGCGGGTGTTCACCGGTGGCGCGGTGCTGCTCACGGTCGCGGGGTGCGCGATCTTCGGGTTGCTGTTCACGATGCCGCAGTACTTCCAGGGCATCAACGGATCCGATGCGCTGCACACCGGCCTGAAGCTGCTGCCGTTCATCGGTGGGCTGACGGTCGGCGCGAAGGTGGCCGAACCGGTGGAGGCAAAGGCAGGCACCCGGGTGGTGGTGCTGATCGGGTTCGTGGTGATGGCGGCCGGGTACGTCCTCGGCGCCTTCACGGACCTCAGTACCGGATACGGGTACACCGCGATCTGGTTCGTGGTCGTCGGGTTCGGTCTCGGCTGTTCGATGCCGCAGGCAATGAACGCGGCGCTCGGCGTACTCGACCCGGAGCGGGCGGGGACCGGATCCGGTCTGCTGCAGGCGTTCCGTCAGGTCGGCGGCACGGTCGGTGTGGCGGTCCTCGGGACGGTGCTCAACTCGGTCTACCGCAACAACGTCGACACGACCGGTCTGCCCGCCCAGGCCGCCGACGCGGTCGAGAAGGGAGTCAGCGGTGGGCTCGCAGTGGCGACGAAGACCGGCTCGACCGAGTTGCTGAGCAGCGTCCGGGACGCGTTCATGACCAGCCTCAACACCACCATGTGGGTATCGGCGGGCATCGGAGTCGGGGGCGCCGTACTGGCGGCGACGCTGATGCCGCAACGGGTCGCGAAGCCGCCACAGGACGCCCTGGTCGGCGTCCAGAAACAGGACGCCTGAAAGCAGCAGCGCCCGCTCCCGGTGGGGTGAGCGGGCGCTGCTGTTCTGGCGTCAGTTGAGCACGAGGCCCGGGTACAGCGGGTGCTTCTCGAGGATCTCGGCCGAGGCGGCGCGAGTCTTGTCGGCGACGCCGTCCGCCAGGACGTACTTCGCCTTCGACGGCGCGCCCGCGGACGTGGTCGTCGGGGTGGTGGCGGACAGCACGTCCACGATCAGCTCGGCGACCCGGTCGAACTCGTCGGCGCCGAAGCCCCGCGTGGTGAGCGCCGGCGTACCGATCCGGACGCCCGAGGTGTACCAGGCGCCGTTCGGGTCGCGCGGTACGGCGTTGCGGTTGGTGACGATGCCCGCGTCGAGCAGCGCCGACTCGGCCTGCCGGCCGGTGATGCCGTACGACGAAACGTCGAGCAGCACGAGGTGGTTCTCGGTGCCGTCCGTGACCAGCTTCACGCCCCGCTTCATCAGGCCCTCGGCGAGCGTGACCGCGTTGTCGGCGACGGCCTGCGCGTAGGTCTGGAACGACGGCTGCCGCGCCTCGGCCAGCGCGACCGCCTTCGCGGCCATCGTCTGGCTCAGCGGGCCGCCCAGCACCATCGGGCAACCGCGGTCGACGGACTCGGCGTACTCCGGCTGGCAGAGCACCATGCCGCCGCGCGGGCCACGCAGCGACTTGTGCGTCGTGGTCGTGGTGACGTGCGCGTGCGGGACCGGGTCGAAGTCGCCGGTGAACACCTTGCCCGCGACCAGGCCGGCGAAGTGCGCCATGTCGACCATCAGCGTCGCGCCGACCTCGTCGGCGATCTCCCGCATCGTGGCGAAGTTCACCTTGCGCGGGTACGCCGAGTAGCCGGCGATCAGGATCAGCGGCTTGAACTCGCGGGCCTTGCGGGCGACCTCGTCGTAGTCGAGCAGGCCCGTCTCCGGGTCGGTGCCGTAGGAGTGCTGGTTGAACATCTTGCCGGAGATGTTCGGCCGGAAGCCGTGTGTCAGGTGGCCGCCGGCGTCGAGCGACATGCCGAGCATCTTCTGGTCGCCGAGCGCCTTGCGGAGCTTGGTCCAGTCCTCGTCGGTCAGGTCGTTGACGTGCTTCGCGCCCGCCTCGGCCAGCGCCGGGGACTCGATCCGCTGGGCCAGGATCGCCCAGAAGGCGACCAGGTTCGCGTCGATGCCGGAGTGCGGCTGGACGTAGGCGTGCGGGGCGTCGAACAGGGCCCGCGCGTGGTCGGCGGCGGTCTGCTCGACGGTGTCGACGTTCTGGCAGCCGGCGTAGAAGCGGTGGCCGATGGTGCCCTCGGCGTACTTGTCCGAGAGCCAGTTGCCCATCGTCAGCAAGGTGGCGGGGGAGGCGTAGTTCTCGCTCGCGATCAGCTTGAGCGAGGACCGCTGGTCGGCCAGTTCGGCCTTGATCGCGCCGGCGATGGTCGGCTCGACCGCGGCGATCACCTGCAGCGCGTTGTTGTACGCGGCCGACGCGGCGGCAGCGTCGAAGGATGCGGCGGTGTCGGAGGATTCAGGCATCGTTGTCTCTCCTGCGGTTGCAGTGGGTCGAAGGCACCCAGGCGCACGGTGCCGACGGTTTTCGCTCCCCGGTGGTTCTCCACCTCAGCGCGCCAGTCGCGACCCGCTCACCCTATCGTGCGCTCGACGATCTGCTGGAACGGTGTCGTCCGCGGAAGGGTCCCGAACACACCGCCCCAGTCGTTGGCCAGCCGGGACGCCACGAACGCGTCCGCGACGGCCGGCGTCGAGTGCCGGATCAGCAGCGACGCCTGCAGGCACAGGGCCATCCGGGCCGCCAGCCGGCGGGCTCCCGCCTCGGCGCCTTCGATGTGAGCAAGCGCTTGCAGTACGTCGTTCACGGCCGCATCCAGCCGGTCGTCGGCGCCCTGGACCGCGCTCAACTCGAGCAGCCAGGCCTCGAGCGACTCGGGTCGCCTGAGGGCACGCAGTACGTCGAGCGCGTTGACGTTCCCGGAGCCTTCCCAGATCGAGTTCAGCGGCGACTCGCGGTACAGCAGCGGCAGCCCGGACTCCTCGACGTACCCGTTGCCGCCGAGGCACTCCAACGCCTCCGCCGCCATGAACGGCGTCCGCTTACAGACCCAGAACTTCGCCAACGGAAGCGCGATCCGCCGGAACGCCGCGTCCTTCGGGTCCGAGGAATCGACAGCAGCCGCGAGACGCATAGCCAGGGCTGTGGCGGCCTCGCTCTCGATAGCCAGGTCCGCCAGCACGTTCTGCATGGCCGGCTTGTCCGCCAGCAGGCCGCCGAATGCGGAGCGGTGCTGGGTGTGCCAGATCGCCTCGACCAGTGCGCGCCGTTGGAGTGCCGCGGAGCCGAGGACGCAGTCCAGCCGGGTGGCGGCGACCATCTCGATGATGGTGCGAACACCGGCGCCCTCGGCACCCAGGCGGTACCCGATGGTCCCGTGGAACTCGACCTCGCTGGACGCGTTCGACCGGTTGCCGAGCTTGTCCTTCAGCCGCTGCAGCGCGAACGGGTTCCGGTTGCCATCGGCAAGCACCCGCGGTACGACGAAGCAGCTCAGCCCGTCCGGCGCCTGCGCCAGTACCAGGAACACGTCCACCTGCGGCGCGGAGCAGAACCACTTGTGGCCGTTGAGCTGATATTCACCGTCACCGACCGGCGTCGCGGTGGTGAGATTCGCCCGTACGTCGGAGCCGCCCTGCTTCTCGGTCATCCCCATCCCGGCCAGCGCACCGTGCTTCTCGGCGACCGGCAGCCGGCGGACGTCGTACTGCGTCGAGGCGAGCTGCGGGATCCACTCCTTCGCGAGGCGCTCGTCCGCGCGGAGCGCCGGCACTGCGGCGTACGTCATCGAGATCGGGCAGCCGTGCCCCGGCTCGACCTGGGACCACAGGTAGAACCCTGCTGCCCGGGTCAGATGCGGCGCCGGCCGATCGCTGGTCCACGGAGCCGCCTGCAGCCCGAAGCCGACGGCCTGCTGCATCAGCCAATGCCACGAGGGGTGGAACTCGACCTCGTCGATGCGGTTCCCGTACCGGTCGTGGGTGCGCAGGACCGGCGGGTTCTGGTTCGCCGGGAGCGCGTGCGCCCGGGCCTCCTCGGACCCCGCCAGCTCGCCGATCCGGTGCAGACCGGGGTCGTCGGCGAGGTCGGCGTACGGACGCAGAGCGTCACCGAGCGCCGCATCCCGGGTGAAGAAGTTCACGCCCCGCAGTGGGGGAGCCTGATTCGTTACCGCGAATGGGTCCGCCATGTCAGTACGGTAAGCGGTATGGCACGTTCTGGGGCAGGACCCACTGGTGGGAGCTCCCTCTCATTGGCATGGGTTCGCCGGATCCCCGCGACGACTTGGCGGCTGATCACCCAGACCGTCGGGGTGTGTCTGCGGTACCGCGTCACCGGGCTGGCCGCGGAGGGGGCGTTCTTCGCGATCCTCTCGCTGCCGCCGCTGATCTTCGGGCTGGCCGGCTCGCTCGGTTACATCGCGAGCAAATGGTTCGAGGTCGAGACGATCAACGACGTCAAGCAGCAGATCGTCGACCTGGCCGCCCAGGCGCTGACCGACGACTCGATCAAGAGCGTCATCTCGCCGACCCTCGACCAGGTGCTGAACGGCGGCCGGCCGGACGTGATCTCGATCGGCTTCGTGCTCTCGCTCTGGTCCGGCAGCCGCGCGCTGAACGTGTTCGTCGACACCATCACGATCATGTACGGGATGGGCGGCAAGCGCGGCATCGTCCGGACCCGCGCGCTGTCGTTCAGCCTGTACTGCGCGGCGCTGATCATCGGTGTGATCGTCCTGCCGCTGGTGCTGGCCGGTCCGGACGCCGTCGACGCGCTGCTGCCGCACCGGCTCGACTTCCTGAACCAGCTGTACTGGCCGGTCGTCACGATCCTGTCCGCGGGCTTCTTGAACACCCTGTACCACCTGTCGGTGCCGATCCGGACGCCGTGGGTCTCCGACCTGCCCGGCTCGTTCCTGGCGCTGTCGATCTGGATCCTGGGCAGCTTCGTATTGCGGTGGGTCCTGCAGAGCACGGTCGGCGGTACGTCGATCTACGGTCCACTGGCCGCGCCCATCGCCGTACTGATGTGGCTGTACATGACAGCTATCGCGGTACTGATAGGTGCGGCGCTGAATGCTGTCGTGGACCGGCTGTGGCCGCACAAGCAGCATGTCGCCGAGGTCAAGCAGGCCGAGGCCGACGAGCCGGACGAGGTCGAGCCGGTGATGAAGGCCGAGCCGGAGCCGCACCACGAGCACTCGCTGACGCCGGTGGAGTCCGACGAGCGCCCGGAGGCCGAGGTGGCGCGCAAGCTCGAGGAGCTGGCCGAGCGGCCGCTCAAGACTCCACCCGCTGAGCCACCCGCCAAGCCGGCTGCGGCGCCAGCCACTAAGCCATCTGCCGAGCCATCTGCGGCGCCGTCTGCCGAGCCGGTGCGGAAGCCGGCGTCGGTCGGAAAATCCGGTGCGCAGAGCGACACCGACGACCTAGTCTGACCACATCGCACGGTCCCTGGCTCGGGACCGACCGGACCGGAAGGGAGGCACCCGCCATGAGCTACGACGAGGCCCAATGGGCCGCTGTCTCCCACACCGTCCGTCCGCTGAGCTGAGCTCGCTGCCGGACCCTCTGAAAGGTTCGCCGCATGTCAGCCACACTCCAGGCTCTGGGACTCGACAGTTCCACGGCCGAGGTTCTGCAGTCCGTCCCGGACGAGCTGGTCCCGGGACGCGTCGCCCGGGTCGACAAGGGCCTGGCGACTGTTTTCACCGAGGACGGTCCGGTCCGCGCCAGCTGGTCCGGTGCACTCCTCACCGCCATCGCTTCTGACTCGCAGGCCGGCCCGTGTACAGGGGACTGGGTCGTACTGCGATTCTGGCCGGACGACCGCATCACGGTCGAGTCAGTGCTGCCACGCCGTACCTCGATCGTGCGGGCGGAGGTCGGCGGGTCGTCGCGCGGGCAGGTGCTCGCGTCGAACGTCGATGTGATCGCGATCGTCGTCGGTCTGGTCCCGGAGCCGAACATCGTGCGGATCGAGCGGTTCATGGCGCTGGCCTGGGAGAGCGGCGCGCGGCCGGTCGTCGTACTCACGAAGTCCGACCTTGTCGGGGACGCCGACTCCGTGGCAGAGGACGTAGCGCTGGCTGCGCCGGGTGCCGACGTACTGGTGTGCAGCGCGACCACTGGTGCAGGCATGGACGACGTACGGGCGCTGGTGGACGGGGATGCCACTCTGGCGTTGCTGGGGTCCAGTGGAGCGGGCAAGTCGTCGCTGGTCAACGCACTAGCCGGCGTGGAGCTGCTGGACGTGCAAGACATCCGTGAGGATGGGAAGGGCCGCCATACGTCGGTGCGGCGCGAGCTGATCGTGCTACCGACTGGTGGGGTCGTCATCGACACGCCTGGGCTGCGGGGGATCGGTCTGCAGGAGTCCGGGGAGGGGCTGGCGGCAGCGTTCCCGGACATCACCGGGCTGGCGGAGCAGTGCAAGTTCAAGGACTGCTCGCATGTGATGGAGCCTGACTGTGCGGTGCGGGCGGCGCTGGACGACGGGTCGCTGCCGTACCGGCGGTACGAGAGCTGGGTGAAGCTGCAGCGGGAGGCGGCGTACATGGCCCGTCGTGCGGACATCCGCCTCCGGAACGAGATGAAGAAGGAGTGGGTCCGCGCCAGCAAGTCCTACCGCCGCGACCACAAGCCACGACCCTGATGAAAAGATCACCTGCATGAGCCGAGCTGTGCTGGTGACTGGGGCATCGCGGGGGATCGGGGCGGCGACGGCGCGTGCGTTCGCCGCCGCAGGTGATCGGGTGGCGGTGCATTACAGCTCGTCTGCCGATGCGGCCGCTCAGGTACTGAAAGAGTTGCCCGGCACAGGTCATGTCGCCGTGCATGCGGACCTCGCCGATCCGGACGCGATTCAGGCGATGGTCGAAGAGGCAGCTGGGGTGCTGGGCAGCATCGACGTACTGGTGAACAACGCCGGCCTGTACGTGCCGCACCGGATCCGCGACACGACGTACGCCGAGTGGCAGCAGGCGTGGGCCGACACCCTCGCGGTGAACCTGGTCGGCCCGTCCAACGTGACCTGGTGCGCGGTCCGGCACATGGGCCGCGGCGGCCGGATCGTCAACGTCTCGTCCCGCGGCGCCTTCCGCGGCGAGCCGAACCAGCCGGCGTACGGCGCCTCGAAGGCCGCGATCGTCTCCTTCACCCAATCGCTGGCCCGAGCCCTGGGACCCGAAGGCATCGCCGTCACGGCCATCGCCCCCGGCTGGACGGTCACCGACATGGCTGCCGTGAACCTGGCCGGCGAAGGCTACGACCGCCGTCGCCTGGAGAGCCCTCTCGAACGAGTGGCCGACCCCTCCGAGGTCGCCGCAGCAATCCTGTACCTGGCATCTGCAGAAGCTGAGTTCGCCACCGGCACCGTCCTGGACTTCAATGGCGGCTCGTACCTGCGCATGTAAACCAGTCGCCGCACACCCGGGGGACTGGCTAAGGTCCACCTCGTGCATCGAATCATCACCCCGCCGGCCGCCGCTTAGCGGACGGCTTCACACGCTCAGGTCGCTCTGACCTGAGCTCCTTCGGGCTGTTCGCAAACGCCCCACCATTCACCGCGAACACCCCGGAGCACCCGATGCACTCCCGTCTCTCAACCAGACGCGCTCTGATCTACGTCGTCATCGCAGCCCTAGCCTGGGGCACCGGCGGCCCAACAGGCGCACTCCTCCACCAGTACGCCGGACTGACCCCCACAGCCACATCCTTCTGGCGCCTAGCCGCGGCAGCCCTCTGGCTAGCACTAGCCCGCCGCCTGACCCACCGAGGCCCCGCTCGCCCCGTGCTAGCCGCAACCCCACTCCGCCACCTACTGAGCGGCGCCGGCCTGGCCCTGTGCCAACTCGGCTACTTCGCCGCCATCCCCCGAGTAGGCGTAGGCATAGCCACAGTCCTGGCCCTAGGCGCTGCCCCCATCCTCATAACCCTCGCAACCCGAGAACGCCTAACCCCAGCAGTCTTCGCAGCCCTAGCCGGCCTGACCCTCCTGACAACCACCACCGGCACCGCCAACCTCACCGGCGTAGCAGCAGCCCTCCTATCAGCAGCCGGCTACTCCACAACAACCCTCTTGAACCGCAACACCCCAGACCCCCTAACCACAGCATTCCTGGGCTTCCTCACAGGCGCTGCGTTCCTACTGCCCTTCGCCGGCCTACCCACAACCACCACAGGCTGGCTACTGATCGCCTACTTCGGCCTGATCCCGACAGCCCTCGCCTACACCCTCTTCTACACAGGCCTAAGAGCCTTGCGGGCCTCCACCGCGTCGGTAATCGCCCTACTAGAACCAGTAGTAGCCACAGCCATAGGAGTAGCACTCTTCCAAGAACACCCAACCCCACTAGCCATCACAGGCGCCGCAATCCTCCTACTAGCAATCGCAACCCAACCCAAGAAATGACCTAACCGCCCACCCCGGCCTACGCCCGTGACCTAACCGCCCACCCCACCCCCGCCGCCGAGCGAAGCGAAGGCCCAGGGGGTGCGGGTGGCGGAGCCCCCGCCGCGCGGCAAGCGAAGCGCAGCCGCACAAATAACGAAGGCGAGCCGGCCTGCGCATTCCGCAGGCACAGCTCGCCTATCGCCTTCGTGGACGATACTGGGATCGAACCAGTGACCTCTTCCGTGTCAGGGAAGCGCGCTACCGCTGCGCCAATCGTCCAGGAAACTCAAGAGTACTGAGGTTTCGAGGTGGAGACGGGATTCGAACCCGTGTACACGGCTTTGCAGGCCGTTGCCTCGCCTCTCGGCCACTCCACCAGTGAAGCTGTTCGACATCTGAGGATGGTGGCCTGCCGAACCCTCTCCGAGCGGACGACCGGGTTCGAACCGGCGACCTCAACCTTGGCAAGGTTGCGCTCTACCAACTGAGCTACGTCCGCATCGCTCCGAACAGTTTCCCTCGGTGCGAGAGCAGAACAGTAGCGCACTTTCCGCCGGGACAAAAACCGGATTCCACGCCGTCGCGATCCGGGTACGACGAGCGCGAATCGCACCTCATCTGTCACACCTGTCCCACCGGATCTGTCTACTCGCCACGCCGTCGGATCATGCCTGCAACGACGCGAGATCAACGGTTTGCAGGTAGTCGGCATCGCCCCGGAGATCGATGGTTGCGACACGCCCGTCGACGACCGTGAAAGAGAACACAACGACTGGTTCGCCGCGCTGCATCCACACCAGTCCTGGCAGTCCGTCGACCAGCATGAGTTTGGCCGCCTGTGCCCGTCCGTTGAACGCGGCGGCGACCCGGTCGTGCCCGGTGATGCTCGCGGCGATCCCGCGCTCGCTGGCGCCGGCATCGGCCCGCATGACGACTTCGGGGTCGAGTACTTCGAGCAGTGCGGTGAAGTCCGCGTTGCGCGCGGCTGCCAAGAACGCACTGACCACTTCCTGCTGTCGAATCACATCCACGCTGGCGGGTTCCGGCGTACCCCTGACTCGGCGTCGTGCGCGGCTCGCGATCTGCCGTGCTGCCGCAGGTGACTTGCCGATGATCGGTGCGATGTCTTCGAACGGTACGGCGAACAGATCGTGCAGTACGAACGCCAGCCGCTCGGCCGGCGACAGCGTCTCCAGTACGACGAGCAACGCGAGTCCGACTGTATCTGCCTGCACCGCTTCGAGTTCTGGATCGGGTACGACGTCATCAGCGAGCACGGGGGAGTGGTCGCTGACAGGCAACTCCGGCCGACCGCGCCGGGTACGGAGCATGTCGAGGCAGATCCGCCCGACCACCGTGGTCAGCCAGCCGCCCAGGTTGTCGATTGTCCCGGTGTCGCTGCGGCTGAGCCGGATCCAGGTCTCCTGTACTGCGTCCTCTGCTTCGGGCTCAGAGCCTAGGATCCGGTACGCGACAGACCGCAGGCGGTCCCGGTTCTGCTCGAACCGTGTCGCCAGCCAGTCGTCGCTGTCCACATTCATCACTCTGCCACTCCACCTGTACGCCACGTGTCACACCGCACGGCCCAGCGCCGTCATGCGATTGACGGTCCACCAGGACTACATGTGACAGCAGAACGAAGAGGAGCAGGTCATGACGGCACCAGCCCGCCCGTTGCCGATACGCAAGCAGGACACCCTGCACCGCCTGGAGCAGGACGTCGACGCCTGGGTGTCCACGGCCTCGGCCGACGGTACGCCGTACCTGATGCCGCTGTCGTTCTTGTGGAGTGACGGGACGCTGTTGCTGTCGACGTCCGTCACCAACCCGACGGCCCGCAACCTGCAGGCGAATCCGCGCGTGCAGTTGACGGTGGGGGAGATGCGCGACGTCATCCACGTGACCGGGACTGTTGCGGTGGCGGACGTGAGCGATGCCGAAGGCGAGGCCTTCGCGGCCAAGGCCGGCTTCGACCCGCGGCCCTTGCGCAACTACCCGTTCTTCCGCGTCACACCCACCAAGATCCAGGCCTGGCGCGAGGTCGACGAACTGAAGGACCGTGTGCTCATGGATGCGGGAGTCTGGCTCGTCTAGCGCTCCTCAGGGTTGACTTCGAGTGCGCTCCAGCAAGCAAGCTGGAGGGCATGTTGTCTCGAACTATCGGAACCAGTGAAAGCAGCCGTACCGTCAGCGCGCTCTGCCTGGGCGCCATGAACTTCGGTACGTCGACACCGACCGACACCGCCATCGCGATCCTCGACCGCTTCGTGGAGGCAGGCGGGACGTTCATCGACACGTCGAACAACTACAACCAGTGGCACGGTCACGGCGGTGACAGCGAGGAGCTCCTGGGCCGCTGGATGCAGTCCCGCGGCAACCGTGACGAGCTGTTCATCGCCACAAAGTGCGGCGCACGTACCACCGTTCCTGGTGATCCAGATGACGCGCACTGGGAAGGACTCGGCGCGTCAGTAGTCGCCGAGGCAGTCAAGGGGAGTCTCAGTCGGCTGGGTGTTGACCAGATCGACTTGTACTACGCGCACATCGACGACCGGACTACGCCGCTGGACGAGACTGTCGCCGCCTTTGGCCAGCTGTCCGCCGACGGGGTCGTTGACTTGGTTGGCTGTAGCAACACGGCCACGTGGCGGCTGGATCGCGCCCGGCAGACCGCAGCTGCGCAAGGCGTAGCGCAGTACTCCGTGATCCAGCAGCACTCGAGCTACCTCTGGCCGAACCCGCCGTCCCTGCAGGGCGTTCGCCGGCACGGCACTCCGCACTTTCAGCACGCAGGTGTCGAGCACTTCGACTATCTGTCGGAGCACCCCGACGTGACGCTCGTTGCGTACCAGGCTCTGCTGACTGGCTCGTACACGCGTCCAGACCGCCCCTTCTCCGCTCAGCGCGGCTACGCGCACCCGACCGCCTACGTTCGCTACGAGGCTCTTCGCCAGATCGCCCACGACCTTGGCGTGACTCCGAACCAGGTTGTGCTGGCCTGGCTCCTGCACCACAACGTCATTCCACTCATCGGTGCGTCCTCACTCGAGCAACTGGAGGAGGCGCTCGCCGCAGTCGCCATCCAGCTCGACGCCAACCTGATGGATCAGCTGGACAACGCCTGACCGCGGACTGGTCATCTACGCTCCGCGGATGACTCGGTCGCCGAGGTCGGAGCGACGGTAGAGGATTGAGCGGCCGTGCCGGGCTGAGATGAGCAGACCGGCTGCGCGGAGTGCGCGCAGATGCTGGTTGACCGCGGTCGGTGTGACTCCGAGGCGTACGGCGAGCTCGGTCGACGATGTCGGCGTCTCGAGCAGCCTCAGCAACTGCGCACGAACACGGCCGATCAGGCCGACCAGGGCGGTCGGCGGTGTAGTTGTTCTGGTCTCCCACAGCGTTCCGAGACCGCGGGCCGGGTACATGATGTGCGGCGGCTCCTCGGGAGAGATCGGCGCCGCTGCGCGCCGGCTGAACAGCGACGGAGTGAGCGTCAGGCCGCGACCCGCGGTCGAGGTGCGGTAGGAAAGGTCGCTGCGCAGACGAATCTGCAGGACGGTGTCGTCGAGCCGCACATGTGGGTCGATCCCTGTGAACATCGCCGCCAGACCGGCCTGCGCTGTGACCCGGCCGCGGTAGACGACATCGGCCTCGAGTACCGTCCGCATCCGTGCCCAGTGCGGCTCGAAACAGGCATCCCAGTAGTCCTGCAGTGCCGCCAGTACCCGATCGAGCACCCGGTCGGGGCGACCCCGGAGTATCGGCGGGAGCGTGGCCGGATGGACCTCCGCGAGATCCGCGCGTACGACGCCTGCCGGTGTGCCCGTGAGCGCCGCCAGTTCGTCGTCGATCCTGCCGAGCGGTGTGTAAGGCCGCGGCGTCAGGAAGTCCGGCGTCCACAGTGACTCGTTGGTGAGCGCGCCGAGCATCTCTAGGTCGAGCCCGGCCCGCGCCGGTGCGGTGGCCCGCAGCCAGGGCAGTTGCAGTGGGAACCGGCCGGGATCGCGCAGGGTCCGCAGGGAGAGGACCAACTCGTTCAGCGGCGAGATCGCGAACCGCACCTCGCCGAGGTCGTTGCCCGCGAGCTCGTACTCGATCATGAAGCAATACGCTACATCTCTGGTGTCACGGGATCTCCGGATGCAACAACTGTCAGGTGCCTGAACTCCTCCGCGATCCCCTCGAGCGCGCCCTCGCCTCCGCCGTGGCCGCGATGTCGCTGTCCCGCGGAATGTTCTTCGCCGTCAGCGCCCTCTACTTCACCCGCGGAGTCGGCCTGTCCGCCGCGGTCGTCGGGATCGGTCTCACTGTCGCCGGAGGGGTCGGCGTCCTGGCGTCGTACGCCGGTGGTCGACTGAGCGACCGCTACGGAGCCGATCGGCTCCAGCAATGGGCCTTGGCAGCGAACGGAGCCGCGCTGCTGGCGTACGCCCTGGCCGGCAACCTCGTCAGCTTCGTACTGGTCGCGGCCTGCGTCTCCGCCACCCGCGGCCTGCAGAGCACCGCACAGATGACGTTGCTCGCCCGCTGGTACGTCGGCCCGGAGCGGGTCGCTGTCCGCGCCCGGCTGCGGGTGGTGATGAACGTCCTCATCGGAGTCGGCACCCTGCTCGCGGGACTGGCTCTGGTGGCCGACACCACGATGGCCTACCGCCTGACAGTCGTACTCGTCGGCGCGATCACGATCCTCGGCACCATCCCATTGATCGGCCTGCGCCGCAGGGTCCCCGGGCTGGCTGCACGGATGGACGCCGCCAGCAGTGCCAAGGCGTTAGGCGGACAGTCCCCGCTACGGGATCGCACGTACGTCGCCTCGACAGTCCTCAACGCCATCCTCGCGATCCACTTCGGACTGACCACGGTCGGCGTACCGCTGTGGGTGGCGGACCACACCCACGCCCCGACGATCGTCGTATCCGCGCTCCTGCTCGTGAACACCGCCTACGTGGCGCTCTTCCAGGTCCGCGCCTCCCGCGGCACACAGAACCTGCGCACCGCCGGGCGATCCGTACGCCGAGCCGGCTTCTTCCTGCTCGCTGCCTGCGTGCTGTTCGCCGTAGCAGGCCAGCTCGGCGCGGCGGCAGCAACCGCCGTACTGTTCCTCGCTGCCCTAGCCTCCTCCGCAGCCGAGACACAAGGCGAAGCAGGCGGCTGGGGCATGGCCTTCGAACTGGCCGACCCCACCCGCGCCGGCGCCTACCAAGGCCTCAGCCAAACCGGCAACGCACTAGCCCTGATGCTCGCCCCAGCCGTTGTCACCACAACCGCCATCGACCACGGCATACCAGGCTGGATAGCCCTAGGCGCACTGTTCGCAATCACCGGCACAGCAACCGCCATACTCGCCAACCACGCCGCCACACGGAGAGATCAGCACAACACCCCCGTCCTCACCTGATGCTCAGACGCCGCTCCCATCCACCCGTGCGACCACCCCGGTCTGGCGCCCCATGCGTTCCCTTCAGGCAGGCCGGGATGCCGGGTTCCAGTCATCGCGTACACGTCAACTCCCCGTCCCGCCGAACGCCTTGATACCTTCCCGGCGTCGTGATGGTCTGCGGACCCGCCACCATCAACCCCCACCCGAGTAGATGAGCTGCCAGCAAGCTGCTGATACGTCCGCTCGTGAGGACAACGCGGTACGAGAAAGGCCGGTCCCTAGGGGACCGGCCTCAGTGATTTCCGGGTGGGCGATACTGGGTTCGAACCAGTGACCTCTTCGGTGTGAATGCGGATTCTTCGTAGCAAAGGGTCCTGTGTCGCTCTCTACACCTCCAGAGGGACGTGTTGGCGATGCATGCAAGTCACCGAACGCGCCGGGCTCGCTGCCTCTTTGCTGCCTCGGTCCGCTAACTGGTCTAGCCGCGAGATAGCTGCGATGTCATGCTTCTCTGATGACAGAGAGCGACGCCGAGTCAGGGGATCGAGGCGGGTGGCGCTGTGCCAACCTGTGGGCTCGGGAAGACAACATCGACGGCAACCGAATCCGGCAGCTGCGCGTGCCCTCGAGCAGATTTGACAGGGTCTCAGGAGAGCCTTCAGCGCTGACAGTAAGTAACGAATATGGCGCCTGGGATGCGGCGACCGTAGACCGGCCGCTCGACGCGGGGGCGCTCTGGGTGAGGTTGCCGGTTGGCGCGAAGCCGGGCGACGGCTTGAGCCATGCGACGTGGAACGCGCCCGCCGCTCTCCAACTCCAGGATCCAGCAGACGTCCTAGCGTCATACGACGGTGCTATCGCGTTCTCCGGAGCCTCGGACTCACGACCAGGACTGCGGACTCCCCAGCTGGGCGCACTGCACGCGGTCCTCGGCTACTGGACCACGAATCAGAAGCAGCCCGCCACTGTGGTGATGCCGACCGGAACAGGGAAGACGGAGACGATGCTCGCCCTCCTGGTCGCAGCCAAGCCTGAGCGCCTGCTCGTGTTGGTTCCGTCAGACTCGCTGCGTGATCAGATCGCTGGGAAGTTTGAAACACTGGGTGTACTTCAGGAACTTGGCATCGTCTCGAACGTGGCAGCTCGGCCGGTTGTCGGCCGCGTCGCGCATGGGTTCTCATCAATCTCACAAGCTGTGACCTTTGCTGGAGCTTGTAACGTCATTGTCGCCACGCCTCAATCTCTAAGCGCGTCGGATCAAGATGCAATCGAGGCGATGGTGGGTGCTTGCTCGCATCTGTTCGTAGACGAGGCGCACCATGTGGCGGCGCGCACCTGGACCGACATTCGCGAGCGTTTTGCCGAGAAGAACGTGGTGCAGTTTACTGCGACACCGTTTCGCGAAGATGGAAAACATTTGCAGGGTCGGACCATCTACTCGTTCCCGCTGCGCGAAGCTCAAGCACAGAACTACTTCTCCAAGATCAACTACAAGTCAGTTATCGACTTCGACAACGTCGATCTTGCGGTCGCGACACAAAGTGTCGAGAGACTGCGTGCTGACCTAGACAGCAATTTTGATCATGTACTCATGGCGCGGGTGAGCGGAATCCCGCGCGCGATGGCAATACTTCCAATCTATCAACATATCGCGGCCGATCTAAACCCCGTAATCATCAACAGTCAGATGTCCAAGAAGCATCAGCGCGAGGCTCTGCGAGCCGTCCGCGCCCGTGACTCTCATATCATCATTTGTGTGAACATGCTCGGCGAAGGCTTTGACCTGCCTGCCCTGAAGATCGCGGCGGTGCATGATCCGCAGAAAAGTCTCGGGGTGACTCTGCAGTTCATTGGACGCTTCGCTCGGACCTCCTCAACGGGAAAGTACGGAGAGGCGTCGATGTTCGTCGCCAGGTCAGAGATGGATATTGACAGGCGTCTGCGGGAACTATACGCCGAGGACTCGGATTGGAATCTGATTGTCCGAGACCTATCGGAGGCCGCCGTCCAGGAGCAGCATGAGATAAGCGATTTTGAGGCTGGGTTCACGAGCCGGCCACCTGAAGTTGATCTGCGGAGTCTACTCCCGAAAATGAGCACCGTCGTCTACCGCGCTCCGACTGCAAAATGGGAGCCGCATAATGTTGTTGAATTCTTCGGTGAGGAAAACTTCTACACGTTTCCGATCGGGCTGAATCAGAGCGCTGGTGTCGCGTGGTTCGTGATTGAGAACAGAGACAAGGTCCGATGGGGCGACCTGAAGACAATCGAGGAGGTCTCATACCAGCTTTACGTTCTGTACTTTAATGAGCAGACCAAGCTGCTCTATATTAATAACTCGGCTAACGATGGAGTGTTCGAAGAGCTGGCGGAAGCTGTTCTCGGGTCAGGTGCGCAACGATTCACAGGCTCGAGTGTTTATCGAGCAATGGCCGACATTGACAGGCTTGTGCCAACAAACGTAGGTGTCCTCGACGCGCACAACCAGTTCCGTCGGTTCTCGATGCATGTTGGGCCGGACGTGACCGAGAGTTTCAGCCAGGCCGAGGCGAGCACAAAGTCTCAGACGAACATCTCCGGAAGCGGTTACCGTGACGGTGAAATCGTCAACATAAGTGCGTCGCTCAAGGGTCGGATCTGGTCGCACGCGACAGCCTCAACGATCAAGGAGTGGTGTGACTGGTGCGACTCCATTGGCAAGAAGTTGCTGGATGAAACTATCAGCATTGACAAGGTCATTGGGCAGTTCATTTTGCCTGAGGAGCTCACCTCGTTGCCAAGCGGCGTCTTGCTGGCAGTCGAATGGCCGTGGTTAGTGCACACGCTCCAGGCGGACAGCATGCGATTGTCACACGCCGGAAGCGTGTATCAGGCCGTGTTTACCGATTTGGTCCCTGAGGTAGGGCCGATTCAAGGAGCGTTTCGATTTACGGTCAGGAGTGGGAGTTGGTCGGTTCCGTATGAAGCGTCGGTGGAATCTGGTCGAATTGTGTATCGATGCACAGATAAGATCGAGATTGTAATTTTGCGTGCGGGATCTGAAGTGCGATTAAGTGATTGGTTAAACAAGTTCGGCCTCCTCTTCATTCTCGATGGCGATCGGATCATCGAGAATGACTTGCTGTATCAGCCGAAATGGGACAGGACGCCGTATGAGCGGCAGAAATTGACCGTCTTGGATTGGGGCGAGACCAAGCTAAACGTGGAATCTCAGACCCGTGACAAGCTTCAGGAATCGATTCAATACCGAGCGCTAGTTGAACTCCGGGCCGACACTGATCCCTGGGACTTGATTATAGATGACGATGGGAAGGGGGAAATCGCCGACCTGGTGGCGATGCGGATTGACCCTGAAGGCTTGCTGGTCAAGCTTATCCATTGCAAATACGCGCACGAAGGAAAGGTTGGCGCTCGTCTTGCTGACCTATACGAGGTCTGCGGCCAGGCGCAAAAGTCGGTGGTGTGGCGGCGCAGTGATCTCGGTCCATTTTTTCGGACGCTGCATGACCGGGCCCGCAAGAAGAATCAGCGAGACGGCGTGAGTCCGTTCGAGGTCGGCGACATTCGTAAACTCTATGAGGTGCGGGATAGGGCGACTATTCTCCGCCGCAGGATGGAGATCGTGATTGCGCAACCCGGTCTTTCGCGATCAAAGGCAACTATCCAGCAGCTTGATCTCTTGGCATCAACTGAGGCATATCTCAGAACGACGGTTAACGCACCGCTTGCGATCTGGTGCAGCGCTTGAGCCGTGCCGTATCAAATCTGTTTCTCTTCGAGCGCTGCAAAGATCCAGTCCCAACGGAAGGCGGATGCTATTTCGTTGCCCGTTCCGGATGCGACTGGCTCTGCTGCGGCTCTCGATCCATCATGTGGATCGACAATGGTCACGCCTGCGTACCGGAGCACCGCAAGCGATGCCAACCATGCCGGATGACCGGCTAGGTCATGCTTGGCGAACGGGGCAGCGGCCGTGGGGGTATGCGAGCCTAGTGACGCGCAGAGCGTTGTGAGCGCGTAGGTGTTGGCGTTGCCGTTGGCCCACGCGTTGAGGGTGTTGAAGGTCATGGGGACGACAGCGACGGCGTCGGGTGGTGGGGTGCGCTTCGGCTGGTCTGGGGTGCGGTTGCCGGTGATGACGCGGGTGTCGCCTAGGTCCTGGTCTGCGAGCCAGGGGAGGGCTGCTTCGGTGGGGATGACGTAGGGGTCCCAGCCGTTGGCTCGGGCGGCCTTGACGCCGTCAGCGGTGCGGGAGGCGAGAGGTGCCCCGCACACGACGATGTACAGGGTGCGGTTGGTCACGCGAGGACTCCTGCGCGGGTAGCGATGGCGGTCAGAGACGGGCTGGGCTTGCGGGAGCGGCGGAGTAGTTCTCGGACCAACTCACGGGCGATGGTGTGGTACTTGATCGACTCGGGAGCTACGCGCTCGGCGGCCTGGAGGTGAAGGATCGCTTCCATGTCGTTCTTGGCTTGGGTTTGCGCCCATGCCAGGTCGATGTGCAGGCGGGAGCGGCGGCCTTGGAGTCCGGCCGGCATAGCGTCGAGGTCGATCTCGGTCGCGACGCGCAGGACGTTGGACGGCTCTCCGAACTCGGCTGCGACCGAGGCGCGATGAATCAGGACGTTCGTGGGGCCGAATGCGGTCCACCAGTGGTTGCCGTCGTGCGCCAGGAGGTCTCCGAGCTGTCCGGCTGTCGTCAGCCGTTCGGTCGCTGTCGCACGGTCTGAGCGGCGGGCAGCGATGACGGAGGAGATGAGCCACAAGGAGCCAGCGAGCGACACGGCGTCTGGCGCGTCCGAACCGGTCATCGACATGAGACCTTCCGCCGATCGGACGGCGATCCGTTCCGCGTCGTCGGTGCGCTCGCTGCGGAGCAGAGCACAGACGACCTGGTATGCGGCGAGACCCTGTGCAGCCTTGGACTCGGCGGCCATAGCTGCGTGGGTGGCACGGTCGGCGGCAAGCCAGCCGAGCTGGTGTTCACCGACCTTCGTAAGGAGCTTGGCGGCGGCCGCGTAAACCGAGCATCGCGCTAGGTGGGTCTCCCTGCCATCGCGGCCTTGGTAGCCGTCGTACCCGTCGGCGGCGCGGATGAGGTCCGGGAGCATCGTTGTAGCTGTGTGGTAGTTGGCTGCCTGGTAAGCCTGGTGGACCTGCACAGAGCCGTTACGGAGCTGGGGGAGAGGCCACGGACTTGCTGGCTCACCCAGGAGATGGTGGTAGCTGGCCAGTTGGCTTCGGACGGCGTCGACGGCCTTGACGTGCTCCGGTGCGTCCGGCGCGAGGACCCACTCCCGGCCGATGAGGTCGGTTACGTCGATGCGCAGGACGGTTGCTAGGTCGTTCAGGGTGGACAGTCGATCGACACCACGAATGCCGCGCTCGACCTGGGACAGCCAGGAGCGCGACATTCCGATGAGTCCCGCCAGGGCGTCTTGCGACATGCCGCGTCGCTTGCGGTAGGCCCCGATGCGCTCACCTACGTGCATCTGCACTTCCCCTCGTTGATGTGGTCTCCCTAGTCAACCGCCGGTTAGCCCGAACAACGCGCACAAAAGTGCGCAGCCTGCCGAGTGCACATCAATCGATCGTTTCGCCTCGACGCTGGAGCCATGAACGAGCCGACCATTCAGGAGCTCACCCGCTTCGGTCCCGGTGCCGCTGGCGGGACGCCTTCCGCACGGGCAACTCTGCGGATGTACGCCGCTGTGAAGGGCGACAGCCGCTCCACCTCAGTAGGCGGCACGCCACCACGGAGCGCCGCGAGGACGGCGGTCAGCATCTCTGTCCGGGATTGCTCGTGGGCCGCTTCGGTCTCGCGATACCGCAGCGTGGCCGACTTCAACTCGTCGCGTAGATCAGTCACCCATCCAGGGTATCGCACCTCGCTTGCGCAACCATTGCTCAAGCGCTACCGTGGTGCGCACCTTAGTTTCGCTTCATGTTCTGGTCAGGCCCGACAGAGCGACGCCCCGGCGGGTGCAACCGCCGAGGCGTCAGGGCCGGTCCAGTCCCTTCACGAACAGGAGCACAACCCAATGAGCATCATCCACCTGTCGGCCGTCGCTAGCCACGAACCATCGGCAGCAGACCTCGCCGGTATCGAGCAGGAATGGCCGCTGATCGCGGCTGAGCTGGACCTGCTGGACGCGCAGATCGCGTTCATCAACGCCGGTCCGTACGCGTCGGCGCTGGAGACGCGCCGTGTCCGGCGCGCCGAGCGCCGAGTGCTGGACATCGGGCGGGAGCTGGCCGACCGCGAGCCGGAGACGGAGGACGCGGCATGACCGCGCAGGTTGCCGAGACCTCCGCGCCGATGCTCGTCCGGGTCGACCTCGGCTGGTGGAAGGTCGCGGGCTACGACCTGGTCCAGGTCTTCTCACCCCGTACGGCACTGGGAACGGCGTGGATCGTCTGGCGTGGCGATCACGTCTTGCACACCACCGACACGCTGCCGCACGCGGGTGGCTGGGTCGCTGACCAGCTCACCGGAGGTGAGGCGCGATGAGTACTCCGCTTCGTACGTCGTACCCGGTCCCGGTTGAGGACCTGATCCCGGCCGCACGCCGTCTCGCTGCCGAGCTGGGCGAGGTCCCGTCACAGAACCGGCTGATGAAGCACCTGCGAGTCGGTAAGGACAAGGCTAGGGCGGTACACGCCACCCTGATCGACGAGCGCACCGACGACCGCCCGGAGACGTACCTGCACTCGGTGCCGGACCCGGACGCGACCACCACCACGACCGCCACCACCGACACGGCGTCTGACGACGCTGCGGAGCGGATTCCGCAGGTCACGCCGCCCGCAGACCTGGTTCCTGCCGCCGACGCCGTGCCGGTCGAGCCGGTTCCCGCGGTTGCCGACGCGGGGGGCATCTCCCCAGCCGTTGAGGCGAGCACGGACACCACGCCTGAGACTGGGGACGAGATGCGCCCGCTTCGGTCGTGGCCGGTGCTGATGCTGGCCCTGCCCGCGTTCGTCGCGGTCTGGTCAGGGTGGGTCGGGCTCGGTGAGCTGACCGGATTCGGCGTCGTGCACCCCCTGCCGGGGATCGCGGACGGCTTCACGATCAACTCGGCGATCACGCTGCCGATCGGTGTCGAGACGTACGCGGCGTTCGCGCTGCGGGTGTGGCTGTCCGGCCGGGTCCCGGTCAAGGCGCGCCGATTCGCTAAGACCTCCGCGCTGGCCGCGCTCGCACTGGGCGCGCTGGGGCAGGTCGCTTATCACCTGCTGGAGGCCGCTGGCGTCACCCGTGCGCCGTGGCAGATCACCACTGTTGTTGCCTGCCTGCCCGTTGCCGTGCTCGGCATGGGTGCCGCGCTGGCCCACCTGATCCACACCCGCGAGAACGGGAGCCACTGACCATGACTGAGCCCATGAGCCACCAGAACAACGAGCTGCCCGACCCGATCGACCTGGACGCGCGCCGCGCCCGCCGAGACGACGACGTACCGGAGCCCGCGCAGGCCCCGGAGGAATCGGCCGGCGTGCTGGTGCCGCTGTCGGCGGGTGAGGTGGAGTCGATGGACACCGCCTACGAGATCGCGTTGGACGACACCGACGACGACCCAGCCACGGGCAAGGTCATCGTGCTGGTGGACACCCCCGGTCTGCCGGTACCGGTCGCAGCCGGACAGCGGCTGCCGATCATCCCGACCCATCTGCTCCCGCAGAACCTGCGCGCCACCACCACCCGCGCTCTGGCTCGTACTGGACACGTGACGGCGTTCCACGCGGTCCGATCGCCCTGGTACGCAACGAAGTTCGGCTGGTTCGCCGGGCGTGGTTTGTCGCGGCTGATCGGTAAGCAGATGCGGTGGTGGTGGGTCCCGAACTCGGTTGCGCTGGAGCAGAAGGCTGCCGACGCGGGGGAGCTGAAGGAGTGGGAGAAGATCCACCGCCAGCTCAAGGCCACGCGGATGTGGCGCGGTGGTGTGCTGGCGTTGCAGAACCTCGGGCTGCTGATCGGGCTGCCGATCGCGTGGAACGCGGCCCCGGCCGCTGGTCTCGCGGCTGTGGGTGCGGCTGCGGTCGCCGGGTTGGCGCACTACGGCCGCCCGGCCGGTCAGACCCTGGTCGGTACCGCTGTGGTCGCGCCCCGGTTCCGCAAGCTGAACTCAGACATCGTGTTGCGTGCCTACTACGCGGCCGGTCTCGGCAAGCAGGACAAGGCGGACCAGGAGGTGCGGTTCGGTTCCCAAATGTCGCGGGACGCACGCAATACCGGATCTCAGGTGGTCGTGGATCTCCCGTACGGCAAGGGCTGGTCGGACGTTGCCGGTGCGCGGGAGAAGATCGCTTCTGGCCTGGACGTGCACACCAATCAGGTGTTCCTGACCCCGGACAAGACCAGCTCACGCCGCCACACGCTGTTTGTCGCGGACCGGGACCCGCTGGCGGTCGCGGTGGGCCGGTCGGATCTGCTGGACTGCAAGCCGCGCTCGATCTGGGACCCGGTGAAGCTGGGCAAGGACGAGCGGGACGCGCTCGTCACGTTGTCGCTGATGTGGAACTCGCTGCTGGTCGGCGCGCAGCCCCGTAAGGGCAAGACGTTCTTTGCTCGCCTGGTCGCGTTGCACGCGGCCTCAGATCCGTACGTGAAGCTCATCGTTGCTGACGGCAAGAACTCCCCGGACTGGCTGGCGTTTAAGAAGATCGCCCACCGCACCGTGTTCGGCACCCACCCGAACCCGAACGACAACAACCCGATCGAGAACCTGCAAGCGATCCTGGACGAAGTCCTCGCCCACATCGACCGCGTCAACTCGATCCTCACAAGCCTGCCGGTCACGATGTGCCCGGACGGCAAGCTGACCAAGGAACTCGCTCGCGACCCGCGCTACCCGGACCTGCGGGTTTTGGTGATGGTGATGGAGGAGTTCCAGGTCTACTTCGAGACCGAGGACCAGGCGGTCAACAAGGAGATCGCGGCCAAGCTCTCCCGGATTCAGGCGGTCGGTCCGAGTGCCGGCGTCGTGATCGAGTCCAGCTCGCAGAAGCCGTCCGGTGTCGGCGCGGGTGATGTGGGGCGGTTGTTCAACCGGTACCGGGACAACCACTCGGTGCGGTTCGCGCTCAAGTGCGGCAACCGGCTCGTGTCCGAAGCTGTGCTCGGTGGCGACGCGTACGCCGAAGGGTTCGACGCCTCTGCCCTGCCGGTCGGAGACGAGTACCGGGGCGTCGGCTACCTGTACGGCGTCACCGACAACACCCCGACCGTGCGGTCGTTCCTGGCCGACGCGGCCGACGCGGACAAGATCCTGACCGCCGCGAGGAAGCGCCGCGAGCAGCTCGGCACCCTCACGGGCGAGGCGGCGGGCGAGGAGCTGGAGCGTGCCAGCCGTGACGTGCTGGCCGATCTGCTGGCCGTGATGGGGCCTGACGGCAAGGCGCACTGGGACACCCTCGCCGGACGCCTGACCAACCAAATGCCGGAGCAGTACGACGGCACGACCCCCGATGCGATCTCCGCTCAGGCCCGCGCGCAGGGCGTCCCGTCGGTGAACGTGAAGCGGGACGGCGTGGTCCGCAAGGGCGTCAGCGCCGACGACCTGCGCGCCGCCATGGCCCGCCGCGACGGCTCCGGCACCTAAGCCGCGGGCAACAGAGAGTAACCAACTGAACTGAGGGTGCGGGACTGGTGAAGTAGCGGCCCCGACGCTACCGGTAGCGGCTGCGCTACCCGTGCCGCTACCCCACAACCCAAACCTGACCAGGCCGTTCGCTCACGCGTAGCGAGTAGCGGCCACGGCTCCTCACGCCCAAAACAGCCCGTTGGAGGCTACCCATGCTGTCCCGCGCCGCTACCGCTATCCCTGCCGCCGCTACCCACGGTAGTGACAGCTCCGACGCCGTCGCTACCCTCACCGCCACCGTCCACACCGCCGGACAGGTCGCCACAGTCCTACTGATCGTGACCATCGTCGTCGGGTTCTACCTGTTCACCTGCCTGGTGTGGCCGTTCGGCAAGTGCCGTCGCTGCAAGGGCGTCGGCAAGTTCAAGTCCCCGTTCGGCAGCGCGTTCCGGCACTGCGGGAAGTGCGACGGCTCGGGGCTGCGGGTCCGGCTCGGACGCCACGTCATCAACCACATGCGCGCTGTCCGGGGCGCAGGCGAGAACTCCACCAGCAAGGGCGACAAGTGATGTGCGCCGCGCTGGACGGGCTCAGCCTGCACCCCGCCCGATCGCAATGGGTGGAGCTGTGGAACGGCAAGCAGGCTCTCGGCTGGGACTACTACGGGACTCCGGTGTTCCGGTTCCGGTGGGCACCTGCGGGGCTCGCCACCCGCCGCCAGCTCCGGGCGATGCGGATGTCTCCGGGCGGGCAGGAGCCGTACGCGCTGCTGGTGTGGCGCAACGGCAAGCGGTGGGCGTGGCTGTACCGGCTCGACCTCGCCAGACCTTCCCGCGTCCCGTCCCCGGCTCAGCTCAACGCCTTGGACAAGGCCATGACCGCGCGGCGGACCTGCGGGCTGTGCGGGCGGGTCCAGACCTACTGCATCCCGACCTCTGACGGTCGGTGCCTGACCTGCATTGACACCGCCAGCTACCCGACCGCTGCCTAAATCCACCTCGAGGAGGAACCACCCCTATGCACGACCTACTGACCGCCGCGCTCGCTGCGGCCGGTCGCGGCTGGCCGGTGTTCATGCTCGGTCGCTCCAAGCGGCCCGTTGCCAACTGCAACGACTGCCGCGACAACCCCCACGACCCTGCGACGTGCGGGCACCTGACGTGCCACGGGTTCTACGCAGCCACCACCGACCCCGAACGCGTGAGGCTGATCGTGGGCGCTGTACCGAGCGGCCAGCTTGCCGTACGAACAGGCGCTGCCTCTGGGCTGGTGGTGGTCGACGTCGACCCGGCTCATGGGGGAGCGGACAGCCTTGCCGACCTGGTCACGGGCCAGCTGGTGCCGCGCACGTTGTGGGTCGTCACAGGCTCGTTCGGACAGCACCTGTACTACCGCCACCCCGGCCGCGAAATCCCCTCACGGCCAATGCCGAACCGGCCCGGGATCGACATCAAAGCCGACGGCGGCTACGTCGTCCTCCCGCCGTCGATCCACCACCGCACCCACCAGCCCTACCGGTGGAGCGAGGGACTGTGCGAACCGATCGAGATGCCCCCCGCGCTGATCGACGCATGCCTACCCACCGCGCCGGCCACTTCCACCCGCAACCCGAGCGGCCCGATCCGGACCACGAAAGCGGGGGGCATCTCCAACCCTGACGGACTGCTCACCTCAACGCTGAACGCCGTCCGCAACGCAGCCGAGGGAAAGCGCCGAACGACGCTCTACGGGGCCGCGCGAGGCGTTGCGCGGATGGTCGCGGCCGGGGCGATCAGTCACGCCGACGCAATCGCCGCCCTGACCGACGTGGGGCAGCAAGTCGAGCAGACCGCCCGCGACATTCGAGCCGCTATCGCTGATGGCTTCCATGACGAAGGGATCGCCGCATGACCACCTCTACCGACACCCACAACGCCGAACCGGCGCAGCTGATCGATGGCGCGCAGCTGCTAGATGACGTGGCCGCGACCATCGGCCGGTACGTCATCTTGCCGAGCACCTCAGCGCACGTTGCGGTGGTGCTGTGGATCGCTGCCAGCCACGCCGTGAAGGCGTGGAACTGTGCGCCCCGGTTGGTGATCCGGGCGCCAGAGCGGCGGTGTGGAAAGTCGCGGCTGCTGGACATGGTGGAAGGGATGTGCCATCGGCCGTTGATGACCGTCAACGCGTCGCCGTCGGCCGTGTACCGGTCAATCGGCATGGCACCGTCCGATCCTCCGACGCTGCTGATCGATGAGGCCGACACGATCTTTGGCCCGAAGGCCGGGGAGAACGAAGACCTGCGGGGCCTGCTGAACGCCGGTCACCAGCGCGGCCGTCCGGCGCTGCGCTACGACGCCGGGACGAAGAACGTGGAGAAGATCCAGACGTTCGCCATGGCAGCGCTCGCGGGCATTGGTGCGATGCCGGACACGATCGAGGACCGCGCTGCGGTGATCCGGATGCGTCGCCGCGCGCCCGGTGAGCAGGTCGCGCCGTACCGGGTCCGGCGCGACGGTCCCGAGCTGGACGAGCTGCGCCAACTGCTCAACCAGTGGCTCGCCCCGCAGGTGATCGAGCTGACGAAGGCCGCGCCGGATATGCCGCTGGAGGACCGCGCTGCGGACACGTGGGAGCCGATGATTGCCGTTGCCGACCTGGCAGGTGGGCATTGGCCCCGAGCCGCCCGCAAGGCGGCTGTGGCGCTCACCAGCGACCGCGACGCGGGCGACGAGGGATCGACACCGACCCGGCTGCTGGCCGACTGCCGCACCGCGTTCCAAGACGCCGACGCGCTGCCCACCGCCGAGCTGCTCAAGCGGCTGCACAGCGACCCCGAAGCGCCCTGGGCGACGATCGGGAAGGCCGGGCTGACGGCGATGCGGATGGGCAACCTGCTGCGGGACTTCGAGGTCCACAGCGACACGATCCGGTTCCCGACCGGGCAGGCGAAGGGCTACTACCGCAGCGATTTCGTCGACGCGTGGAACCGCTATTGCCCCGAGCCGAAACCTGCCGGTGGGGAAGCCGTACCAGCCGTACCAGCCTCGTTGTCGCAGGTCAGCCCCGAGGAGGCTTCCGCCTCTGGTACGGCTCAAGCCGTACCACGCACTCAAGCCTCATTGACCCTGACCAGCCAAAACGAGGCTGGTACGGCTGGTACGCCTTGGGTCCCCAGAGCTGTCAGCGCCGACTCGACCTCTGGAGCCGCATGAAAAGCCAAGCACCTGTGCCGCACCTGATGCCCGTTCCGGACGACGAATCGACGGCGACCGTTCACGACTTCCGAGCCCTGGTCTACACGGTCCCTGAGGTCGCCCGACTGCTGGCCGTCTCGCGCAACACCGCCTACCTCATGGTCCGCACCGGACAGATTCCCGCGCGCCGCCTCGGCACCCGCTGGGTTGTGCCGCGCCGCGCATTCCACACCTGGCTTGACGCCACCCCGATTCCCGACGACACGGCAACCCTCGCGACCGCATCGAACTGGAGCTGACACCGAAATGGGCTACGTCCGAAAGACCCCCGCTGGAAGCTGGAAAGCCTGCTGGCGTGACGCCACCGGTCGCCAGCCGTCGAAGACCTTCCCGACTCGTCGGGAGGCGTCTGCCTTCCTGGCCACGATCGAATCAACCAAGCACACCGGTACGTACGTCGATCCGCACGCTGCACGACGCATCAAGTTCAGCACCTACGCCGCGCAGTGGATCGAGTCGCACAATGTCGAGCTGACGACGCGTGCACGGGATCTGTCCTTGCTCAAGAATCACGTGGTCGCGCACTGGGGTAACGCTCCGCTCTCCGCGATCGACCATTCGTCCACGCAGAAGTGGATTACCGCTCTTTCCCGTCAGCTGTCGCCGTCAACCGTTGGTGAATGCAACCGTCTGTTCAGTGCAGTCCTGAAGAATGCTGTCCGCGATCGGTTGATCGCAGTGAACCCAGCCAAGGACGTACGGCTACCGAAGAAGCGGCAGCAGGCGGGGGACAGGCAGACGATCAGCCGGGAGGAATTCACGACCCAACTCCTCCCGGCCGTCCCCGAGCGGCACCGAGCGATCGTCGCTCTTGCTGGCGGTACTGGACTGCGGTGGGGCGAATGCGTCGGACTCCGTTGGGAGTCGGTCGACCTAGTGGCCGGCACTCTGCGAGTCGAGCGCGTGGCCGTTGAGGTGAACGG
This sequence comes from Kribbella sp. NBC_00709, assembly GCF_036226565.1. Taxonomy (GTDB): domain Bacteria; phylum Actinomycetota; class Actinomycetes; order Propionibacteriales; family Kribbellaceae; genus Kribbella. Next base: position 6,948,593 of record NZ_CP108996.1, read on the forward strand.
TCATGTGACCCCGAAGCCCTACCCGAAGTCGCGAGCTGGGAGGCGCGTTGTCCCGGTTCCGTCGATGGTGGGCCGCCTCCTGGAGGAGTACCGCGAGCTCTACGGCACGGGGCAGGCGGGGGAGGTGTTCATCAACGAGGCGGGCACCCCGTTGAGGCGCACACTCTTCCGGGCTCGGATCTGGCGGCCGTCGCTCGTCCGGGCCGGACTGCTCGGCTGGGTCGCAGAGGACAGCGAAAAGTTCCGGGGCACCTGGCCGACCCCGACCGGAGACGAGACCGAGCTGTTCAAAACCAGGGCACAGGCGGTCAAAGCCGTGTCGCGCCACGCGGAAGGTGGGCTGCGGTTCCACGATCTCCGGCACTCGTACGCGTCATGGCTGATCACCTCGGGTGTGCCGGTTCCCGACGTACAGCGGGTGATGGGGCACGAGCGGCCGACGACGACGCTGATGATCTACACACATGTGCAGGGAGGCTCTCAGGAGCGGGTCCTTGGGGCTCTCGCTGCCTTTTCGCTGCCCGAAGAGGACTGAAACGAGAAGAGCGGGGACCTGGCGTCTGCCGGGTTCCCGCTCTGACCTGCGTGTTGTTCGGGTGGGCGATACTGGGTTCGAACCAGTGACCTCTTCGGTGTGAACGAAGCGCGCTACCACTGCGCCAATCGCCCGGATGATGGTGCTGATGTTTCGTATGGGGTGGTGCGGTGAAACCTTAGCGCATCATTGCAGCGACGATCTAATCGGGCCGGGCTACTCTTGCTGCAGGACGGAGATCCCGTCGCGTTGGAGACGTGATTGTGACTTTCTCGCACGACACCGAGCAGGCGCTCGGGACGCTGGTCCGGCTCGTCAACACCATGCCCGGACCGAACAGCCAGGTCGACTCACTGGAGATCCTCGAGGAACTGGAGAAGTTCGTCCAGGAGCGGGAGTTCAGTGCGGTCGACACGCTGACGGAGAAGGACCTGGCCGAGGTTCGCGATCTGCGGCCGCTGTTCGCGCCGGTGTTCACCACGGATTCCGATGCGTCCGCGGCGACGATGATCAACGCGATCATCGCGCGGGGTACGTCGACTCCGCGGCTGACCAACCACGACGGGCATCCGTGGCACATCCACTACTCACGCGCGGGCGCGTCGCTGGCGTGCCGGATCACGGTGGAGTGTGGGATCGCGCTTGCCCAGGTGATCTCCGCCGGCGAACGCGAACGCCTCCGCCGCTGCGAGGCGCCGGACTGCGACGACGCCCTCATCGACCTGTCGCGGAACCGCTCCAAGCGGTACTGCGACGCCCGCACCTGCGGCAACCGCCTGCACGTGGCGGCCTACCGCGAACGCCGTAAAGCCTCTGGCGAGTAGCCGGCGCGGATCCGCAGGCCATCACAATCGCGACGCACAGCCCCCTGCCTGCGGGCAGGGACCGGACGACGCCGATTGTGATGGCCTGGGGATCCGGGCTACGGATTGAGGTTCTCGGCTGAGCGTTCGGTGAAGATCTTCGCGACCTGGGCCGTGATGGTGCCGGGCGCAACGAGATCGCGCTCGTCGACGCGATGGATGCCCTGGACATCGCGGGTGGTCGATGTGAGGAAGATCTCCTCGGCCTCGAACAGCCGCTCCAGCGGTACGTCGCGCTCGACGCCGCCGAACCATTCGAGGACCAGGCCGCGCGTCACGCCGGCCAGCGCGCCCGACTCGAGCGTCGGCGTGACCAGCTCGCCGTCGTACACGCAGAAGATGTTCGACCCGGTGCCCTCGGACAGGTTGCCGATCGTGTTCGCGAAGATCGCCTCGCTGCCGCCGCGCTCCTTCGCGTAGGCGAGCGCGCGGACGTTCTCGGCGTACGACGTGGTCTTGAGGCCGGCGACCGCGCTGCGCTCGTTGCGGACCCACGGGACCGTGACGATCGCGGAGGGCGCGGACGGCCGCTTGATCTCCTGCGTCGCGACCAGGATCGTCGGCCCCGACGTACCGCGATCGGACGACAACGGTGAGACACCGCCGGTGTACGTGATCCGCAGCCGCCCGAACGGCATCGCGGGATCGACGACCGCCTCGATGCCGGCCTCGATCGCCGCGACGTCCGGCGTCGGCAGGCCGAGTCCGTCCGCGGAACGGACGAGTCGCTCGAGATGCCGCCGGACCGCGAACGGGCGGCCGTTCTCGACCTTGATCGTCTCGAAGACGCCGTCGCCGGTGGTCAGCCCGTGGTCGAGCGGCGAGACGGTCGCCTCGTCGTCGAGCAAGGCGCCGTTGAGCCAGATACGCATGTGGTGCTCCTTCCGCGCAACACCTTAGTGCGCAGGCGATCCGGTCCCGCGCGGCAGTCCGAAGGTGACCAGTTGATGACGGTACGTCGACGTGCGGGCGGACCCCGATTTTTGAACTCGACCGCAGATGGGCTAGTGTTCTTCTCGCGTCGGGGACACTGGAATCCGGTCGCACTGCGGACGTAGCTCAGTTGGTAGAGCGCAACCTTGCCAAGGTTGAGGTCGCCGGTTCGAACCCGGTCGTCCGCTCGGAGAGGGTTCGGCGGGCCAACTTCTCAGTGCCAGCTTTCTCAAAGCCAGCTTACTCAGTGGTGGAGTGGCCGAGAGGCGAGGCAACGGCCTGCAAAGCCGTGTACACGGGTTCGAATCCCGTCTCCACCTCGAGAACCTCAGGTCAAACTGAGTGTTACTTGGACGATTGGCGCAGCGGTAGCGCGCTTCCCTGACACGGAAGAGGTCACTGGTTCGATCCCAGTATCGTCCACGAAGGCGATAGGCGACCTGTGTCCGCGGAGAGCGCGGACCGGGTCGCCTTCGTTATTTGTGCGGCTGCGCTTCGCTTGCCGCGCGGCGGGGGCTTCGCCACCCGCACCCCCTGCGCCTTCGCTTCGCTCGGCTCCTGTGGCTGGGTTGGACGGTCAGCTCGGCGGCGGTGGCTGGGGTAGGCGGTCCGCTCACCGGCCAGGTCGGGGCTCGGCGGTCGGTTCACCGGCCAGGTCGGGGTTCGGCGGTCGGTTCACCCGTTGGGTTGGGCTGTGGGGTCACCTGTTCGGTGGGGTTGCCTGCTGGGTTGGTGGGTGGATGAAGCGGCGGCTGGTGTTGGGGGCGGGGGTGGTTTCTTGCATGCCGGCGGACTGCATTACGTGGGCTGAGGCTGCGTTCGTCGGGTGGCACTCACCCCAGAGGCTGGGGATGTCGCGGTCTCCATGGCAGTGGGCCAGGGCTGCCTTTAGGGCTTCGGTTGCGTAGCCGTAGGAGCGGTGGGACGGGAGTACTGCGTAGCCGAAGCTCCAGGCGGCTAGGGGGTCGTCGCTGGCGCCTAGGCCCAGCCAGCCGAGGACCTCTGCGTCGGAGCGGCGGGTGATGATCAGTTGTAGGTGGGTGCCGTCGCCAGGGTTGTTGGCGTGGGTATCCAGCCAGTCGCGGACGGCAGCTGGGTCTCGGGGGCCGTAGTCGTCCATGAAGCGGGCGACGCGAGGGTCGGTCCAGAGCGTGCACAGGGCGGCGTAGTCGGACTCGATCGGCCAACGGAGCTCGAGGCGGTCGGTCAGCACTGGCAGAGGCATCGGATCGGAAATTACAGGGATGGACGGTCCGGCTGCTACCGGTTATCCGCTGTATGATCCAGGTCAAACAGATGTACGATCTGGATCTAACAGGTGGGGACGGTGGATTGTGCGGGCATTGGAGCAGTCTTCGTTGGGCGGGCCGGGGGGTTTGCGGCTGGTGGAGGTTGCGGTGCCGGTGGCTGGGGATGGGGAAGTGTTGGTGCGGGTGGGGGCTGCGGGGGTCAACTTTGCGGATGTGATGCAGAGCCGGGGGACGTACGACGGTGGGCCGCAGGCGCCTTATCTGGCCGGGTTCGAGGCTGCGGGGGAGGTTGTTGCGGTGGGGAGCGGGGTGACTGGGGTGGCCGTGGGGGAGCACGTCATCGGGACCGGGTACGGCGCGTTCGCGGAGTACATGGTGATGGCGGACGTCGTACCGGTGCCGGCGGGATGGACGGACGAGGAAGCGCTCGGCCTGATGTTGAACTGGGCAACGGCGCTCGCGGCGCTCCGGCAGCTGGGGCAACTAACTGCCGGTGACACGGTGCTGATCCACGCGGCTGCCGGTGGGGTCGGGCAGGCGGCGGTGCGGATCGCGAAGTACTACGGGGCAACGGTCATCGCGACGGCGTCCGCTTCGAAGCATGACGTCGTACGGCGGCTTGGTGCGGATCACGTGATCGACTACCGGACTGCGGATCTCACCGCTGAGGTACTGCGCTTGGCGGACGGGGGTGTCGATGTGGTGCTGGAGTCCGTGGGTGGTGAGACGTTCCGCAAGAGTGTCGAGGTCGCGCGCCGGGTGACCGGGAAGGTGATCGTGCTCGGCGCCGCGGGCGGTGAGTCATCGATCAGCAACTGGGAATTGAACTTCAGGCATCCCGTGCACGTGATTGGTCACCATCTCACCACGTTCATCCAGCACGCGCCGGAGTTGTTCGCCGACGTGATGGCCGAGCTCGACACGCTCATCGAGGCCGGCGTGTACCCGCCCGGCAGGCCGACTGTCTACGACCTCGCGGACGGCCCGAAGGTCCTCGCCGAACTCGAGGCAGGCGTCACGGTAGGCAAGCTCGCGCTCAGGCCGTGAGCACTCAAGCCGTGAGCGCTCAGGCCGTAACGGACTGCGCGAGGCGAAAACCGAGGTCCTCGATCGCGAACGTGGGATGCGACCGCCGGCGGACCGTCGACCCGACCGACCGTTCCGGGTCGGCGAAACCGCCGCCGCGGAAGATCCGGTACGCCCCGTACGTCTCGGGATCGTACAAATCCCAGCACCACTCCCAGACGTTCCCGAGCATGTCGTGCAACCCCCACGCGTTGCTGGCCTTCCCGCCGACAGCATGGACCCGCCCGCCGGAGTTCTCCGAATACCAGGCGATCTCGTCGAGCGGCCCATAGCGGTACGCCGCCGCGCCCGCCGTGCACGCCCATTGCCACTCGGCCTCGGTCGGCAACCGATACCCCGGAGAAGCCCAATCACAGCTGACCGCCGAGCCGGAGATCTCATAGGCGACCGGCAGACCCGCGTCCACCGACATCTGGTTGCACAGGGCAACAGCGTCGTACCAGCTGACATCCGTGAGCGGTGCGTCGCCCGCCTGCACCGGGTAGCGGCCGAGGCGGAATGCGGGCAGGTTGACGTGCCAGCGCCGGTCCTGGCGATCGTCGCGGAGGAAGATCAGGCCGGCGGGGATGTCAACCAGGTCAAGCACCGTCCAACCGTACGGGCCGTCAGTAGAACTGCCTGAGCTTCGGCCATACCGTGGACCACGGCTCCGCCGGCGCATCGCACAGCACCACGGCAGTGCCGTCCTCGTCGTTGGAGACGATCGCGTCAACTGTCCCGACCTGCTTGCAGTTCTGGAAGTGCGCCTCGAACGTCGGCGTCCGTTGGATCTCGACGAGCAGGACCGGCCCGGTGTTCGTGTCCGGCGGTCGCTCCCAGTCGGCGAAGCTCATGTGACCGGAGTACGCCGTTGGCAGGCCGTGTGAAGGTCCGTAGCGCCGAAGCGCGCCGGCCTCCCCGTAGTTGCCGGCGAAGATCGTCGACGTCGACCTGTCCGCCGGCGCGATCTGGCCCCAGGCGGTGGCGACCGTCGCGACGAACGCGGGCCAGCCGATCTGTTCGCCCTGCTCCTTGTTCACCGGGATGACGAAGTCGGCGGCCGACGCGGGCAGCACGGGCAGGGTGAAGACGGCCGAGGTCAATGCCGTCAGCACCAATCCGATGACGGCCTGGATCCGATGGCGGTCGATCCACCGCAGCGCCGGCTCACAGCCGGCCGCGACGAGGACGAGCAGGAGCGGCAACGCGTAGTACGACTTGCCGCCCACGGCCAGGACCGCCACGCACAGCACCGGATAGGCGAGCGCGACGGAGCGCGCCCACTGAAGCTGCCGCCACAACCGGAGGAACCCGGCCACCCAGATCGGGACCAGGAACGGCGACAACTGCAGGATCTGGAGCGGGATGAACATGACGCGGTTCTCGGTGCCGTCGTCGTCGCTGATCCCGCCGGCGACCGTGAGCTGCGGCCAGTCGTGCTGGAACTGCCACAGCACGTTGGGGAGTGCGACCACCCCGGCCACGGCGACGCCCGCGAGCAGCCACCACGAGCGCAGCACGCTGCGCGGTCCGACGATCAGCAGCGATACGAGTAGCGCGCCGACCGGCAGCACCACGAGGTACTTGTTCTCCAAGGCGATCCCGGCTGTCAGCCCGAGCGCGAGCCACCAGCGGCCGTCGCCGGTGCGGAGTAGCTTGACCGCGAAGAGCCCGATCAGCATCCAGGCGAGCAGGTCGTACGTCGCCGTGGACACCATGTGGCCGACGCCGAGCACGAAGCCGGAGACGGAGGCGCAGATCGCAGCGAGTACCTGTCCGCGCCGGGCGCTGCCGAACTCGCGGGCGAGGAGCGCGATGACGATGACCGTCGCGACGGTGCTCAGCGTCGACAGCACCCGCAGACCCATCACGGTGTCGCCGAAGACCGTGGTGGAGATGCGGGCGAGCAGCGGAGTCAGCGGCGGCTGGTCGATATACCCCCAGCTGAGGTGCCGGCCGGCGACCACGAAGTACAGCTCGTCGCGGTGGTAGCCGTAGCGCCCGGACAGCGCAGTCAGCACCACACCGACAATCAACGCCACGCCCACCACAGGCCGCGCAGCAAAAGGGAGCACCGGAGGGCGGGTCATGGGCGAATGCTGTCAGTCAGACAGGGTCCCCGCCAGCAGTTGAGGATCCCTCCCGCGGTCCAGTAGTAGCACGCGACCAGCCAGGGTCTCGTCCTGCACGAAGCGGAGCACTCCACCGGTCACCGCATCGAGAGGAACCAGCTCCGGCCCGCGCTCTTCCACCGGCAATGCTTCCTGCTCTCGCAGGCCGCGCTCAGTCGCCACCCAGTCCGGTACGACGCAGTTCACCCGCACCCCGTCCAGCGGTGCCAGGGTTGTGGTCAGCCGGATGAGTGCTGCTTTGGCGGCGCTGTACTCCGGTGACACGTGCGGCCCATAGCCCAACCCAGCCGTCGATCCAACGTTCACCACCGCGCCACCGCCTGCCGCACGCATTCCAGGGAGAGCCAGCTGAGTAGCCAGCATCGGAGCCCGCAGGTTTACCGCGAGGGAGTCGGTCCAGCGCTCGACCGAAGCCTCCGGGAAGCACGGTCTGAGGACAGCGCCGCCGCCCGCGTTGTTGACCAGGATCTGCGGTTGGCAGTCCATCAGCTCGGTGATCGCGTCATCGTCCCGCATATCGACGCGCGTGAACCGTGCCGACGGTCCGATCAGCTCCGCCGTACGCCGACCGCCCTCGACGTCGATATCCGCGACTACGACGGACGCGCCGGCCGCGGCCAGGCGTTGGGCGATCGCGCGGCCGATGCCGACCGCGGCTCCGGTAACTATTGCGACCTTTCCTGCGATGTCCATGCCCGAAGGCTGCCACGGCCTACCGACAGTCCGGGATGATTGGATATGTCAACCAGACAACGGGCGAGGGGACATGCGGGTGGCACTGCTGTACGAGCGGATCTGCGCTCATGTGCTGGAGCAGCTCCGGCGTGGCGCCCTGCGGCCGGGGGACCGGGTGCCGTCGGAGATGGAGCTGGCGGCTCAGTTCGGGGTCAGCCGGATCACCTCCAAGCGCGCTCTGGAGGTACTGCGTGAGGCCGGTCTGGTGGAGCGCATCCGCGGCAAGGGCACCTTCGTCGTACGGCGACTGCCCGACCTCACCGATCTGACTGTCCCGTTGCGTCCGACTCCGCGGCGGGAGGCCCGTTCGATCGCGCTCATCGTGCCGGACATGTCCGAGGCGTACGGGCTGGACCTGCTCAACGCGATCGAGGAGCGCTGCGCGGAGTACAACGCCCACCTGGTTGTACGGCGTACCCATGGGCGCCAGTCCGACGAGGAGAAGGCCGTCGACTCGCTCGTGGCCACCGTGGACGGGCTGATCGTCTTCCCGGTGCACGGTGACTTCTACAACGCCAGTCTGCTCCGGCAGGTCCTGGACGGGTTCCCGGTGGTCCTCGTCGACCGCCATCTGTCCGGCATCCCGGTAGCCGCCGTACACACGGACAACGTGGCAGCTGCGCGTGCGCTCACCACACGCCTGCTCGACCATGGCCACGAACACATCGCATTCGTGTCCCCACCACCAGTGAACACGTCCTCCATCGAGGACCGTCTGGAAGGCTTTCGCGCAGCCTTCACCGACCGCGGACGCCCGTACGAGCTGACCGACCTACGCAGCACACTGCCCGGTTCGACGACGCCTGAGAGCGTGCGGGCGGACCTGGACGTCATCCGCGCGTTCCGCGACCACATGCCCGAGGTGACGGCGTACTTCGCGTGTGAGTACAACCTGGCCCGCATGGTCGACCGCGTGCTCGGCGGGGATCGCGTGGTCGCCTGCTTCGACTCACCGGGGGACTCCATCGGCGGACCGCCGTACCTGCATGTCCGCCAGAACCAGACGGAGATGGGCCGTCAGGCCGTCGACCTGCTGCTGGCCCAGCTGCGCGGCGAACCGGTGCCGAACCTGTCCCTGGTCCAGTTCGAGATAGTCGATGCCGTCGGCAACACCTGACTTTCGGCAGTACGGCGGCCCGCGGCCGAGTGTGTAGCGTCTACGGCATGAAGTGGCGGCGCCTGGGGGACGTGGGTCTGTGGGCCGCGCTCAGCTTCCTCGTGCTCGCCGAGAGCGGCGCACGGCACGATCCGTACTGGTTCCGCGCGGCCTGCATCGCCGTACTGGCGTTCGCCGTCCTCGGTCGTCGCAGGTGGCCGCTGGTGGCGTTGGCCGCTGTTGCCTGGGCCGAGATCGTCATCCTGGCCGTCGCCCTCGGTACGACGAACGGAGTGCAGATCGCACTCGTACCGGCGATCAGCCTGCTCAGCTATCTGGCCGGTCGGCGTGAGACGCAGCTCAAGCACTTCGTCGTAGTGTGCAGTGGGTCGCTCGTCGGAATGCTCGTCCTCGCTCTGACCGTACGCCGGGGTGCACAGGCGACCGAAGCGGTACTGACGTGGCTCCTGATGCTCCTGCTCGCGCTGCTGCTGGTCGTCCTGCCCTGGCTGATCGGCCGTTACCGCGCGCAGCAGGCGTTGCTGGCGACGGCCGGCTGGGAGCGGGCCGAGCGGATCGAACGCGAGCAGCAGATGGAGATCGATCAGGAACGGCTGCGTGAGCGGTCGCGGATCGCCGAGGACATGCACGACTCCGTCGGTCACGAGCTCAGCCTGATCGCACTGCGCGCCGCGGCACTCGAGCTCGACCCGTCGCTGCCCGAAGCGCACCGGCAGGCTGCAGGCGAGCTGCGCGAGTCGGCGGCCACTGCGACCGAGCGGCTCGGCGAAATCGTCGGCGTACTCCGTGACCAGGACGCACCGACGACGCCGCACGACGAGACAGTGCGGGCGTTGGTGGAGCGCGCTGCAGCGTCCGGACTGGTCGTGCAGCTGGCCGAGGAGGTCGACGGCGAGTTGGCGCCGATGGTGGACCGCGCAGTGCATCGAGTGGTGCAGGAAGCGTTGACGAACGCGAGCAAACACGCACCCGGCGCAGCGGTGACGGTCACAGTGACCTCAAACGAGGACGACGTACGCGTGCAGGTTGTGGACACCGGAGCCAGCCGGCCAGTGGCTGCACCGTCCGGTGGACGAGGACTGGACGGTCTACAAGAGCGCGTCCGCCTGGCCGGTGGATCACTGACCGCCGGTCCGCGACCAGGAGGCGGGTTCGAAGTCACAGCCACCATGCCCCGCGCCGGCGGTCGACCGGAGCCCCCGACAGCCGCAGTCGAGCGAGCGACCGTACGACGGAGCGCGCGACGCGGACTGGTCACCGCTATCGCCGCACCATTGCTGCTCGGTGCAGTAGTAGGTGCGGTGGCCCTTGGCTACTACCTCGTCGCGGGCTACAGCGCGATCCTGCGACCCACGCAGTACGACGAACTCACCATCGGCCAGTCCGAAGCCGACGTGGTGAAGGTGCTGCCACGGATGCAGATGATCGATGCGCCGACGGAGCGCTACCAGCCACCGGCCGGTTGGAGCTGCCGGTACTACCGTCCAGCCGCTCCGTTCTCCGCCAACTATGTGTACCGCCTGTGCTTCGCCGACGGCGCACTGGTCGCCAAAGCGGTCGTGGCGAGCGGGTCGGTCGCACCAACCCCGGAGGAGACCGGATGATCAGGGTGATGCTCGCCGACGACGAGGCGATGGTGCGGGCCGGAGTCCGCGCGATCCTCGGAACCGACGACGAGATCGAGGTCGTTGCCGAGGCAGCGGACGGTGTGGAAGCAGTCGAAGCGGTACGCCGGCATCGGCCGGACGTCGCCGTACTGGATATCCGGATGCCGCGGATGGACGGACTGGCCGCGGGCGCGGAGATCCGGAGGACCGTGCCGGAGACCGCGGTCGTCATCCTCACCACCTTCTCCGAGGACGCGTACATCGCCCGTGCGCTCGGTGACGGCGCCAGCGGCTTCCTGCTGAAGTCGGGCGACCCTCGCGAGCTCATCGCCGGGCTGAAGGCCGTTGCCGACGGCGCCGCGTACCTGTCACCCCGGGTGGCGCAGCGGGTGATCGCCGAGCTGAGCGCCGGATCCGGTGGCGGTGCGATGGCCCGCGCGGCGGCCGCCAAGGAGCAGGTCGCCGTACTCAGCCCGCGGGAGCTGGACGTGCTCGGACTGGTCGGTGCGGGGCTGTCGAACGCCGAGATCGCGGCCCGGCTGTACCTGGTCGAGGGGACCGTGAAGGCCTACGTCAGCGCCGTTCTGTTGCGCCTCGGCGTGAAGAACCGGGTCCAGGCCGCGATCGTCGCCCACGAGGCCGGGTTGGTCACTGCCTGAGCTGTTCGGGAACGCTCCGGGTGGTGACGTGGTGAGGACACCGGGTCATGGGATAGTGGTGCCTCCCGGAGCCCTCACCTCCGGACAACCCAGCAGCCTCCAGGGGCCACCCGCCCCCTGACAGAATCGGGGATCCAGGTCGTGACCGACTCGCACAACTCCGGACAGCACAAGGACCGGGAAGCGGCGGCGGCCGAGGTCCGGAGAATGTGGCAGCCGACCCCCTCCTGGACCCAGCCGGACCCTAACGACGCCGAGCCTGCCGACGACGCCACCACCGACGCCGACGAGCAGAAGCCCGACGCTCTCTCCCAGGAGTTCCCCGGCGACACGTGGTCCACTCCGGCCAGCCAGCCCGTGGACCAGCCTGCGCCGTGGACCCAGCCGCAGCAGAGCCCGCCGGCCCCGTCGTGGACCCAGCCGGTCGCCGACTCCGCCGCAGCGTCGTGGACCCAGCCCGAGGAGTACGACGAAGAGCCCGCCATCGAGTCCCAGGCGACGGAGGAGACCGATCCGGCAGCTGCCGACACCGGTCTGCCCCCGGCGCAGGGCACCGGCCCGAGCAGTCCGGTCTTCGGCGGCTCCTCGTTCCACGGTTCCGGCCCCGGCCAGGAGCAAGGCCCCACTGCGCAGCCTGCGCAGCCGCCTGCACCTCAGGGTGGTCAGCCGCTGTCCCCGGCGGCGCAGCACTTCTTCCCGCAGGGCATCCCGGGTCAGCAGACTCCTCAGCCCCCGCAGAACCTGTCGTTCCGCACGGACGACCTGATCCAGGCCCTGCCGCTGCCGCGTGAGGCTCCGGCCGAGCGTGGTGTCCGCAGCATGCTGAAGCTGCGTCCCGGCAGCACCGAGCGGTCCGAGCGGATCGCGCGGGCGACTGCCGCGACGGCCTTCCGGCGTCCGGTGACGATCGTCGTGGCCAACCCGAAGGGCGGCTCCGGCAAGACGCCGACCACGCTGCTGCTGTCCGGTGCGCTCGGCCAGGCCCGCGGTGGCGGCGTCGTGGCGTGGGACAACAACGAGCTGCGCGGCAACATGCACCTGCGCACCCACGACACGAACTCCCGGTCGACCGTGACGGACATGCTGCAGGCGATGCCGATGCTGACCCAGCCGGATGCCCGGCTCGGTGACGTCGCGGCGTACCTGCGGCATCAGGTGTCCGGTCAGTACGACGTGCTGACGTCGGCGACCACGACGTACGCGCAGATCGAGGCCAAGGACTTCGACCTGATCCACCGCCTGCTGAGCCGGTTCTACAAGGTGCTCGTGATCGACACCGGGAACAACGAAGGCTCCAGCAACTGGCGCGAGGCGATGAAGGCGGCGGATGCCCTCGTCATCCCGATCAAGTGGAAGAGCCTGTCCTGTGCGGCCGCCGTGCAGATGCTCGAGGAGCTCGACAGCCAGGGTCCCGAGGCGCAGCGGCTGATCCGCCGCGCCGTCATCGCGGTCTCGAACGGTCCCGGCGACGTCAACAAGGAGGTCGAGAAGCAGCTCCGCCCGTACTTCGAGTCTCGTGCGGCTGCCGTCGTCGACATCCCGACCGACATGCACATCGCGGCCGAAGGTCCGCTGGACCACTCCGCGCTGCAGCCCGCCACCCGGCGCGCCGGCCTGGACCTGGCAGCCCGGGTGTCGGAGCAGGTGACGATCGCCCTCAACGCTCCGCGCTGAGGACAGCAAGACTCAACTGGTCGAGGCGGTCCGGATCGGCAACCACGTCGTACGACGTGATCCGGTCCGCCTCGCTGGTGAAGGTGATGGCCAGCAACAGCTTGCCTTCCGGGGCGAGAACGGCTCCGACCTCGCCGTTCACCAACGCGAGCTCGGCCAGCTGAGAGCGGGCCGCCAACGCCGCGGTGCCCTCGGCGACGGCGCGTGCACCACGCAGTTCGGCAGACATGCCTGGGGCCAGTGCGGCAGCGTCGACCCGGCGGACGACATCCGGGTCCAGCACGTCCAGGATCGCCGGTAGATCACCTGAGCGAGCAGCGTCGAGGAACGCCGAGACAACACGGCGCTGCCGGGCCAGCTCGGCAGCGGGCACCGCCGGCGTGCCTTGCACCTTCTGCCGGGCTCTGCTTGCGAGCTTCTTGGTCGCGACCGGGTTGCGCTCGACGATCGGCGCGATCTGCGCGAACGGTACGGCGAACATGTCGTGCAGCACGAACGCGATCCGCTCGGCCGGCTCCAACGTGTCCAGTACGACGAGCAACGCCCGGCTGACCGAGTCCGCGACGAGCGCCTCGTCCTCTGGCGTACGTCGGACCGTCGGCAGTTGCTCCAGCTCGTCGGGATCCTCCGGCGGGGCCTTGCGACCGCGCAGCATGTCCAAGCAGATCCGCGTCACCACCGTGCGGAGCCAAGCGCCCAGATTGTCGATGCCGTCGGTGCGGTCGAGCCGGATCCACGCCTCCTGCACCGCGTCCTCGGCCTCACTGTGCGAGCCCAGCAGGCGGTACGCGACCGCCTCGAGCTTGCTGCGCTCCGCTTCGAAGGCCTCGGTCAGCTTGTCCACTTGGTCACCTTTCCGCGCTACCCGCCGTCACCCAGTCTGACGACCACGAGACGACGAAGGTGACCATGCTGTTGCATCTGGATTCCAGTGCCAATCGCTCCGACGAGTCGGTAACCAGGAGGCTGACCAGACTGTTCGCGGACCGCTGGCGGTCCGACCACGACTCGACCGAGTACCGCTACCGCGACCTCGCCGCGGGCCCGGTGCCACCCATCGACACGGCGTACTGCCAGCTCGGTCGACGCTCCGAGCGGGAGGGCGTCGTACCGCTGGAACTGGTCGGAGCTCTGGTCGAGAACACCGCAGAAGCCGATGCCTGGGCGGTGACCGAACCGCTGATCCACGAGGTGCTGGCGAGCAGCACGATCCTGATCGGGGCGCCGCTGTACAACTTCTCGCTGCCGGCCGCGCTGAAGGCCTGGATCGACCGCATCACCTTCCCCGGTGCGCTGGCCCTGGGCGACACCGAGGTAGTAGTGATCACCAGCCGTGGCGGTGCGTACGGTCCGGGGACACCGCGGGACGGCTGGGACTACGAGGTGCCCTACCTGCGCGCGTACTTCACCAACTACGGCGTCCGGGACGACAACATCCGCTTCATCACTTCGGAGTTCTGTCTGGCCGGGCTGGTCCCGCGCCTCGCGCACCTGCGTCCGTTGGCGGAGCAGTCCCTGGCCGAGGCAATCTCAAGCATCGCGCCGGGTCAGCACGCGACTGCCGAGCGCTAGTCCACCCAAAGCCCACAGAACCAGGACGAGCGCGCTCAGAGTGGGGGAGAGCGGGTCTGTGGTGCCGGTCAGGTAGTTCTGGCCGGCGCCACCGGGCAGCAGCGCAGCAATCCAGACCAGTGCGCGCAGTGAGCTCTGGCTGAGCATGAGCGGGACGACCAGGAGCAGCAGGAAGGCAACGGTCAGCGTGCCCGCCGTACTGCGAACCACCCAGGCGATCCCGGCGACGAACAAGCCGGCCACGGTTGCGTAGAAGCCGACCGACAGCAGGTCGACGACGAGTCCGCTCGCATCCCACTCAGCCCACGAGCCCGCGGCCAGACCTCCTGTCACGGAAGCGATCGCGGCCACGAGCAGCCCGTAGCCGAACAGGACCGGTGCCAACACGGCCGCCTTCGCCAGTACGACGTTCCGCCGCACCGGAGTCCACTGGAGGGTCGAGCGGATGCTGCCGGTGGCGTACTCCGACGTCACGGTCAGCAGTGCGAAGGCGGCCAAGACCACCTGGACGATGAGGATCACCGAGGAGCCGAACTGGCCGACGGGCTGTGACGAGGCGTGCGCGCGATGGGAGTTGTCGTAGGCGAGGCTGAACCCGTACTGCACCCCGAGCAGCGCTGTCAGCAGGACAGCTCCTGCGATGTTCAACCAGCTCGACCGGACCGTCCACAGCTTCGTCCACTCCGACCGGACCGCGTTCATCGCCTGCCTGCTTCCATGGGTTGAGGGTCTACTTGAGCTTGAGGCTTACGCTTGCGTAGTCGGTGGCGGACCAGTTCGACGACGAGGGTGACGGCGAGCGCCAGGCCGATTCCGAGGACGACGCCCTTGAGCGGGTTGTCCTCGAAGGCCTTGCCGCCGATGAAGCCCACCAATGTGCAGTACGCGCCCCAGCTGACCGCGGCGAGCGCTGCGAACGGCGTGAAGCTCGCCAGCGGGTAGCGCACCGAGCCCATGGTCAGCGTGACCGCGGTGCGGCCGCCGGGCACGTAACGAGCGACGACAAGGACCAGGCCGCCGCGCTCCTCCAGCGAGCGCCGGGCCCACAGGATGGCCGCGTGCCGCTTGGTACCTGGCTTGACCCGGTCGAGTAGCCGCCCGCCGGCGCCGCGGCCGAGGGCGTACGAGATGTGGTCGCCGATGAACGCGCCGATCGCCGCGACCACGATCACGGCGTACAGGTTGGGCTCACCGGTCGATGCGGCGAACACACCGGCCGTGACGACCAGCGTCTCGCTCGGGATCGCCGGGAAGAAGCCGTCCAGGGCTGCGAAGCCCCACAGCGCCAGATAGATCCACCACGAGGACATCAGCTCGTCAGCGAAGTGCAGGATCGCATCGCTCACGACGCCACCCCGTATTCGACGCTGTCGGCGGTGAGCTCCATGTACGCGTCCTCGAGCGACGGCTGCTCGGTGTGTAGCTCATGCAGCCGTACGCCGAGCTCGTGCGCGAGATCACCGACCCGCTCGACGGGTACGCCGGTCACGATCAACCGGTCGTCGACGGAGTCCACACGCTCCGCCTCGGTTGTCAGCCGTTCCCGCAGTACTGCGTGGTGCCGGCGATCGGGCACGCGAACGGCGACCGTGCTGCGCGACGAGCCCGCGATCACCTCCGCGACCGGTGCGTCGGCGATCAGCCGGCCGCGCCCGATCACGACCAACTGGTCGGCGGTCAGCTGCATCTCGCTCATCAGGTGGCTGGAGACGAACACCGTCCGGCCCTCGGCTGCCAGGGAACGCATCAGCTCGCGGACCCAGCGAACGCCGTCCGGGTCGAGACCGTTGACCGGCTCGTCGAACATCAGCACCCCGGGATCCCCGAGCAGCGCGCCGGCGATCCCGAGGCGCTGGCCCATGCCGAGCGAGAACTGTCCGGCCCGCTTCCGGGTGACCGGATCCAGGCCGACGATCGACAGCACGGCATCGACCCGACTGACCGGGATGCCGTTGCTGTGCGCCATAGCGATCAGGTGGTTCCGCGCGGTCCGCCGCGGGTGCAGCGCCTTGGCGTCGAGCAGGGCACCGACCTTGGTCAGCGGCGCCGGCCAGTCGGCGTACGGGCGGCCGTCGACGAGCGCGACGCCTTCGGTCGGGGCGTCGAGGCCGAGGATCATCCGCATCGTGGTGGACTTGCCGGCGCCGTTCGGGCCGAGGAAGCCGGTCACCCGGCCGGGCGCGACGGTGAGGTCGAGCGAGTCCACGGCGCGGGTGTCGCCGTAGGTCTTGGTGAGTCCTTCAAGGGTGATCACGGTGTCGAAACTACGAATCCGGGCACCCCCGGCACATCGGACCAACGGCTGGACCGACCCCCGACTTTGGTCAGGTACGGCGGGCCTGTGGATACGCCGTCGGGTCGGCGTCGCGATGTCGATACCATCTGTGGCGTGACCGGCAATCGGCCGGTGACGCGCAACCGAGGAGTGCACTGTGTCGGAAGTCAAGGTCCAGCTGGTCGGCGTCGAGGGCGAGGCTGAGCGGAGTGTGACCGAGACGACGACGATCGGGGAGCTGTTCGCCGGGATCTTCGGCCAGGACCGCTCTGCCATCGCCGCGCGCGTCAACGGTGAGCTGCGCGACCTGTCCCGGGTGGTCGCCGACGGCGACCGGATCGAGCCGGTCAAGGCGGCGTCCGAGGACGGCCGCGCGATCATCCGGCACTCGACCGCGCACGTCCTCGCGCAGGCGGTGCAGGACCTGTTCCCGGAGGCCAAGCTCGGCATCGGCCCGCCGGTGGAGAACGGGTTCTACTACGACTTCGACGTGCCGACGCCGTTCACGCCGGAGGACCTCGGCAAGCTCGAGAAGAAGATGCAGCAGATCATCAAGGAGCGGCAGCGGTTCAGCCGCCGGGTGGTCTCCGACGACGACGCGCGCGAAGAGCTCGCCAGCGAGCCGTACAAGCTCGAGCTGATCGGCATCAAGGGCTCCGCGGCCGACGCGGCCGAGGGCGCGAGTGTCGAGGTCGGCGGCGGCGAGCTGACGATCTACGACAACGTCCGGCGGGACGACAGCGTCGCGTGGAAGGACCTGTGCCGCGGCCCGCACGTCCCGGCCACCGGGTACCTCGGCAACTTCAAGCTGATGCGGACCGCGGCGGCGTACTGGCGGGGTAGCGAGAAGAACCCGCAGCTCCAGCGCATCTACGGCACGGCGTGGGAGTCCCGCGACGAGCTGAAGGCATACCTGAACCGCCTGGAGGAGGCCGCCAAGCGCGACCACCGCAAGCTGGGCAACGAGCTCGACCTGTTCAGCTTCCCGGACGAGATCGGCTCGGGGCTGGCGGTGTTCCACCCCAAGGGCGGCGTCCTGCGGAAGGTGATGGAGGACTACTCCCGCCAGCGGCATGTCGAGGACGACTACGAGTTCGTCTACTCGCCGCACATCACCAAGGGGCAGCTCTTCGAGACTTCGGGCCACCTCGACTGGTACGCCGACGGCATGTACCCGCCGATGCACCTGGACGAGGAGCGCGGCGCGGACGGGCAGATCCGCAAGCAGGGCCAGGACTACTACCTGAAGCCGATGAACTGCCCGATGCACAACCTGATCTTCGCGGCCCGCGGCCGGTCGTACCGGGAGCTGCCGCTGCGGCTGTTCGAGTTCGGCACGGTCTACCGGCTGGAGAAGTCCGGCGTCGTGCACGGCATGACCCGGGCCCGCGGCTTCACCCAGGACGACGCGCACATCTACTGCACCCGTGAGCAGATGCGCGACGAGCTGCGCAACCTGCTGACGTTCGTGCTCGGCCTGCTGGCCGACTACGGCCTGGACGACTTCTACCTCGAGCTCTCCACCAAGAACCCGGACAAGTTCGTCGGCTCCGACGAGGTCTGGGAGGAGGCCACCCAGACCCTGCGGGAAGTTGCCGAGGGCTCCGGCCTCGAGCTGGTCCCGGACCCGGGCGGCGCGGCGTTCTACGGCCCGAAGATCTCCGTCCAGGCCAGGGACGCGATCGGCCGGACGTGGCAGATGTCGACGATCCAGCTGGACTTCAACCTGCCCGAGCGGTTCGAGCTGGAGTACACCGCTCCGGACGGCTCGCGGCAGCGGCCGGTGATGATCCACCGTGCGCTGTTCGGGTCGATCGAGCGGTTCGTCGCGGTGCTGACCGAGCACTACGCCGGCGCGTTCCCTCCGTGGCTGGCCCCGGTCCAGGTGGTCGGCATCCCGATCACCGACGGGCACGTCGACTACCTGTTCGAGGTCGCCAAGCAGCTCAAGGCGCAGGGCATCCGGGTCGAGATCGACGCGTCCGACGACCGGATGCAGAAGAAGATCCGCAACGCCCAGAAGTCCAAGGTGCCGTACATGCTGATCGCCGGCGACGACGACATGGCCGCCGGCTCGGTCTCGTTCCGGTACCGCGACGGCGAGCAGAAGAACGGCGTACCGGTCGCCGACGCGGTCGCCGAGATCGTCGAGGCCGTCAAGAAGCGCGTCCAGGTATGACGGACGACCGTCCCGCCTCGCCGTACGAGCCGGAAGAGCTCGTGCGGCAGGACGGGGTCGGGGTGCGGGACGAGTTCATGCGGTTGTGGACGCCGCACCGGATGGCGTACATCGAAGGGGAGAACAAGCCGACCAGCTCCGAGGCCGGCTCGGGCTGCCCGTTCTGCCGGCTGCCCGGGCTGCCGGACGCCGACGCGCTGATCGTGCACCGCGGCGACGCGGCGTACGCCGTCCTGAATCTGTACCCGTACAACCCGGGCCACCTGATGGTCGTGCCGTACCGGCATGTCGCCGACTACACCGAGCTGACCGGCGCCGAGGTCACCGACGTCGCCGAGCTGACCCGGCAGGCGATGCAGGCCGTCCGCACGGTGTCGGGGGCGCAGGGCTTCAACATCGGCATGAACCAGGGCGAGATCGCCGGCGCGGGCATCGCGGCCCACCTGCACCAGCACGTCGTACCGAGGTGGTCCGGCGACATGAACTTCATGCCCGTCGTCGCCGGCACCAAGGTTCTCCCGCAACTCCTCTCCGACACCCGGGCGCTGCTCGCGAAGTCCTGGCCCTAGGGGCAGCTCAGTCGCCGGCCAGCCGCTCGCCGCTGAACAGCTGCCAGTCGAAGTAGACCGGGTCGCCGAATGTGCCCGGCACCTTGCGGATCAGCTTGATCGTGGTGGCCGCGCCGTTGGCGTGCCCGACCGAGTACAGGTAGGCGGACTTGGTGTCCTTGTCGATGCCGAGCAGCAGTACGCCGTCCCAGCACGAGGCCGCCACCAGTGATTCGAACCCTTGCCAGGTCGAGCCTCGCACCTGCTTCACCACACCCGGGATGATCTGCCCGCCGGCGAGCGGCAACCGCGCCGTGTAGAGCTTGCCGGACGTCAGCGTCATCAGGAACGTGTCGTACGTCGCCGTCTGGCTGATCAGCGTCATCGCCTTCACGCCCTTGTACCCGGACTGCCACCCGGTGATCTGCCGACTTGGTACGCCGTCCTTGTACGTGACGTTGCGGCGATAGAGGGTGCCGTCGGTGTGCAGCGAGTACTCCGTGTCGCGCTGCTTGGTGGCGGTGACGTACGTCGACCGGTCGAGACTGCGGTACACCTGCCAGCCGGGTCCGACCCGGGTGACCCGCTTCTGCGACACCGGCCCGCGGCCGTCCGCCGTCAGATAGCTGGTGTCGTACATCGTCGAGCCCATGATGACCGGGCCCTGGTGACCCGTCCCGCCGACCTCGGCGGCCCCGTACCGGACCGTCGCGCTCAGCCGGACCTGCCCGTCCGGATAGATGTCCTTGGCAACGATCCAGTCGTCGACCACAGCGCCTTCGGCCTGGATCGTCTGCATCCGGTGATCGCCGCCGGCGGTCACCGAACCGAGATTCAGCAGGCATTCGCTCGGCGTGCTCCTGGTTCCCGCCGGACTGCTGGGCTGTGCTGCCGCTGTCCCCGTCGCCAGCATCGCGGCAACGAGAGCCCCCGCGGACAGAACGCTGCCGTACTTCGTCCACTTGATCATGAACCCACCCCCAATGGTGATTGATGGTGGTGAGACGCTGGACTGGACCGGAAAGTTCTCAGCTGGCTCTCAGCGCAGGAAGAGCGGCAGCATCGGGTCGACGATCTTCGTCAACGCGTCCAGGGTGACCTCGCGCGGCGGGTTGGTCAGCGCGGACACGCGAACCACGCGGCGGCCCTGCCGGAACACGAGTTCGCCGGCCTCGGGCAGGTAGTACCCGGGCTGGCCGAGTGGGGCGAATCGAGGTGGCGGCACCCGCTGGGACTCCGGGATGGTCGCCTGGTCGAACGCCTCGACGATCGACACCGTCGCCTCGAACGTCCCCCAGATACAGGTCAGCGCACCCTTCACCCGATAGTCGCGCCGCAGCTGGACCTGCAACTGGACGAACCGCTCGGCCGCCGAGTTCGACAGCTGGCACGTCTCGTCCGACTGCCGGGCCGGCCGCAGGTTCTTCGGTACGGCGTCCCGCGCGGCGAGCGCGATCGCGACAGCCTTGGCCCGGTCGATG
This sequence comes from Kribbella sp. NBC_00709, assembly GCF_036226565.1. Taxonomy (GTDB): domain Bacteria; phylum Actinomycetota; class Actinomycetes; order Propionibacteriales; family Kribbellaceae; genus Kribbella. The sequence continues at coordinate 6,969,218 of NZ_CP108996.1, forward strand.
CCGGCCGCCGTGCTGCGGTCGATGCCGTCCGCCGGCGTGATCCGCACCGCCCGGTCGCCGACGTGGAAGACCAGCCGCGAGTCCGCGATGAATGCGTCCGGCCCGAGCTCCGGCAGCGCCTCGAGCGCGCCGGCACCGTCCATCAGCCGGCTGAGCGTGTCGGGCTGGCTCGGCAGCGCGCTGACCCCGATCGTGACGGCCCGGTCCTCGAGCAGCAGGGTGCACAGGTCCATGGCCGGGAGGCCGCCGTCGTTCCAGGCGTTCGGTTTCGCGGTGACCGGGACCCGGAGTTTGGCGGTCAGCGCGCGGGTGATCGCCGTACAGATCTGCGGGCCGGGCGCTCCCGCCGTACCGTCCAGGCCCTCGGGCTGCGGGGGAGCGATCACGGTCGGTATCACCGCGGTCGGGGGCGCGGTAGGCGGACGTGAGTCGTTCGCGCGCTGGGCGACCGTGCAGCCGCCGGCCACCAGCAGAACGGCCAGAGTGCCCACGAGTCGACGCATGCCCACCTCCTCACTGGCTCCAGCATCGCGCGAATCCAGGTCTCGTGCAGGTCTCATCGGGTGGCATGTCACCGGATGGTGATCCGTCTCGACTACGATCGCGTCGCCATGCTTAACAGATTCCGGCAGTTCTGGACCAAGGTGATCACGCCGATCGCCACCCTCTTGCTCAAGCTCGGCGTGAGCGCCGACGCGGTCACGCTGGTGGGCACCATCGGGGTGTCCGCCGGCGCGCTGATCTTCTTCCCGCGCGGCCACCTCTGGCTGGGCACAGTGGTCATCACCTGCTTCGTGTTCTCCGACATGATCGACGGCTACATGGCCCGGACGTCCGGGACGTCGTCGAAGTGGGGCTCGTTCCTCGACTCCACGCTGGACCGGATCGGCGACGGCGCGATCTACGGCGGCCTGGTGATGTTCTACGCCAACTCGCGCGCGGGCAACTCGACCCTGATGGCCGCGGTCACGCTGTGGGCGCTGGTGATGGGCGCGGTCACCTCGTACGCCCGGGCCAAGGCGGAGAGCCTCGGCCTGAAGGCGAGCGGCGGCCTGGCCGAGCGCGCCGACCGGCTGGTGTTCACGCTGATCCTCGCGTTCTTCTCCGACGTGCTGAACCTCCCGATCCTGCTCGAGATCGTGATCTGGTACGTCGCCGCCGCGAGCACGATCACCGTCGTCCAGCGGTCGCTCTCGGTCCGCAAGCAGGTCCTCGCGGATCCTGACAACGCGGGCCTGGACACCCCGCCCGCGGAGCCGAAGAACGACTGACGATGGATGGTCTGCGGCAACGGGCGGTCGACCTGGCCTTCGCGCTCGCCTGGACCCTGGTACGACGCCTGCCCGAACGGATCGTCACGTGGTTGTTCCGGCGGGCCGCCGACCGGACAGTGCGCCGCAACGGTCGCGGCGTACGGCGTTTGCGCGGCAATCTGGCCGTCGTACGTCCCGAGGCGACCGAGGCTGAGCTCGACGCGCTCGTGCACGCCGGAATGCGCTCGTACCTGCGCTACTGGCAGGAGACGTTCCGGCTGCCGGAGTGGACCGACGAGGAGATCGTCAGCAGCGTCCGCACGGTCAACGAGAAGCTGCTCCGGGACGCGCACGCAGCCGGTCGCGGGGTGATCTGTGCGCTCCCGCATCTGGCGAACTACGACCACGCCGGCGCCTGGGCGGGCCTGACCGGGATGCCGGTCTCGACCGTCGCCGAGCGGCTCCAGCCGGAGTCGCTGTTCGACCGCTTCATCGCGTACCGCAAGCGGCTGGGCATGGAGGTCCTGCCGCTGACCGGTGGCGACGACGACGTGACCGGCATCCTCGCGGACCGGTTGCGGGCCGGAGGCTTCGTCTGCCTGGTCGCCGACCGCGACCTGTCCGAACGTGGCATCCCGGTCACGTTCTTCGGCCGGCCGTCGCGGATGCCGGTCGGCCCGGCCGCGCTGAGCCTGAAGACCGGCGCCCCGCTGATCCCGGCGACGCTGCACTACGACGGCCCGGACCTCGTCATCACCTTCCACGACGCGATCGAGCCCGACGGCGGCGCGGCTGCGATGACCCAGCGCTGCGCGGACGCGTTCGCGATCGGGATCGCCGCTCATCCACAGGACTGGCACATGCTGCAGAGGATCTTCCTCGAGGGGTAACAATCGTCCTGTGAGGATCGGTGTGGTGTGCCCGTACTCGCTGGGCACGCCCGGCGGGGTCCAGAACCATGTCCGCGACCTGGCCGAGGCATTGCTGTCGCTGGGCCACGAGATCTCGGTCCTCGCCCCGGTGGACGATTTCGACGCGATCCCGCCGTACGTCGTCTCGTCGGGTCGCGCGGTCGGGGTGCCGTACAACGGGTCGGTCGCCCGGGTGACCTTCGGCCCGCGGACGGCGGCCCGGGTGAAGGGCTGGCTCGCGGACGGCGACTTCGACGTGGTCCACGTGCACGAGCCGACCACGCCGAGTGCGTCGATCATCGCGCTCTGGTCGGCCGACGGGCCGTTCGTCGCCACCTTCCACACCTGGCAGGTCCGGTCCCGGGCGATGAGCGTCGCCGCCAGCCTGCTCCGGCCGGCGCTGGAGAAGATCGACGCGCGGATCGCGGTGTCGGAGAACGCCCGCTCGATGATGGTCCAGCACGTCGGCGGCGAGGCGGTCGTGATCCCGAACGGCCTGTACACCGCCCGTTTCAAGGGCAGTCCGCGCCCGGACTGGATGGGCCCGGACGGCACGATCAGCTTCCTTGGCAGGTTGGACGAGCCACGCAAGGGTCTCGGCGTACTGCTGGACGCCGTACCGCTGCTGCTTGCCGAGCGTCCTCGGCTGAAGGTGCTGATCGCGGGCTCGGGGCAGGCTGACGAAGCGCGGCGGTCGCTGCCACCGCGGTACCGGGAGAACGTTCTGTTTCTTGGTGCGATCGACGACGAGGCCCGCGCGGACATGCTGGCCGGCTCGGACGTGTACGTCGCGCCGCACCTCGGCGGAGAGTCCTTCGGCATCGTCCTGCTGGAGGCGATGGCGGCCGGCGCACCCGTACTCGCGAGCGACCTGCCCGCGTTCCATCAGGTGCTGGACGGCGGTCGGATGGGGGAGCTGTTCGAGCCCGGCAACGCCGCCGAGCTGGCGGCCCGCGCGCTACGCCTGCTCGGTCGGCCCGACGAACGCGAACACCTCCGCACAGCCGGCCTCGGCGCCGTACCGCGCTACGACTGGTCGGTGCTGCTGCCGGAGCTGCTGTCGGTGTACGAACTCGTTGCTAGATGAGCTTGGCGTGGACGGCCTTGATCTCGTCGAGATCGCCTGAATGCGGCTGCCACGGCAGCACCAGCGGGTCGTCGGGGTAGCGGGGGATCACGTGCAGGTGGGTGTGGAAGACGGTCTGCCAGGCGTCCGGGCCGATGCAGCTGAGCAGGTTGGCGCCGGTCGCGCCCTCCAGACGGTCGATGACGCGGCCGACCAGCGACTGGGCGAGCAGGGTCACGGCGGTCAGGTCCTCCGGAGCGGCCTCGCGGAGGTCGGTGGAGTGTGCCCGCGGGATCACCAGCAGGTGTCCGGGGGTCGCCGGGGCGATGTCCATGAAGGCGATCGCCCGGTCGGTCTCCGCGACCCGGGTGGACGGGATGTCGCCGGCCACGATTCCGCAGAAGATGCAGTTCTCGCTCATCGGCACAGGCTATACACTGCGCGAGCCCGGATAATTGGGCACCGTAGCTTGCGCGCCTGTCCACCCGAGGAGCTCGATGCCGGACGAACTTCTGCGCCCGACGATCGGCGCGGGTGTGGACATGTCCGTGCGCCCGTGGCGGTTGATGTCGCAGGCGTACGTCGCCTTCTTCGGCGGCGTGATCGCGTCCACGACCGTTGCGTTCCTCAACTCCGGCCGGCTCGGTGTCGACGCCGCGAAGCGCCGGCTCATCCTGCTGACCGGACTCGTCGGCCTCGTCGCCGTCGTCGCGCTGTTCGCCCTGCTCGGTGGTGACGGCCTGCAAGTGAGCACTCGCGTGGTCGCCGTGCTGTGCTTCCTGGTCCAGCTCCGGGTCCAGCGTCCGATGGATCGCGCATTCCAGCTTCGAGGCACGGACTACGGATCGCTGTGGCGGGTGGGAATCCCGGTGACGATCGGCGGGGCGGTCGCCGAGTTCTTGATCCTGCTGCTGGTGACGGTGATCCGGTGAACGACCCAAGCGAATCGCGCCTGCAGATGGCTGCGCACTGGCTGCGGATCGGCCACGCCGAACGCACGCTCGACGAGCTCCAGGGGCTGAGCGGCGACGCGGCTGTCAACTACCGCGCGTACCTCCTCCGCGGTGCCGCGCTGCACTCCCTCGACCGGAACGCCGAGGCTGTCGACGTACTGCGGGACGGGTTGGCGCAGCACGGCCCGTTCCCGGCGATGCTCCACGTGCTCGGCTCAGCGCTGCGAGCCGAGGGTCGGCTGCCCGAGGCCGAGGCCGCATTCCTGCAAGGCCTGAGCCTTGACCCGAACGAACCCGATCTCCTGCTCGGCTACGCGCGCGTCTGCCTGGCCGCGGGCCAGGCTGGGAAGGCGGGCGCTCTGGTCGAGCGTGCCGCGTCGCACGCGCCGGAGAGCGCGGCCGTCTCGTCGGCCCGTGCCCAGGTGGCGTTTGCGCTCGGCAAGGACCGCGACATGCACCGCCACAGCACGGAGGCCCTCGCCCACGATCCCGAGGATCCGAACGCCCGGGCCCTGCATGGTACGGCGTCGATGCTCACCGGCGACTCGCGTTCCGGCTACACCTCGCTCGCGTCCGCGGCAGCGGCCCAGCCCGGTGACGCGGACCTGCGCGAAGCGGCCCGCCAGGCGAAGCTGATCAACCATCCGCTGATGCTTCCGCTGCGCCCGTTCGCCCGGGTGAATCCGCTGGTCGTCTGGATCTGCGTGGTCGCGGTCATCTACGGCCTCCGAGCCGTAGGTCTCGCGCCGCTGTCGTTCGCGTTCGCCATGATCTGGTTGGCGTTCTGCGTGTATTCGTGGGTGGTCCCACCGCTGGTCCGCCGCTGGATCAACCGGAAGTGGGGCCGATGACTGTATTGGATGCCGCGACTCCGTCGCGGGGGCCATGGGGCTGTGACTCCCGGCCTTCCCTCGTCGCTCCGGTCGCTTCGCTCCCTCCACTCCTCAGTCCAGGCCGGGAGGCCCCATGACCGGCGATCGCATCGAAGCATTGCGCAAGGCTGTCGAGAGCAGTCCGGATGACGTGATGCTCCGGCTTCTCCTGGCCGAGTCGCTGGCCACCGCCGGCGAAAACGAGGAGGCCCTGGACCAGTACGTCGTACTGCTTGATCACCGGGGGTTGCCGGACGACCAGTTCGTGCCGGTCGGTGAGCTGGCCGCGGCGAACGGGCGGCTCGCCCTGCTGCGGAACCTGCTCGAAGCGGCCCGCCAGCAAGGCGTCGTCGAAGGCACCGGGCGGCTGCAGCAGCTCGTCGACGGCATGATCGCCGAGCGCAGCGGCGTACGGATCAAGGTCGGTCCCGAGGCGGAGTCGGATCCTCTGAGCACCGAGGCGATGAAAGAGACGACCACCTTCGACCAGGTCGGTGGGATGGAAGAGATCAAGCGGGTGATCCACCGGATGGTGATCCTCCCGCTGAGCCGGCCGGAGCTGTACGAGAAGTACGGGCGCAAGTCCGGCGGCGGCGTGATGCTCTACGGACCGCCCGGCTGCGGTAAGACGCTGCTCGCGCGGGCGACCGCGGGGGAGTGCGGTCTGCCGTTCGTGAACGTCCGGATCGAAGACGTGATGGACCCGTACCTCGGGGTGTCGGAGCGCAATCTGCACGCTGCCTTCGAGCGTGCCCGCGCCAATGGGCCGTGCGTGCTGTTCCTCGACGAGCTGGACGCACTGGCGTTCGCGCGGCACAAGCACGGCGGGTCCGAGGCGCGGCGGCTGGTCGACGTACTGCTGCAGGAGCTCGACGCGATCGGCTCCGAGAACGACGGCCTGCTCGTGCTCGCCGCGACGAACGCGCCCTGGGACGTGGACGAGGCGATGCTCCGGCCGGGCCGCTTCGACCGGGTGATCTTCGTGCCGCCGCCGGACGAGCTGGCCCGCGCGGACATCCTGACGGTGCTGACGAAGGACGTCCCGGCCGACGGGCTCGACCTGAAGGCGCTTGCCGGGCAGACGCCGATGTTCAGCGGCGCGGATCTGCGGGCGCTGATCGAGCGCGGTGTGGACAAGGTGATCGACGAGGCGCTCTCCACTGGAGGCGAGCCGCCGCTGGACATGCGGCACCTCACCGAGGCGCTGGCCGCGGTGAAGCCGTCGACGCTCGACTGGCTGCACCGCGTCCGCTCGTACATCGAGTTCGCCAACCAGAGCGAGCGGTACGACGACGTGGCGGCGTACCTGAAGTCCCGCGACGTACGCCGCCGCCTCAACCGAGAATCAAAGGGCTAACTCATTTCACCTTGGACGCCGCGGAGTCCGGCATTGCTTCGTAGCGGGAGAACTGGCGGCTGAAGGTGGCCGCGCCGTGGGACAGGGACCGGAGATCGATGGTGTAGCGGGTGATCTCCACCTGCGGTACTTCGGCCTTCACCAGCGTCCTGTCGTCGCCGACCTTGTCCGTGCCGAGCAACCGACCGCGGCGCCCGGACAGATCGCTCATCACCGCGCCGACCAGCTCGTCCGGTACGAGGACCGACACCAGGTCCACCGGCTCGAGCATCGCGACGCGCGAGGCGGCTGCCGCCTCGCGCAGCGCCAGCCCGCCGGCCATCTGGAACGCCATGTCGGACGAGTCGACGCTGTGTGACTTCCCGTCCAGCAACGTGACCCGGATGTCGACCATCGGATACCCGGCCGCGACGCCTTTCTCCATCTGCGCCCGGACGCCCTTCTCGACGCTCGGGATGAACTGCCGCGGCACCGCCCCGCCGACCACCTTGTCGACGAACTCGAACCCGCCGCCCTGCGGTAGCGGTGCGACCTCGATGTCGCAGACGGCGTACTGACCGTGCCCGCCGGACTGCTTCACGTGCCGCCCGTGGCCCTTGGCCGACCCGAGGAACGTCTCCCGCAGCGGGACCCGGAGCTCGACCGTGTCGACGGTCACGCCGTACCGGTTCGCGAGCGCATCCAGCACGACGTCCGAGTGCGCCTCGCCCATGCACCACAGCACGATCTGGTGGGTCTCCGGGTTCTGCTCGATCCGCAGCGTCGGATCCTCGGCCGCCAGCCGCTGCAACCCGACCCCGAGCTTGTCCTCGTCGGTCTTCGCGTGCGCCTGGACCGCGATCGGCAGCAACGGCTCGGGCATGTTCCACGGCCTCAGCAGCAGCGGGTCCACCTTGTCGGACAGCGTGTCACCGGTCTCGGCCCGGGTCAGCCGGCCGATCGCGCACATGTCGCCGGCGACCACCGTCCCCGCCGGCCGCTGGGTCTTGCCGAGCGGGAACGACAGCGCGCCGATCCGCTCGTCCTCGTCGTGGTCCTCGTGCCCGTGCGACGCACCGTCGTGTGCACCGAAGAAGGACGTGAAATGGCCCGACACGTGAACCGTCGCGTCGGGCCTGATGGTGCCGGAGAACACCCGCACCAGGCTGACCCTCCCGACGTACGGGTCCGACGTCGTCTTCACCACCTCGGCGAGCAGCGGCCCGTCCGGGTCGCAAGCCATGCCCGTGCGGGCGACGCCGTGCGGTGTGAACACGTCGGGGATGGTGTGCTCGGGCGGCGACGGGAACCCGCTGGTGATCACCTCGAGCAGCTCGAACGTGCCGATCCCGGAGGCACTGCAGACCGGGATGACCGGGAAGAACGAGCCGCGGGCGACCGCTCTCTCCAGGTCCTCGATCAGCACCTTCTGGTCGATCTCCTCGCCACCGAGGTACCGGTCCATCAGCGACTCGTCCTCGGACTCCTCGATGATCCCCTCGATCAGCGTGCCGCGGAGCTCCTCGATCTCGTCGGCGTACGCCGCGTCCGGGGCCGAGGTCGAACGTTTGCCCGCGGTGTAGGTGAAAAACGTCTGGGAGAGCAGCCCGATCAGCCCGTCACCAGCGGGCAAGTAGAGCGGGAGGACCTTGTCGCCGAACGCGCCCTGCGCGGTGGCAAGCGCATTCTGGTAGTTGGCGCGGGCATGGTCGAGCTTGGTGACCACGACGGCCCGCGGCATCCCGACCTGGTCGCACTCCTGCCACAGCGCCTTGGTCGGCTCGTCGACGCCCTCGCTCGCCGAGATCACGAACAGCGCGCAGTCGGCCGCGCGCAGGCCGGCCCGCAGTTCGCCGACGAAATCGGCGTACCCCGGGGTGTCGATCAGGTTCACCTTCACGCCGTCGTGCGGCAGCGAGGCCAGCGACAGGCCCACCGAGCGCTGCTGCCGGAGCTCGGCGTCGTCGAAGTCGCACACGGTGGTTCCGTCCAGGACGGTGCCGGGTCTGTTCAGGACTCCGGAGGCCACCAGCAGGGCCTCGACGAGGGTGGTCTTGCCGGAGCCGGACGGGCCGACCAGGACCACGTTGCGGATGGCGGCCGGGCTGTCCACAGCGGGCGCGGCTCCGGTGCCTTGGGAAGCATTCGTCTTGTCTGCCATGACGTTCCTCCTGGTCCACCCACGATTCCCCTAACGGACACTTCGCACAAGAGCCATCCGGTAGCGGATTCGTCCCGGAGGTCCCACCTCCGGACCCTCGCGCTGGATAGTCTCGCGGGCATGCGTAAGGCACTCGGGGTCGTCATCAGCACGCTGGTCGCCGTCCTGGCACTGGCCGGATTCGCTGTCCCGGCGTCAGCGGACGCGGGTGACGAGATCAGGAACTTCAAGATCGAGTACACCGTCTCGGCCGACGGTGTGCTGCACGTGACCGAGACGATCGACTACGTCTTCGGGAGCACCGGCCGGCACGGCATCTATCGGGACCTGGTCACCCGGGAGCCGTACAAGGACGACGACTCGAAGGACCAGGAGTACCAGGTCTCGAACATCAAGGTCTCCACGCCCACACCGAATGTCTCGGCCGAGTTCACCACGGACACGTTCCAGGAGAACAACCAGCGCAACGAGAACACCCAGATCAAGATCGGCTCGGCGAACAGCACCGTCCCCGGCGACGAGGCGACGTACGTGATCTCGTACGACGTCCGCGGCGCGCTGCGGCACTTCGCCGACCACAGCGAGCTGTACTGGGATGCGACCGGTAGCGCCTGGTCAGCGGTGATCGACCAGGTCACGGTCAACGTCACCGTCCCGCAGGGCGTCACCCAGGTCGACTGTTTCTCCGGCGAGGCCGGGTCGACGCAGACCTGCCCGCAGAAGTCGGTCGTCGGCCAGCAAGGCGTCTTCGGCGCGTCCCAGCTCCAGCGAGGGCAGCAGCTCACGGTCGTCGCCGGCATCACCGCCGGCGCGGTCCAGAACGACACGCCGATCCTGGTCGACCCACCGAACTGGCTCGAGCGCAACGGCCTGTCCTGGCTCTCGCTGATCGGCGCCGGCCTGGTGACCGCGGTCGCGATCGTCGCCGCCGCCCTCTACGCCAAGCTCGGCAACAAGGACCAGCGGTACGCCGGGATGCCGCCGGGGACGTTCCCGCCGGACGGGGTCGCGGCCGAGCCGGTCAAGGACGAGCTGAGCACGGACCAGCTCCCGGTCGCGTTCTCGCCGCCGCGGATCCCGGTCGCCGAGGGCGGCCTGCTGATCGACGCGAAGGCGACCACGGTCGAGACGGCCGCGACGCTGATCGACATGGCGGTGCGCGGCGGCGTACGGATCGACAACACGGGCGACTCGCAGAAGGCCGTGCTGCTGAATCCCGCGGTCGCGACCGCACCGCACGAGCAGGCACTGATGTCGGGGATGTTCCCGACGCTGCAGCCGGGGTCCGAGGTGGTGCTCGAGCGCGGCGCGGTCGGAGAGAACGCCATGCGGACCGCGCACACCTCGATGATCACCGCGCTGCGCGAGCAGGTGAAGCAGCGCGGGTGGTACCTGCGGATGCCGCGAGCCGGCGGCGGTTCCGTGTTCAAGAACGGCTTCGGCTGCGCGTGCATGGCGATGATCGTGATCTGGGTGTTCGGCGCGGGCTTCATCGGCACGATCACCGCGGCGGCGACCGGCGGCGCGGGCCGGGCGATCGTGATCGCGGTCCCGGTGGTCGCGGTGGTCGTTGCCCTCGGCATCTGGATCGCGATCCGCAGCCGTGGCCGGCGGAACCCGGCCGGGCGGGCGGTGACCGACCAGTTGATCGGCTTCCGGAAGTACCTGGCGACGGCCGAGGCGGACCAGTTGCGGTTCGAGGAAGGCGAGGACATCTTCTCGAAGTACTTGCCCTGGGCCATCGCTTTCGGGATCGCCGACCGCTGGCAGCGGGTGTGCGAGCAGCTGGTCGCCGCCGGCCGGATCACACCGGATCCGGTCTGGTACTACGGTCCGTCCTACTACACCTCCGGCTGGACCGCGGGCGCGGTCAGCTCGACCGTCGCAAGCACCTTCGACCCGCCGCCGACCCCGTCCAGCTCCGGCGGTGGCGGCGGCAGCTCCTCCGGCTTCAGCGGTGGCTCGTCCGGCGGCGGTGGCGGTGGCGGAGGCGGCGGAAGCTGGTAGTAGTCACGGCCCCTACGCTCGGTAGTGTCGCGCGCATGCGTCGAGCACTCGGGGTCGTTGTCAGCATGCTCGCGGTCGCGATGGCGCTGGCCGGGTACGCCGTGCCCGCGTCGGCCGCCATCGGTGACCGGGTGCGGACAATGGCGATCGACTACACCGTCACGGCCGACGGGGTGCTCCACGTGACGGAGACGATCAACTACCACTTCGGCGACCCGGACCGGCACGGGATCTTCCGCGACCTGGTCATCCGGGAGCCTTTCGTGGACGACGCGTCGAAGGACCAGAAGTACGCGGTGTCGAACATCCGGGTCTCGTCGCCGACGGCGCCCGACGCGTTCGACACCTCGACGACGAAGACGAACAAGGCCCGCAACCAGGTACTGCGGATCAAGATCGGCTCGTCGGGCAAGACGGTTCCCGGCCAGGATGCGACGTACCAGCTCAGCTATGAGGTGCGAGGTGGGTTGCGGCACTTCGCGGACCACAGTGAGCTGTTCTGGGACGCGACCGGGTCCAGCTGGGAGGCGCCGCTCGATCACGTGGCGATCAGCGTGACGGTGCCGCAGGGCGTCCAGCAGGTCGCGTGCTTCGAAGGCCCGCCTGGGTCGCAGGACAGCTGCAACGAGAAGAGCATCCGCGCGGGCACGGCGGTGTTCACGCAGGAGACCGATGTCGTGCGCGGCGAGGGACTGACGATTGTCGCGGGCATCAAATCCGGTGCCGTGAGCAACGACGCGCCGATCGTCGCCGACCCGCCGGGCGTCCTCGAACGGTACGGACTCAACCTGCCGGTGGTGCTGCTGTCGGCAGTGCTCACGCTCGGCGTGATCGTGACGGGCAAGCTGCTCGGCCGGCGTCGCCGGGATCTCCGGTACGCCGGCATGCCGCCGGGAACCGTGCCGCCCGAAGGTCTCGCGCCGCAGACGGTCATGGATCGGCTGGACGAGAAGGAGATCCCGGTCGCGTTCGCCCCGCCGGACATCGCGGTCGCGGAGGGCGGGCTGCTGATCGACGGGAAAGCGGACACGACCGAGGTCGCAGCGACGCTGGTCGATCTGGCCGTGCGCGGCGCAATCCGGATCGAGAGCGATGACGACGTACGGACGGCGGTGCTGGTCGACGTCGCGGCCGCGACGGCACCGCATGAGAAGACGCTGCTGAAAGGGCTGTTCCCAAGGCAGGAACCGGGCGCCCAAGTGCGGCTGCTGACGCCGACGGTGGGGGACACCCGACCGGCGCGGGCCGCGGAGAACATGGTCGACGCGCTGCGGGAGCAGGTCGAGGAGCGACGCTGGTACAGCCGGATGCCGCGACGGTCGAAGGTCGTGGAGTCGGCCGGCTACGGCTGGGTGCCGCTGGGGTGCGGGGTGTTCCTGGCGGCGCTGGCCGGCCTGATCGGGCTGATCGTGTGGATGGTGAAGTTCGGCGCACCCAGCTGGCTGGGTCCGGCGATCGTTGTCGTCGTACCGGTGCTGGCGGTGCTGAACGGCGTACTCGACGTGATCCTCCAGCGGCGCCGCGGGCGTCGTACGGCGCTGGGCCGGGCGCTGACGGATCAGGTGATCGGATTCCGCCGGTACCTCACCACGGCCGAGGCTGATCAGCTGCGCTTCGAGGACGGCGAGGACATCTTCAGCCGGTACCTGCCGTGGGCCGTCGTCCTGGGTCTCGCCGACCGTTGGCAACAGGTCTGCCGGCAGTTGGTCCAGTCCGGCCGGCTGACCGCCACACCCACCTGGTGACCACCTACTACGAGTCCAGCTGGACCGCGAACAGCATCACCACCACCTTCGCCGAGCCACCCACCCCGTCCGCCGGAGGAGGAACCTCCTCCGGCTTCTCCAGCTCGAGTTCCTCCAGCTCCTCAGGCGGGGGCGGAGGCGGCGGGGGCGGCGGCAGCTGGTAGGCGAGACGTCAGACGGCTCCGCCTGCGGCGGTGGGTGCGGTGGGGTCGGAGCCGGCGGCGCCGACGACCTCGCGGGCCAGGAAGTCCTCGAGGTGGAAGAGGTTGTCGCCGGCGCGGTTGGCCACGTTCACCAGGGTCTTCATCGCGGCGACCTCCTCGACCTGCTCCTTGAGGAACCACTGCATGAATTGCTCGCCGATGTAGTCGCTCTCGTCCCGCGCCGTCCGGGCCAGCGTCTCGATCTGCTTGGTGACCGTGATCTCCTGCGCCAGCGCGAGCTCGAGCGGCTCGAGCGCGGTTTTGAAGTCGGACTCGACCTCGCCCACCGACGGGATGTGCGGCCGGATGTCCTTGTCCAGCAGGTACTGGACCATCATCATCGCGTGGTTGCGCTCTTCCAGCGACTGCTTGTAGAAGTGCGCGGCCAGCTGTGGCAGGTCCTGGTCGTCATACCAGACGGCGACTGCCACATACTGCTGTGACGCCGTGAATTCGTTACGGATCTGCTCCTGCAGAAGTTTTTCGTACGTGCTCATTGCGTCAATCTAATGGCCATCGGCCGATTCCACACGCTTGGCGAGGCTGACCTAAGCGATTCGGTTCCGGCCCAGTTCGACCACCTCGACGCCGCCGGGCAGGCTGATCCGCACCGTCGTACCGTCCACGGCCACATCGATGCCCTCGGCAAGCGCTTCCGGGCGCAACGCGTCGCGGGTCAGCAGGACGGCGTTCACCAGCACCAACGGCTCGCCGCGATGCGGGGCGGTCAGGTACGGCGTAGCCGAGTGCGCACCGAACGGATTCACTCCGAGCCCGCGATGCACGCCTGCATCGTCGTACCCGTGCAGGCCGACCACCGCCGACACCAGTCCGTCGTCGTTCCGCGCCGAAGCCACCACTGCCTCAGCGGTTGCCGTCGGCAATGACTCGCCGGCGACCGCGAACCCGCCGCTGCGTACCGACGCACCGGCCGGGCCCTCGACCAGCGCACACCGGATCTCCCACCCGCTGTGTACCACGGACGTGATCTCGATCGCCCACGGACCCTCGGTTCCGAGCCACGCCTTCTGCCACGAGGACGCCCTGTGCTCATCCACCCCGAGCCGCCGGATCCGCCCGCGCCCGCTGGCGGCACCGTCAGCGGAGACCAGCGAGATCAGGTTGTCGATGTGCGGCTCGTGGTCGGACAGGTCCGGCCCCGCGTGGTTCGCGTACGCCAGCCGGTTGTAATGCGGATCGCCCGCCGGCTCCACACCCGCAGGCTCCGCGACCGGCGCGTGGTCGGCGCCGTGGTTCACCAACTGCACGACCTGGTCGTGCCGGCTCGCGTGCACGATCCAGCCCGGCTTCGGCATCGCCCGCAGCTGATCGGCGTCGTCGAGCGGAACCGAGTCCTCGGGGTCCGTCCACACCGGGTGCTCCGGCGACAGGATCAGCCCGACGAACCCCTTCGAAGCCCAGTACGGCGATCCAGGTCCGGAGTACTGCTGCGTCGTCGGCAGGAACGTGTCGTACCACCCGAGGGTCAGCACGCCACGCTCATCCGGTACGCCGTGCTGCACGAAGTGCCGGGCGACGCCCGAGCACAGCCGCCGCGTCTGGCCCGGCGTCAGGGGAGTGGAGTCGAGGATCGCGCCCATCCAGTATGGCGTCGCGGCCGCCATCCGGTAGGTCAGCGATCGCCCCTGGTAGATCGGCGCGCCGTCGTTCCCGACGAGGTACAACGCATCTTCCAGGAACAGCTTGATCCGTTCGCGGTATGCCTTCAGCCGGTCCTCGTACTGCGCGCCCGGGGTCGCGGCGGCCATCCGCGCCCACAGTCCCGGGTAGAGGTGCATCGCCCAGCCGATGTAGTTGTCGAAGTTCTGCCCGTCGCCGTCGGAGTACCACCCGTCGCCGACGTACCAGTCCTCGATCCGGTCGAGCCCGCCGTCGATGTCGTCCTGCGAGTACGGCGCTCCGACCGAGGCGAGGAACTGCTCGCTCACGACCTGGAACAGCCGCCAGTTGTTGTCGTGCGTCGTCGACCCGTTGAAGCCGCCGAGCCACTCCGCGACGTGCTCCTGCGCGCGGGTGTCGAGCCGGTCCCAGATCCATTCGCGGGTCTCGTGCAGCGATACCGCGATCGCGGCGGCCTCCACCATCTGCTGCGACCTCGGGGTGAGCCGCAGCCAGGCCTCGGGGTGGTCCGGGTTCGCGCCGTTCGCGACACCGCGGGCGTACCGCTCGATCAGTTCCTCGCAGCCTTTGCCCTGGACACCGGCGATCCGGAACGCCGCCAGCATGAACGACCGGGCGAAGCCTTCCAGCGCATCGGACGCCGTACCCGATCGGCTCGGCCGGCCCGGGAGCTCGACCAGGGAGGCGCCGGGGGAGAAGTACGGCACCAGCGAGTCGAGCAGATGATCCGCGAGCGCCTCCCAGTGCGCCCGGCTCCACCCGGTCTGACGAGAAAGCACGCGATCGGTGTCGGGGAGAACGAGGCGGGTCATGCAAGCCTTCCGAGTTCGGTTTGGGTGACGGCGTGCTGCAGGGGCTGACCGGTGGCGAGGCGTTCCAGTTCGCTGACGGCGAGTTCGCCGAGGCGGGCGATCTCGTTGCCGACGGCACCGGCCACGTGCGGGGTGACGAAGACGTTCGGCAGGTCGAGCAGCGGCGAGTCCGGCGGCAGCGGCTCGGGATCGGTGACATCGAGTACGGCGTCGATGCGACCGGACACGCACTCGCTCAGCAACGCCTCCGCGTCGATGATCTTGCCCCGGGCGGTGTTGATCAGCACCGAGCCGTCCTTCAGCAGACCGAGCAGCCGCCCGTCCACCAGGCCGACCGTCTCGGGAATCAGCGGCGCGTGCACGCTGAGGATGTCGCTGCGCCGGAACAGCGCGTCGTTGTCGACCAGTTCGGCTCCGAGCGCCGCCGCCTCGTCCGCGGTCAGGTACGGGTCGCTGATCAGGACCTCCAGATCGAACCCGCGCAGCCGCTCCGCGACCATCTTCGCGATCCGTGACGCTCCGAGCAGGCCGACCGTCGTACCGTAACTGCCCGGCATCCCGTGCGGGTCCGCCTTCCGCCGCTCGGTCCGGTACTGCGCCGCGAGGCGGAACGCCCGCTTGCCGGCGAGCACGATCGCCGCGACCGTGAACTCGGCGACCGGCTGCGCGTTCGCGGTGGCCGCCGACGACACCTGGATGCCGCGGTCGAACGCGGCCGGGTCGACGATCGCCTTGACCGAGCCGGCGGCATGCAGGATCGCCTGCAGCTTCGGCGCCGCCTCGAGGACCTCCGGACCGATCCGCGGGCAGCCCCAGCCGGTGAGCAGTACGTCGACGTCCGGCAGCGCCGCCCGGACGGCGGGGTCGGCGAGGAAGCTGGTCCCCGGACCGACCGGGAGCACGGTGGCGATCTCCTCGAGCCGCTGCCGGACCCGCGGCACCAGGACGCGGGCCATCGCGTCGTCGTGCATCGCCAGCATGACGGTCAAGGCGGAATCTGGTTCGCTGCTCACGACGACCAACCTAGCAAGCGCTTTCCCAAGCTGTCGCGCCGACCGCCGAGTCTTGGAACATCCTGAATGTTCCGCCAGGCCGGAATGTGTTGGAATGCGTTGGGCGTTGTCATCAGGAGAGGGCAGGATAGAGGGGCCTGACCGCCCTGTTGGCAACCATGAAGGAGAACGACGATGCTGCGACCGGACGACCTCTACGAGATCGTCGACGAGTCGGTGGCTACCGGCCCGGCGGCGACGCCGAAGGTCATGGTGCATTCACTGGACGGGTTCATGGACGCGGGCCAGGCGGGCCGGGTGACCGCTGATCACCTGCTCGAGGTGCTCGACCACCGGCTGCTGGCGCGGTTCGACATCGACCTCCTGCACGACTACCGGGCCCGGCGGCCTGAGGTGACGTTCGCCGAGGACCGGTTCACCGACTACACCCCGCCGCACCTCAGCCTGCACATCGTGACCGACGACGCCGGGGTTGAGTTCTTGCTGCTCGAGGGCTCCGAGCCCGACAACCACTGGGACCGGTTCGCCGGAGCAGTCCGGCAGCTGATCGAGCGGTACAACGTGACCCTCACGGTCGGCGTCCACGGCATCCCGATGGGCGTGCCGCACACCCGGCCGCTCGGCCTGACCGCGCACGCGACGCGGCCCGAGCTCGTCACCCGCTCGAACATCTGGGACGGCGAGATGGTGCTGCCCGCGAGCGCCGGCACTCTGCTCCAGGTGCGCCTCGGTGAGGCGGGCAAGGATGCGATGGGCTTCGCCGTGCACGTCCCGCACTACCTGGCCGAGAACCGCTTCCCGGGTGCCGCGCTGGCCCTGGTGCACGCGATCTCCGCCGCGACCGGCCTGCTCCTCCCTAGCAAGGCCCTGCTCGACGAGGCCGCCGTCACCGGTCGGCTGGTCGACGAGCAGGTCGACGCCTCCGAGGACGCAAGCGCAGTCGTCAAGGCGCTGGAAACGCAGTACGACGCCGCCGAAGGCTCCGTGAGCCGCAAGAGCCTCCTGGCCGACTCCACTCCGTCCGCGGATGAGCTCGGCGCCGAGGTGGAGCAGTTCCTGGCCGAGCTCAACCGCGAAGACAACGACTGACCCGTTGCAGATCCGGGCCGGCGGCCTGTCAGGATGAGGCATGCCTGAGTCGCTGGAGGATCTGGTCGAGCTGCTCGACCTCGAGATGATCGACGTCGACCTGTTCCGGGGTCGTCAGCCGCAGACCTCGATGCAACGGGTGTTCGGCGGTCAGGTGCTAGGACAGGCGCTGGCCGCCGCGAGCCGCACGGTCGACCCGGAACGCCTGGTGCATTCCCTGCACGGGTACTTCCTGCGCGCCGGCGACACGTCCGTACCGATCGTGTACCGGCCGGAGCCGACCCGCGACGGTGGGTCGTTCAGCAGCCGGCGAGTGGTGGCCTCGCAGAACGGCAAGCCGATCTTCTACATGTCAGCGTCGTTCCAGCGCCCGGAGCCCGGCCTCGACCACCAGGATCCGATGCCGGACGACGTCGTACCGCCGGAGGAGGCGCCCCGGCTCGCGACCGTGCTCGAGGCTCGCTCGGGCCGGCCCGCCGCGGATTGGGATCGCGAATGGGCGGCGCTCGACGTACGCCTGGCCGGGGTCACCGGCCGGCAGTTCTGGATCCGTGCCGCCGGCAAGCTTCCCGACGATCCCGCGCTGCACGCGTGCGTCCTCGCCTATGCCAGCGACCTCACGCTGCTGGGCGCCAGCCTGCTACCGCACGGCATCGTGATCGGCGACCGTCGCATCCAGCCGGCGTCCCTGGACCACGCGCTCTGGTTCCACCGTCCGTTCCGTGCCGACGAGTGGCTCCTGTACGACCAGGCGTCTCCGTCGGCCTCCGGCGCGCGAGGCTTCGCCACGGGCCGCCTCTACACCCAGTCCGGCGGCCTGATCGCATCAGTAGCCCAGGAAGGTCTGATCAGGCCCGTCGGTCTGGACTCTGATCTGCTAACGTAGAAACGTGATCAAGCGCGCAGTAGTGACGACGACGCCGAGGTTCGTCCCGGCGCGCTGACATCTGACTGTCTACCGAAGCCCCGGGGCGAGTGCCCCGGGGCTTCGTCGTTCCCGTGGTGGCTCGCCCTGACTCACAAAGGAGTGACCACCATGTACGACCACCGCAAGATCGGCCGCGAGCTCGGCCTGTTCGACTCCGACCCGTTGATCGGCGCGGGCCTGCCCTACTGGCTGCCCGCCGGTGCCGCGGTCCGGCACGCCTTGGAGAGCTACATCGCCGAGGTCGAGCGAAGAGCCGGCTACCAGCAGGTCTATTCGCCCGTGCTCGGCAAGCGAGAGCTGTACGAGATCTCGGGGCACTGGGCGAAGTACCACGACGACATGTACCCGCCGATGGATATGGGCGGTGAGCAACTAGTACTGCGGCCCAGCATCTGCCCGCATCACGCGCTCATGTACCGCTCCCGCTCGCACAGCTACCGCGAACTCCCGCTCCGGTACTCCGAGCTCGGCGGCCAGTACCGCGCCGAACTCTCCGGCGCGATCGCCGGCCTCAGCCGGGTCCGGGCGATGCAGCTGAACGACGCGCACATCTTCTGCCGGCTCGACCAGGTCGCGGGAGAGGCAGAGAGCGCTCTCCGGCTGATCAACCAGGCGTACGCCGACATGGGCATCAGCGCGTCCCGGTACGTCCTGGCGCTGCCCGCGGAGGACGCCGAGTTCAACAGTCCATCGAGCAAGTACGTCGGTGACGCCGCGAGTTGGGCGCAGGCCGCCGGGATCCTTCGCGACGTGCTCAAGGATGCGGGCATCGACTACGAGGATGCGCCCGGTGACGCGGCCTTCTACGGGCCGAAGATCGACATCCAGGTGGAGGATTCGGCCGGCCGCGAGTTCAGTCTGTCGACCGTCCAGATCGACTTCCATCAGCCGGCCGCGTTCGGCCTCGAGTACGTCGGTGCCGACAGCAACAAGCATCGGCCGGTGATGGTGCACCGGGCGATCGTCGGCAGCATCGAGCGGGCGATGGCACAGCTGATCGAGGTGCACGGCGGCGCGTTCCCGGCGTGGCTCGCGCCGGTGCAGCTCGTCGTACTCCCGATCTCCGACGACGAGGAGAAGCGTGCGGTCGAGGTCGCGCGGCGGGCGTCGGATCGCGGTCTGCGGGTCGAGATCGCGCATGCCGACGAGGGCAGCCTCGGCGCCCGGATCCGCGAGAACCGGTTGGCGCCGTACCAGGCGGTCATCGGCGCCCGCGAGGACGCCGCCGGCGAGCTGGCGATCCGCGAGCGCGACGGCGGGAAGCACGAGCCGGCGCCGATCGGGGAGGTGCTCGACCGGATCGCGAAAATCAGTTTGCCTGCAGCTGTCCGATCAGGTGAGTGACCTCGTGCGACTCGTCGTACAGCGCGAAGTCGACCGTCTTGCCGGTCTGCTGGTACCCGAACTGGACCCGGGACGGCAGCAGTAATGGCTTGCGGAAGTCGACGCGGACCGTGAAGGCGTCGGGCAGGTGCCCGGCGCGCTGAATGGACGCGAGCGCGGCAGCCTTGGCCCACATCCCGTGCGCGATCTGGCGCGGGAATCCGAACGCCTGCGCGGTCAGCTTGAACAGGTGGATCGGGTTCCGGTCGCCGGACGCGGCGGCGTACCGGCGGCCGAGGTTGCCGCGCAGGTCCCACCACGCGTCGGCCGGGAGGACCGGGTCGGGCAGCAGGTCCGCGTGCGCGCCCGGGGTCCCGGCCGTGCGGCTGAGCAGCGTGGTGAGATCGCTCCACACCAGCTCGTGGTCGACGAAGACCTCGCTGATCACGTCGAAGACGGTGCCCTTCGGGTGCGGGCGTTCCGGCGTACTGTGCACGCGGATCGACGGCTCGGCGTGGATCGGGATCGGCTGCTTCTGCGTGATCGTGTTGGACAGATGCACGATCCCCATCGGCTTGTACGGGAACGAGGGGTCGGACATCAGGTCCAGGTGCAGCGGGAACGCCAGCACATGCGGGTACGTCGACGGCAGTGCCGGCCCGGCCTGGAACCCGGTGACGTCGCGGTACGCCGTGAGGTGGTCCTGGTCGATCGCCGACCGGGGCAGCTCGAGCGTCAGGCCGTCCTCGTTCGGCTCGTAGTCGGCTCTCCTGAGGGTTGCGCGGACCGTCCGGGCGTAGAGCTGGCCGAACTTCGGCGAGTCGTCGTACCGTCGGGTCGGCATGTCAGGCGCCCAGCATGCTCTGGCCGCAGACCCGGACCACGTTGCCGGTGACGCCGGCCGACGCCGGATCCGCGAACCAGGCGATGGTTTCGGCCACGTCGATGGGCAGGCCGCCCTGTTGCAGGGAGTTGATCCGGCGGCCGACCTCGCGGATCGTGAACGGGATCTTCGCGGTCATCTCGGTCTCGATGAACCCGGGCGCGACGGCGTTGATCCGGATGTTCCGATCGGCCAGCTTCGGCGCGAGCGCCTGGACCAGACCGATCACGCCGGCCTTCGAGGTCGCGTAGTTCGTCTGGCCGTTGTTGCCCGCGATCCCGGCCATCGACGAGACGCCGATGATCGAGCCGCCGTCCTTGAGCGCACCGGACTCGACCAGGTGCTGCGTGATGCGCTCCGGGGCGCGGAGGTTCACGTCGAGGACCGCGTCCCAGGTGTCGGTCCGCATGTTCGCGAGCCGCTTGTCCCGCGTGATGCCGGCGTTGTGGACGACGATGTCGAGCCCGCCGTACTGCTCCTGGGCGTGCGCCGCGATCCGTTGCGCAGCGTCGACCGCGGTGACGTCGAGCAGAAGCTCGGAGCCGCCGAGTCTGCTCATGACCTTGCGCAGCGGATCCGCGTTCTGCGGTACGTCGACGCCGATGATGGTCGCGCCGTCGCGGGCGAGGGTCTCCGCGATCGCCGCCCCGATTCCACGGGCTGCGCCGGTCACGAGCGCCGTCCGGCCGGCGAGCGGCCTGGCCGGGTCGTTGCTGACGAGCGGACCGGTCCCGATCCGCGCCACCTGACCGTCGACGTACGCCGACTTGGGGGAGAGGAAGAAGCGGAGCGTCGAGTCGAGTTGCTCGTGGGCGTCCGGGGCGACGTACACGAGGTTGACCGTGGCGCCGCGCTTCACCTCCTTGCCGAGGCTGCGGGTGAAGCCTTCGAGTGCGCGCTGTGCGACCTGCTGCCCGGTGGACGTCGCGAGCTCCGGCGTCCGGCCGACGACGATCACGCGGCCGGCCGCGGCGAGCTGGCGGATGACGGGGGAGAAGAAGCGCTGCAGGCTGGTCAGGTCCGCGGTCGTGGCTGCGCCGGTCGCGTCGAAGACGAGCGCCTTCGGGCGGATCCCGATCGACGCGACGCCTTCGGTCGCAGTACTGAACGAGGCTCCGATGTCGCGCAGCAGGGCCTGGATCGCCTTGCCGGCGTCGGTTTCGCCGATCGCGCCGAAGACGACCGGTCCGTCGATCACCGGCGACCCCTCGACCCAGCGCTGCAGTGGCGTCGGGTCAGGCAGGCCGAGGTTCTTGACCAGGGTCTGCCCGAGCGGTGTGCGGGTGAAGGTCTGGTAGCGGTCCGTCATCTCAGCTCCTACTTCTCGAGGATGGCGACGACACCCTGGCCGCCGGCGGCGCAGATCGAGATCAGGCCCCGGCCGCCGCCGTTCTCGTCCAGTTGCTTGGCCAGCGCGGCGACGATCCGCCCGCCGGTCGCCGCGAACGGGTGACCCGCGGCCAGCGAGCTGCCGTTCACGTTCAGCTTGTCCCGGTCGATCTCGCCGAGCGGTGCGTCCAGGCCGAGCCGCTCCTTGCAGAAGATCGGATCCTCCCACGCCTTCAACGTGGACAGCACCTGGGAGGCGAACGCCTCGTGGATCTCGTAGTAGTCGAAGTCCTGGAGGCTCAGTCCGGCTCTGGCCAGCATGCGAGGGACGGCGTACGCGGGCGCCATCAGGAGGCCCTCGGCGCCCTTCACGTAGTCGACCGCGGCGGTCTGCGAGTGGGTGAGGTAGGCGAGCGGGCGGAGGCCGTGCTCGGCGGCCCACTCGTCGGTGCTGAGCAGGACGGCCGAGGCGCCGTCGGTCAGCGGGGTCGAGTTGCCGGCGGTCATCGTCGCGGTCTCGCCCTTGCCGTACACGGTCCGGAGCTTGGCGAGCTTCTCCAGCGTCGTGTCGGGCCTCAGGTTCTGGTCCTTCTCCAGGCCCAGGTACGGCGTGATCAGGTCGTTCTGGAAGCCGCGGTCGTAGGACTTCGCGAGGTTGATGTGGGAGTTGTACGCGAGCTCGTCCTGCGCCTCCCGGGTGATGCCCCACTCGAGCGCGGTCAGCGCGGCGTGATCGCCCATCGACTTGCCGGTGCGCGGCTCGGCGTTGCGGGGGATCTCCGGCACGACGTCCTTCGGGCGGACGCGGGCGAGGACCTTCAGGCGGTCCGGATACGTCTTGGCGCGGTTGAGGTCGAGCAGCACGTTGCGCAGGTGGTCGTTGACCGCGACCGGCGCGTCGGAGGCGGTGTCGACGCCACCCGCGATGCCCGCGTCGATCTGGCCGAGCGCGATCTTGTTGCCGACCAGGATGGCCGCCTCGAGCCCGGTGCCGCAGGCCTGCTGGATGTCGTACGCCGGGGTGGTGGCCGCGAGCTTGGAACCGAGGACCACCTCGCGGACCATGTTCCAGTCGCGGGCGTGCTTGAGGACCGCGCCGGCGACCACCTCACCGACCTCCTGACCGCCGAGCCCGGCCCGGTCGACGAGGCCGTTGAGCGCTGCGGTGAGCATGTCGGAGTTGGACGCGTGCCGGTACGTCTTGTCCTGCCGGGCGAACGGAATCCGGTTTCCGGCGACGACGGCCACCTTGCGGGTCTCGGTCACGATGTCTCTCCTTTGGACTTTCGTGCGGTGGCGGAAGGTCGCTTGAGTGCTATACGTCCCACAGCGGTCGCCAGGGTCGCGGTGATGGCAGTCTCTCGCACGGTACCGACATCCGCGTGATGCACCACCGGATGTCCTGGTTGCCCGCTCGACACGATCAGCCCGACCCTTGCCATATGCAACGATCCGAGTGTCTGCGTGTACAGGTGATTGGCCAGGTAGGCGGTGTCGACCTCGTCGAACACACCGGTGCGCTGGCCGGCCGCGAGGATCGCCGCGATCCGGTCGAGCGGCGCGGCCATCGCCGTACCCAGCTTGATCATCACCGGCTCGGTGATCTCGCCGAACAGCTCTTCGCCGGTACGTCGCAGCAGGCTCATCGCGCAGTCGGTGAAGGCGGGGTACGCCAGGCAGAAGTCGACGAATGCCTCACTGAGCGCCTTGAGGCGGTTGAGCGGTGCGCGGCGGGCGTTGTCCTTGGCGGTGAGGCGTTCGTCCAGCTCGCCGAGGTAGTCGACCAAGGTGAGCGCGAACAGCTCCTCCTTGCCGGCGAAGTGCCGGTAGATGAGCGCCTTGTTGATCCCGACCCGCTTGGCGATATCGTCGATCTGGGCGTCGATCGAGCCCCGCTCGTCGAACAGTTCGCGGGTCGCGCGGATGATCTCCCGCTCCCGGTCGCGACGACGCTCCGCCGTGGTCCGGCGGCGTCCGATCGCGAGCAGCGCGGAGCTCATGGACCGATCTTAGCCACAGTGGTACCCCTTGGTGCAAACGACGGTTACACTCGTCGGTAACATCGTACTGCCCCTGTTTGCTCGTCGGAGGATGTTGATGGCTGACCCTGTTGTGTCCGCGGACGTGATGTCTCTGGCCGGTGAGCTCGGCGCCGAGCGGTCCAAGCCGGGCTGGAGTTCCTTCTCACTCGCTCTGAACGAGGAGCAGAAGGAGATCCGCGACTGGGCCCACACCTTCGCCGCCGACGTGATCCGCCCGGCCGCGGCCGAGTGGGACGAGCGCGAGGAAACCCCGTGGCCGGTGATCCAGGAGGCCGCCAAGATCGGTCTGTACGGTCTCGACGCTAACGTGAACTTGTTCGTCGATCCGTCCGGATTGCTGATGCCGCTGGTCCACGAGGAGCTCTTCTGGGGCGACGCCGGCATCGGGATGTCGCTCAAGGGCACCGGTCTGGCATCGTCGGCGATCTTCTCCAACGGCACCCCGGAGCAGTGGAGCCAGTGGATGGGCCGCTGCTACGGCACGGTGGACGACGTACAGGTGGCTGCTTTCTGCTCGTCCGAGCCTGGCGCCGGCTCGGACGTGTCGGCGATCCGCACGCGGGCCGTGTATGACTCCGCCACTGACGAGTGGGTGATCAACGGGCAGAAGGCCTGGGCGACGAACGGCGGGATCGCGGACATCCACGTGGTGGTCGCGACGGTCGATCCTTCCCTTGGTACGAAGGGCCAGGCGGCATTCGTCGTACCGCGGACCGAGGTACACGGACTGCAGATGGGCACGAAGCTCCGCAAACACGGCCTCCGCGCCTCGCACACCGCCGACGTCTTCTTCGACAACGTCCGCATCCCCGCCGCAAACGTCCTGGGCGGCAAGCAAAAACTGGACGAACGTCTGGCCCGAGCCCGCGAGGCTGCCGCCGGAAATGGCAGCTCGTCCGGCCGCAACGCCTCGATGGCCACCTTCGAGATGACCCGCCACATCGTCGGCGCCCAAGCCATCGGCATCGCCCGCGCCGCCTACGAAGTAGCCCTCGACTACGCCAAGACCCGCGAACAATTCGGCCGCCCGATCATCGACAACCAAGGCATCGCCTTCAAACTCGCCGACATGGCCCTGGAGATCGACGCCGCCCGCCTCCTGGTCTGGCGAGCCGCCAACATGTCCGCCGCCCTGATGCGAGGCGAAACCCCCGACTACCGCCACGGCGAAGGCTCCATGGCCAAACTCAAGGCCGGCGAAGTAGCGGTCAAGGTCACCGAAGAAGCCATCCAGATCCTCGGCGGCAACGGCTACACCCGCGAATACCCAGTAGAACGCATGCACCGAGACGCCAAGATCTACACCATCTTCGAAGGCACCTCCGAAATCCAGCGCCTAGTCATCGCCCGCGCGATCTCAGGCATGCGCATCAGGTAGACGTTTCCGCAGGTCAGAGACTGATTCCAGGGTCTTCTAGGTGCAGGCCGCCGACCGGCTCCCAAGAGGTAGCGGGGGAGCGTACGGCGGCCTGTTCCGTGACTGCTCCGTGAGATTTCAGAGCGAAGAGCTTGGCGAGCCTCGAGTCCACAGCCTTCCGCGCCCGCTCATGCGATGACGGCAGCATGTGGGTGTACAACCTGAGCGTGAACCCCGGGTTGCTGTGGCCTAGGTACTCGGCCAGCTCCTTGATGTTGACCCCATCCGCGAGAGTGATACTCGCGAAGTAGTGCCGCAGCGCATGCATGCCGTTCTCCCGGCTAGACACGTACTGCCGCCGCCCGCGCCGATCCGTCTTCGGCTCCGCAATCACACCCGCATAGAACAACGCCGGCTTCCAGACCAACTCGTCGTACGTCCGAGCCCGAATGTGCTTGTCATCGGTCCACCTGAACAGGAGCCTGACGGTCCGCGGCTCACCGTCTGTCTTCTCCCAGGGCAAGGTGTACGGGCGTGGCTCGCGAGCCTCGATGTGCTCCTTGAGTATCAGGGCCGTCCCGTCAGACATAGGCACCGTCCGCTCGGTGTCGTTCTTCGGCAACGCGAACACAAACTCCCGCCCAAGCTTCTTCACCTGCCGCCGCACATGAATGACCATCTCGTCGAAGTCGACGTCCTCCTCTGCCAACCCGAACAGCTCGCCCTGCCGCAGCCCACACGCCGCTCCGACGGACGCGATTGGCCGGTACTCCGCCGCGTGCCCTTCAACGATCCGGAGCACCACATCATCGCTCCAGGCAACCGTCCTCCCGCTCTTCTCCGCAGGCACCTTCACCGCCCGACCCTTGGCGGGGTTCTTCTTGATGGCCTCGTCATCGACAGAGATCTCGAGCGTTCCATGCAAGACGAGGTACGCCGTACGCGCGGTAGACGGCCCGAACCGCGCATCCAGATCAGCGATCCAAGCCGCGATCTCAGAAGGCTTGATAGTCCGCAACTGCCGCCGCCCAAACACCGGATCCACATGCAACCTCAACGCCGACTCGTACCTGATCACCGAAGTCGGATCGACCACCCGCGAAGCCAACCACCGCTCCGCAACCTCCCCAAACCGC
The DNA here is from genome assembly GCF_036226565.1 of Kribbella sp. NBC_00709. GTDB lineage: Bacteria > Actinomycetota > Actinomycetes > Propionibacteriales > Kribbellaceae > Kribbella. The sequence goes on from NZ_CP108996.1 coordinate 6,995,278, forward strand.
ACCTTCCCAGCCTCCGGATCGATGTACTCCCCACGCTCCCGATCCGTCTCCATAGCATTCGCATGCCGCTCGGCCGGCGCTTTCGTGGTGAAGGCCTTCGTCCGCTCCCGCCCCTCCGGATCCACCCACCCCGCCAACCACCGCTTCCCGTGCCCCCACCTGGCATTCCGGACCCGCAGCGTCGTCCCATCCGGCTGCCTCACGCCCCGAGTCCACAGATCCTTCACATACGCCATTGCCGCGCCTCCGCCCGTAGCTGATGTGCGGGAGCTCAACGCTTGAGGCACAGAGAGATTCTGGGGCTGCCCCGTTTTGACGGACATCCGAGATCAGGAGCTTGTGCTCCGGAAGGATGTTCATCATGGAGTCCATGGGCAAGAAGAAGCCGCGGCCTCGTCGTTCGTTCACGCCTGAGTTCAAGGCCGAGATCGTCGAGCTGTGTCAGCGTGGCGACCGGTCGGTGGGTCAGGTCGCGAAGGACTTCGATTTGACCGAGACCGCGGTCCGGCAGTGGTTGAACCAGGCCGAGCGTGACGCCGGCACCGGTGATGGCGGGTTGACCACGAGCGAGCGAGAAGAGCTCAACCAGTTGCGGCGGGAGGCTCGCCGGCTGCGTGAGGATGTCGAGATTCTCAAGCGGGCCACGGCTTTCTTCGCGTCAATGCCATGATCGTGGTGCCTGGCGGGGTTCGCTCGTTTCTTTGCTGCCTCGCAGTTCGATGGCTTGTCCTCGATGTGCGGCTCCGCCGGGCTCCCAGGGCGCGTGGGGATGTGGCTTGATAGGAGCCTGCCATCGTGCTCGATTGAGGCGTGCCCGCCTCGCGCGGTCCCGGGGATCCCCTTCCTGCTCTCGTCGTATGGAGTTCCTTCGGCATGGTCATGATCGGCACGGATTCCCACAAACGCACCCACACGGTCGTCGCGGTCGACGACGTCGGGCGCCGGCTGGGAGTGAAGACTGTCCGCACCAACAGCGAGGGCCACTTCGAGGTGGTCCGCTGGTCGGCCCAGTTTGATGAGGTCGCTTTCGCGCTGGAGGATTGTCGGCATCTGACCCGCCGTCTGGAGGCAGATCTGCTCGCGGCCGGCTGTCGCGTGGTGCGTGTTCCGACCAAGCTGATGGCCGGGGCCCGCCGCGCGGCTCGGGAGCCGGGCAAGTCGGACCCGATCGACGCCGAGGCAGTGGCGTTGGCCGCGCTGCGTCACCCGGATCTGCCGGTTGCGGAGCTGGACGGACCGGCGCGGGAGGTGAAGCTGCTGTCGGACCACCGCCACGACCTGGTCGTGCAACGCACCCGGATCGCCTCCCAGATCCGTTGGTACCTGCACGAACTCGACCCCGATCTGGCGATCCCGTCTCGCGGTCTCAAGCGCCACTGCGTCGTCGCCGAGCTGCTCGTGGAGCTGGACCGATTCGACGGCATGGTCGCGCGCCTTGCCCGCAACCTGCTGAGCCGGTGCGACGAGCTGAACCATCAGATCAATGCGCTCGAGGCCGAACTGCGCAAGCTGGTCGGTGCCATCGCCCCGAGCCTGCTGGACATCCCAGGATGCGGGGCGCTGTCGGCCGCGGTGATCATCGGCGAAACCGCAGGCGTCCACCGGTTCCGCAACAAGGACGCCTTCGCGCGCTTCACCGGCACCGCGCCCGTCCCGGTCTGGTCCGGCGCCAGCAAGGGCAAGGTCCGGCTCAACCGCGGCGGCAACCGGGCGACGAACTGCGCCCTGCACATGATCGCGGTCACCCAGGCCCGCGGCATCGGCCCAGGACATGCCTACATCACCAAGCAGCTCACCCGCGGCAAGGACAAGACCGCGGCCCTGCGGCTGCTGCGCCGCCGACTCTCCGACAGCGTCTTCGCGGCTCTACGCGCAGACCAGCAACAGGACACCAAGACCACGCCACCGGTGGCCATCGCGGCCTGACCAACGAGCCGCTTGACATAGGAGCATCAAGGAGACCCGGTGAACTGTTACCCGTTCATCGAGGCGGAGAAGGCGGGCGACCACAGCGTGAAGCGGGCGTGTGAGTTGCTGCAGGTCTCTCGTTCCGCCTACTACGCTGACCGCACGAACGGGCCGTCGGTGCGCGAGCAGCGCGACGCTGAACTGACCGGCAAGATCATCGAGATCCACGACGACTCCCGCCACACCTACGGCTCGCCGCGGGTGCACCACGAGCTGAGGGCCCAAGGCGAGCGATGTTCCCGCAAACGGGTCGTCCGGCTGATGCGGGCCGCAGACCGGTACGGGCGAACCCCAAGAAGATGGAAGAAGACCACGATCCCCGACCCGGCGGCCACGAGCCGCCCGGATCTGATCGGCCGCGACTTCGACATCGACCCTGTCCAGCCCGCGACGCTGGACGCCCGCTGGTGCGGTGACATCACCTACATCCACACCTGGCAAGGCTGGCTCTACCTGGCCACCGTGATCGACCTCGCGTCGCGCCGGGTCGTCGGCTGGGCCGTCGCTGACCATCTGCGCACCGACCTGGTCGCCGACGCGCTTACCGACGCGGTCAACCGGCGCCGTCCCGCGGCCGGCGTGGTGTTCCACTCCGATAGGGGCTGTCAGTACACCTCGGCCCAGTTCGCCAACCTGGCAAGGGATCTGGGCGTGACGTTGTCGGTCGGTCGCAAGGGTCAGTGCTGGGACAACGCCGTGGCCGAGTCCTTCTTCGCCACCGTGAAGACCGAGCTGATCCACCGCCGTGCCTGGCCGACCCGCAAGGCCGCCAGCAGCGCGCTCTTCGACTACATCGAGGGCTGGTACAACACCCGCCGACGCCATTCCACCCTCGGCTACCTCAGCCCTACACAGTACGAATCCAGCCTCACGGTCACGGCCGAGCAGGTAGCCTGACCACCTCACATCGACCCTGTCCGTCGAAACGGGTCAAGCCCATTCGACGACTGAGGCGGCGTAGGACGACACTCGCCGTGGACTCATGCGCGTGTGGACTTCCTGGTGATCAAGACCTCGTGGTGCCTCGAGGGCCTAGGCGGCGCAACTCTCGCAGAAGCGGTCGCTTGAAGGGCCCCTGTTACGCATTACAACTACGGTGCACGGGAGGCGCATGGGTTGTGATCCGGTGAAGGGAACGTCGAGTCAGACGTGTGTGGTCATGGGAGTGGGTGACGCACCAGTTGTGCAGGCGAGACGTGCCCCGGCCGAACCTCGTCACCTAGCGATGAAGTTCTGCAGACAGCTACCGTCCAGGCATCGATCGGTCGGCGTTGGGTACAGCGAGCTGGCCTGGTGCGGTGGAGGGGTCCGCTGCCACCACTCAGCGCACGGTCCTGGTTACGTTAGTCTTGTCATTCGTAGAGCCCACCGCGGCTGCGGTTCGACTAGACATTGCGCTCTTCTTGCAGCTCTTCGGGACTCCCGTAGTGGTGCGTTACAACTCGCTCGCCGCTCTGGATGATGTCGTCGGCCACTGCGCTCAACAACGAGCGGTCAATCAGCCCGAGGGTTGGAAGCAGTCCTGTCCAATAGTCCGAACTGCTGAAGATCTGCGCGAGCAGTGCTCGCGCGTGCTCGGTCCGGTGGTGAGCCAGTCGGGTATGACCTTGCTCTGAGAGTCGACGGCCCAAGATAGCCACGACGTTGGCGACGGTTGCCAGAGCTGCCAACGCATCCGTCCGGAGCGACGGCGTCACGATGGCGACGCCGTGGAGGGCATTCTCGGCGTCGGCCACTAGGCTCCCCGCGCGCTGATAGTCGTCTGCCAGCGCTGCCTCCTCCGCGATGGCCGCCAGGGCGCGGGCTCGCGGCACGGCTGGGCACAGGCAGGTACGCACATACTCCTCGGCTTTGTCGTAGTCGCCAGCTGCTGCCGCGGCCTCGACGAGAGCAATCACCGTCTGCATGGACGGTTCGTTGCGCATGCGACCGAGTAGCGACTCGGCCTGTCGGCGCTCGCCAGCTGCGAGGTGTGCCTTCGCCAGGAGGGCGAGCAGCCATTCATCGGACGGCCCGCTTAGCTGGTCGGCCAACGTGTGGACCGCGGAGATCAACTCCCTTGCTTGGTCGTGCTGTCCGCCAGTCGCTGCGGCGCAGGCCACGTGGGCCAATATCTGAGCTCGAACCCCAAGGAGGGTCACCTCGCTGGCGAGCGTACTGATCCGAGAGATGAGCGCCCGGGTTTGCTCGTGGTCTCCAATAGCTGCACTCGCGCGTGCGATGCGAGCGTATGTCCGCGTCGGGGCGATCGAGATCCGCATCTCGCGAGCTGCGACCTCGGCTCGCTCGACCAGTGCTCGGGCGCACGCGTGCCTGCCGGCGACCGCGTCCGCGGCGGCGACAGCAGCCAGCGATTGAGCTCTGGCCGCAGGATGGATGATGCTCTCTGCTAGCCCACGAGCCCGGTCGACGTCGCCCACCGAACACAAGGCGTCGATGAGATCGACGAGCTCCCATGCATGGGACGCTGATTCATGGCGGCGGTTCGCGCCATCGGAGCTCTGGCGGGTCGGCGGGACCGCCAACCCGTCACGTCGTCTCGCCAGTCTGGTCAGGGTGAGGAGGTCGGGCCTGGCGGACGTGCCAATGGCTTCGCGGACCGCGTCGATCTCGGCGATCGCCGCGGTGTGTGTGCGATCCCGCCTGATTAGCGTTCCTTGCCGCGTCGCCGTCATTACGAGAGCAATCAGGCGGTCGACATCACCTGTGTCGCGCAGCAAGTGCACGTACCCACGGAGAAGGTACTCCGGTGTGTCGTCTGGCCACCCGCGGGCGGAGTATCGGTCCGCCCATTCATGCAAGCGCGCACGATAGTCAGCGAGTCGTGGGCCGAGTCGCTCGACTGCTCTGACCTGCAGTTCCTCGTGAGCGAGGACGTACACGCGGTGGTCGGGCCGCCAATGAGCGCTACGTGGCGTGAAGGATCGGCCCGCGACGCTGGAGAGATGGTCGTCGACAACAACCTCGGACAGGTCTGTCAACTCCGCGAAGTCCTTCGAGCTCAGACCACCTCCAGCGGTTGTTAGCAAACCGAGGAGTTCCTGCTCGATCTCGGTTCCGTACATCAGGCGTTTGAGCTCGCGCTGCATGTCGGCCCTGACCACCGTTGCGGCGGACGAAACATGGAGGCGGCGGATTGTTCGTGGATCGCGGAGCGGGTGCCGATCGGGCACATCAGACGGAATCGGCGGATTCGGCCTGCCGGCGACGACGATCCGCGATCCCTTTGGAGGTTCGGCTGGCAGTAGCGCGGCGATGCTGTAGGCGTCTGGACCATGGCTCACCCCACGATCCTCGTCGAGTCCGTCGATCACGAGGACGAGTCGCTCACCCCGGCCCTGGCATCGCTCGGCGGCACGTTTGAAGAGGTTCAGGAAGATCTGCTCGCGGGTGGCCTCGGTGAGATGCGCTGGCATCGGTTCGTCCAGCAGCTCCGCCAACTGCTCCATGACGACGTCGGTAAACCCGACGCGGTCCTCGTGCCCACGGAAGCGAGCCGTGACGAAGAACGCAACGACCCGGACGCCGGGCGGCGGGTGAAGCACGAACCACGACAGTAGTGCCGATTTGCCGGCCCACTGCTCCGCTCGCCACCACGTGTAGGGAGCGGCCTTGGCCGCCGTACAGAAGTCCGCGAGTTCCCTGAGCTCGGTGACACGGCCGACCAGGTCCGGCGGCGCGATGCGTTCTACCTGCAGTAAATAGGCGGACTCGGCGACCGGGCGGCGGTCGATGGTGACCGAGCCGATGACGCCGGTGTTGCTGAACCCGCCATCGCTCGCCTGTGCGTTGCCCGTATTGCGCGCCACGTGGCCTGCACGCATTCTGCCCCCACCTTGGTGTCATCAGGCTGCGGTCTTGCAGCTGTTCGCAGCCGTCCCATGTGACAGGCTGGCCCGCCGCACCCCTGACTTGAGTGTGTTGCATCGCAAGGATCGCATATTACGTCCATGGAGGACTGTGCAAACTGTCGCTAACAGGCGATCATGTGCGAATGACACGTGGGCGTTTGGTCGCGATTGTGACTTGCTTGGTCGTTGCCGGCCTCGGAACGGTGCTGACGGTCATGCGGTGGGAAGATGCAAATCGCACGGCAACGATAGTGTCCGCGATGGCGGCTGTGGCGGGGGTGGGTCTGGCGGTGTGGGCAGGTCTGTCCGGTCGAGCAGGGGGAACGACCGTCAAGCGGACCGGGAATGCGACGGCGCGAGGGAAGAACAGTCGGGCGAATAGCGGTTTGAGCGGGCACGCTGGCACCGGGCGGCCGGTTGAACTTAGAAATACTGGTGAGGCAACGGCGGAGGGCGGCGGGGAGGCCAACAGCGGGCTGGAGTCCTCGTAAAGCAGCGAGTTGGTGAGTGCCGGGGGGAGGCAACTCGGTGGACTGGTCACGAGGCGCTAGGACTGTCGTGCGCGACAGCGGTAGTGCCATTGCGCATTACGGCGGTCTTGCGAACAGCGGAACCATTAGCGGATCCGTGACGATGGAGGGGCGGCCGGTCGCACGGTCGGCGTACCGAGAGCAGGTTCGGCGGATCGCGCCCGTCGTGTTGGAGGGCCGTGAGTCCGAGTTCAACGAGTTGGCAGCTTTCTGTATCAGTGACCATGCCGCCTCGTATGCCTGGTGGCGGGCACCGGCCTGGGCGGGAAAATCTGCCTTGATGTCTTGGTTTGCACTTAATCCACCGCCAAGCGTTCGCGTCGTCCCATTTTTTGTCACCGCTCGGTGGGCAGGGCAGAGCGACCGGATCGCTTTCACGGATGTCGTGATCGAGCAGTTGGCGGAACTGCTGGATGAGCCGATGCCCTGGCACCTGACCGAAGCCACTCGTGACCAATGCTTTCTTGACGTTCTCAGACGTGCTGCAGAATCGTGTGGCGAACAGAATGAGCGATTGATCCTGCTGGTTGACGGGCTAGACGAGGATCGCGGGGTCACTGCCGGAGCAGGGGCGCACAGTATCGCTGCATTGCTGCCGTTCGATCCACCGGCCAATCTGCGGATAATCGTTGCAGGCAGGCCGAATCCGCCGATGCCGCTCGATGTCCCTCCGAACCATCCACTACGTGACCCATCGATCATTCGGCCGTTGGATCCATCTCCAGCGGCAAGGGTCGTCAAGATGGACATGCTGGGGGAGTTGGCCGCTCTCCTGGGCGGAAGCTCGGTAGAGCAAGATCTGCTGGGGCTCGTCGTCGCAGGAGGCGGCGGTCTGAGTGCGCGAGATCTGGCCGAGCTCACCGGAGAGTCGGTGTGGCAGGTGCGTGACCATCTGGACGCCGTGGCCGGCAGGACCTTCAGCGTCCGCCAGCAGCGTTGGAGCGGTAACGACTCATATGTCCTCGGACACGAGGAACTGCAGGCGACGGCGCGTGAGCGGATAGGCGATGTGCGCGTTGGCGATTATCGTCAGCGGCTGCATGAGTGGGCGGCAGACTACCGTGATCGCGAATGGCCTGCGGAGACTCCTGAGTACCTTCTCCGCGGGTACTTTCGGCTCTTGCGGGCTCTCGGGGACTTGGATCGGATCGTCGAGTTTGCGCTGGACTCGACTCGACACGATCGACTGATGGAGATTACCGGCGGCGACACTGCAGCGTTCGTGGAGATCGAGACCGCTCAGGACCTGCTGCTCGTGCCGGGCGCACCAGATCTATTCACGATCGCTCGACTAGCTCGACACAAAGACAGGCTGAAGGAACGCAACGCACACATACCTGTCGAACTGCCAGCACTGTGGGCGCACCTGGCCTACTCACCCCGTGCGGAAGCTCTGGCGCGCGCAGTACCGGATCCGGGGCGGCGGGCAACGGCGCTCGCTCTCCTGGCGAAGGGCTTGGCGAAGTCCGGTCAGACAGAACTGGCAGCGACGTTAGCGGAGGCTGCGACTGACGACTGTGGCCAGGTCGCATTGTCACGCGACGCTCTCGCCACAGCGCTTCGCGCTGCATGTGCAGCGTGGTTCGAGATCGGTGACCTCGCGCGAGTCGAGAAGCTAGCCCGGGCGAATCCTGATCGCGATTATCAGGGCGCCGCGCTGGGCGAGGTCGTGGCGGAGTTGGTCAAGCACGGCGAACTAGATCAGGCCGAAGCTTTGGCTGACAGCATCCCAGCGCCGGATTTCCGGGCGCGCGCGATAGCGGAGGTCGCTGTCGCGCGGGCTGCTCGCAACGAACGAATGCAAGCGACCAAGCTGCTTGACTATGCCATCTCAATCTCTGGCACGTGCAAGGTACCCACCGATGAGCTGTGGGCGATTAGTGGAGTCGTCGAATCCGCGCAGTCGATCGGTGCATCCACGGAGGCTCTGAGCCAACGGGCTCAAGTTATCGCCTTGGCGAAGCCGCAGAAATGCGATCGGATCGGACTCGCAGCCGAAGTCGTGTTGTCCTGTGGCGATGCGGCTCAAGCAGCTGTTCTGCTGGATGAGGCCACAGCATTGCTCGCGGCGATGAGCTCATGGAACTCGAGCACCTACGCGATAGGCGTTCTGTGTGGGGCGAAACTCGCGATCGGTGATCTGACCGGCGCCGAGGGCCTTGCTCGAACTGCGAGGCAGCCGGATGAGCGCGCGCATGCGATCAGTGCCCTAATCGAGGCCGCCGCCCGCTCGAAGCACGATCGTCAAAGGCTGTTGACGTTGCTAGGTGACGCCGAATCGGCGGCGACGAGTGTGCCAGAGGCGAACAATCGTGACTACGCGCTGAGCGCCGTAGCCGATGCTGCCATCGCGCTCGAGGAGTTCGAGCGCGCGGAACAACTGGCGTCGTCCATCCGCGACGCCGAGAGCCGAGCCGAAGTTCTTGTAAGGATCGCAGCACGAGTCTCGGCTGATGATGCCGAAAGAGCGCATGCACTCGCGATTCAGGCAGAGATGGTGGCGCGATCGACGAGTTCGTCGCATCTGCTGACCTGGGCGAGCGAGGCGATTCACGCACTTCTTATGGTTGATGACATCGATAGCGCCGAGGGGCTTGCGTCGGCTTACGCGGTTCAGGAAGGTGCCTCTTCCGTGCTTGCGCAGCTCGCGTTGGCGAACGCGGCGGTCGGCAGGCTCCAAGAGGCCAAGATGGCGGCGGCGGCCGCCGTGGACTCGCTGGACACCGTGGAGGATCCCCATGACCGCATCTGGAGGGTGCGGGAAGTCGCCGAGGCGTTATCGAAATGCGGGGAGGCGAGCCGCGCGGCCGAGCTGGTAGGCGAAGCCGAGAGCGCCGCTCGCGGAATGCCTAACCCTGCTGATCAGGTGGGAGCGATGATGGCGGTCATCCGAGCGTTGGTGGCGATCGAGATGCGTGATCATGCCGTCGAGATGACGCGTGAATGTGCGGCAATCGCCAGCCGCTTTGATGACGATGACCAAAGGATCCTATTCGCGACGGCAGACGGCTTCGTCGCGATCGGCGACTACCATCAAGCTGAGCGCGTCGCTGGCTCGTTGAACGATCCCGAGGAGCGGATTATTGCACTGTGTGGGATCGCGACCGCACATGCTGAGGCCGGCGACTGCCACGAAGCTGAAGGTTTGGTTGAGCGCGCATACCAGGTCATGCAGACTGTGCCCGATGGCAGCGACGTATCGTATGGCACGACGCTGATCGTCGAAGCCATGGTGGAGGTTGCCAAGCAGCTTGCCGATGTTGGTGAGACTCTCCGCGCTGCTGCGGCGATCGAAGGAGCAGAGTCTCGCGCAAACGCCGTCGCGGATGGAAGGGAACGGTCGAGGGCCCTCGCGGAGGTGGTCGAGGGCTTCCTAGCGATCGGCCAAGTTGATCGAGCAGAGCGTCTACTCAGTTCGATCAGCGATCCGGACGCGCTCGCTTTGTCTCTAGCTGCCTGTACGCAGAAAGTTTCGCCACACAGGGCCCCTGGCATGGTGGCGCTCGCGCTCTGTGCAGGTGCGACTGATCCGCCGCTGCACGCGCTCGGGATGATCGCCCCTGACACGCTCAGAAATGTTGCCAAGGCCGTGCGGTCCGACCTCGCGGATACGCTCGACGTCGGGTAACGCATCACGCGCAACGGTTCAAACAGAATCAATCGATCGCTTAAGCGGATTCTTGGCGAGCCAGCGAGCGACATCGCGTTGGTCACGTGGAGAGCGGCATGCACGACGTCGGCGGTTCGGCCGTAGCCGCGGGCGGTCCGACCGACCCAGACCGCAACAGGTTCGTCGGGTTATCGCAAGCATCCGCGGTCGGGACTGCCCCGGGTTCAGTTGACTCGCGGGGTTTGGTGGTTCAGGCCGCGAGTGCGACGGGTTGAATTGTCTCAAACTCGATGGGTGTGAGTCTGCCGAGGCGGCGTTGCCGGCGCTTTCGGTGGTAGCTGGTTTCGATCCAGGAGACGATGGCCAGCCGTAGTTGGTGGCGGCTGGTCCAGCGTTGCCGGTCCAGGACGTTCTTCTGGAGCAGGGCGAAGAAGGATTCCATGGCGGCGTTGTCGCCGCAGGCTCCGACCCGGCCCATCGAGCCGCGTAGTTGGTGGGCTTTGAGGACCCGGATGAACTTCTTGGACCGGAATTGGCTGCCGCGGTCGCTGTGGACGATGAGCCCGGCTGCGGGTGTGCGCAGTGCGACCGCGTTACGCAGGGCGGTCACGGCCAGGGACGCCTTCATGCGTGAGTCGATGGAGTAACCGACGATCCGGTTGGAGTAGACATCCTTGATCGCGCACAAATACAACTTGCCTTCTGTCGTGGCGTGCTCGGTGATATCGGTCAGCCAGACCAGGTTCGGCGCGGCTGCGGTGAACACCCGCTTCACGAGATCGTCGTGAACGGGCGGGCCGGCTTTGCGGTTCAGGCCGCGTTTCTTGGAGTGGATCGACCAGAGCCGTTCTTGTGAGCACAGTCGGGCGACCCGGTTCTCGCTCGCGGTGATGCCCTTGCCCGGGAGTTCGTCGGCGATGAACCGGTAGCCGAAGCCGGGGTCGTCGCCGTGGATCTCGCGAGCGGCGTTGATCAGGTGGGCATCGTCGTAATCGCGTGGTGTGACAGGGTTTGCGCGCCACTTGTAGAAGGCTTGCTTGCTGAAGCCGAGCACCCGGCAGGTCACCGCGACAGGGATCTTGTCGGCGGCCAGGTCAAGGACCAGCGGGTACATCATTTTGGGTTGATGTCACGGGCGAAGTAGGCCGCAGCCCGGCGCAGGATCTCGTTCTCCTGCTCCAACTGCCGAACCCTCTTCTTCGCCTCCCGCAGCTCGGCCGACTCCTGCTGGGTCGCGCCCGGGCGGTTGCCGTCTTCGATATCGGCCAGTTTCAGCCACCGTGTCAGACACGACTGAGAGATCCCGAAGTCCCTTGCGATCTGCGCGATCGGCGCCTCGCCCTTGCGGGCGACCGCGACCACGTCACGACGGAACTCCTCAGGAAAGGCTTTCGGCATAACAGACATCCTTCCAGCAAGAACCGAAGTCCTCACAGGTCAGGAGTCAACCGAACCGGGGGCAGTCCCTTTGTTGAGGATTACCGTGGCGCGATCGAGGCGGCTCTTGAGTCTCTTGGTGAGGAGCAGGTGCGGCGGCGGCTTGTTTCTTCGGCGACGACGTTGCTCGGGCTGGTCAAGCACGTGACGTGGATGCAGCGGGTGTGGTTCGAGGAGTGCGTCGGTGGGATGTCCCGCGGGGAGCTTGGCCTGGTGCAGAGCCCGGGAGAGTCGTTCCGGCTTGCCGACGACGACACGATCGCCTCGGTCACGGCTGCTCATCGGGAAGCCTGTGTTACGGCCCGGAGGGTGGTTGCAGATCTGTCGTTGGATGCCGTTGTGACTGGTCACCGGGGCGGGCCGCGGACGCTGCGTTGGGTGTACCTACAGGTTCTGCGGGAGTTGGCTCAGCATTGCGGGCATGCCGACATTCTTCGGGAACAGCTACTTGTCGACTGAGTTCTTGTAGCCTCTTCGGGGGCCTGGAGGAGGGGGAAAGCCACGATGGGCTTCGAGGAGATGTCGGCGTACGAGCAGGCGGCCTGGCGGCAGTCGCTCAAGGTGCTGCACGAATCGCCGCGCCAACCGGTCATCCCGAAGATGCTGCGCGAACGAGTCTCATCGACGACATCCTGGGTCGCCGGCAAGGTCAGCGACCTGCCCGGGGCGGACTCTGCGAAGGACATCGTGGAGAGAGTGTTCGAGGGGACGCTTGCGCTGACGTTCCAGCCTGCGCTTCGGAGCACACGACCGGCCTCGATCGTGAAGCGCTATGCCAAGCAGCACCCGGAGACGCGTACGCACGAGCACATCCGTGCCTTGCCGCTCGAGGATCGCGATGCCATGTTGCCGCCGAAGTTCGGCTACACCTTGGGCTCGGCCGGCCAGGGGGCTGCGACCGCCTTGGCCGTCACCGGAGCGGAGGTGGCTACTACGGTGACTGCCGGTACGACGGCTGCCGTGGCGATCGGTGCGGTGGCCGCCGACGCGGTCGCTTCGATGGCCATGATGGGGCGCACCATCGGCGCGGTGGCTTCTCGCTATGGCTACGATGTGCGGCTCCCGGACGAGGAACTCTTCGCGATGGGTGTCCTCTCGCTGGGGGTGGCGGGCTCCTTGGGCGCGAAGACACAGGCGCTGGGGGCGCTGTCGCGCTTGACCCAGCAGATGATGCGTCAAGCGACCTGGAAGCAGCTGAACGAGCACCTTCTCGTTCGGGTCATCGGCAAGGTCTACCAGATCCTCGGCCTGCGACTGACTCAGAAGAAGCTTGCGCAGACGGTGCCGTTCGTCGGCGTCGGGTTGAATGCAGCGCTCAGCGCCAGCCTGACCGAGCGGACCTTCCGGCGCGCTCAGGCGGTCTACCGCCTCCGGACCCTGTCGGAGACCTACGGGATCGACCCACAGGAATGGATGTCCGGCTCATCGGCTGCGCGATCGGACAACGACGCCGGGGAAGGCGCGGTGGACGTTATGGCGGTCCTGGATGCTGAGCGGGACGCACCGGACAGCTAGCCCATGCCGCGTCGAAATGTTGCTGTGGGCAAACTTCCGCAAGTCAGCGTCAGTCGACTGTGGGTTGGACCCGGATGGTTTGGGGGAGGTTCGTCAGGTTGAGGGCGGCTTGGAGCGGGGAGGTTGGGGGGACGACCAGGCGGAGTTGCTGGCGGCGTTCGTTGAGGCGTTCGGCCAGCTTGAAGAGCATGGCGATTCCGGAGCTGTCGAGGTAGGTGGTTTCGGTCAGGTCCACGAGGATGGCGGGTACGTCGTGGGAGGCGATCCGGCTGATGGCTTCTCGTACCTCGATGGCGTTGGTGAGATCGACTTCGCCGCAGATCCGCACGACCTGGATGCCGTTGCTTGTTCGAGCATCTACCACCGCGTGCGGGGTCACTTCTCGTCCTCTACCGCGATGGTGCGTCGCATGAAGACCGTCGTACCTTCTGGACGGCTGTCCACGTCGACGGAATCCGTGAGTCCGCGGATCAGTCCCATGCCCAAGCCGCCGCCACGGTTCGCCGGACGGCGCCACTGACCGTGGTCGCGCACGGTCAGCTCGACCGCACCGTCGACGAGTCGCGCTTCGACCTGCAGGTCACCTGGCGAGGCGCCGTACGCGTGCAGTACGACGTTGCTGCACGCCTCCCCGCAGGCGATCGTGATCTCGCCGGTGTCCTGCGCGTTGACTCCCGACTCGCGGAGCCAGCGACGTAGCGCGTGCCGGACCTGGAAGAGCATCCGCGCATCGGCCGGCACGTGGAGCGACAGCGGCCTTCCGGCCAGCACCAGCGGCTGGAGAGCGATCAGCGCGATGTCGTCGGCGACCTTGCCGTTCTCTGTGAGGGTCGACAGGAGATGGTCACACAGGGCGTCGATGTCGGACCCGCCGAGGTCGGACGCTTCGGCGAGCAGCCGATCGAGGCCATCCTGAATCGACTGTGTGCGCTTCTCGACCAGCCCGTCGGTGTAGAGGAGGAGGGTCGCTCCAGGCCGCAGCTGGTGCGTTACCTCGGCATGGTCCCGATGCGCCAGTACGCCGAGTGGCGGGGCCAGGCCACCGTCGAGGTACCGCGTATCTCCGTTGTCGATCAGGAGGGCCGGCGGGTGTCCGGCGTTCGCGAACCGCGCCGTGCCGGTGTCCGGGTCGTACAGGACGTAGAGCAAAGTCACCATCTCGGCCATTGGCAGCTCGCGGACCAGCACGTGCAGGCCGTTCATCACCGCCTCCGGCGAGGGATCGTGTACGGCGTACGCCCGGACGGCCGTCCGCAGCTGTGTCATGGCTGCCGCAGCCTGCAGGCCGTGCCCGGCGACGTCACCGATGACGAGACCGATCAGGCCGCCGCGCAACTGGATCACGTCGTACCAGTCGCCGCCGACATGCAGGTCCGCGGTCGCTGGGACGTACCGGGCCGCAACGGCCACGCCGGGGATATCGGGCCTGCGGTCGGGGAGCAGACTGCGTTGCAGCGTTTCCGCGATCTGATGCTCTCGCCGGGTCCGTTCCTCTTCCAGGCTCAGCTGCTGCTGCGTCTCGTGCCGCTGGTGGATCTCGCGGCGCAGACGTTCGTTGGCCGCCGAGAGCTGCGCGGTGCGAGTCCTGACGCGTTCCTCTAGGTCGGCAGCGGCGGACATCAGCGCGCGGGCGAACTGCATTCGTTCGGTCACGAGCGCGGCGAGGAAGAACGACGTGAGCGCGACGGTGGCGTTGAACGCCTGCAGAGTCAACATCTGCTCCAGCAGCGACTTGCCCGCGAACGGGCCGAGTTCGTGCGCCGCCGACCAGGTTGCGATCAGTGAGGCCGTCAGCGCGGCGGGGGCGGCTCCGCGCAACTGCAGACGCCACGAGGCCCAGCCCAGCAACGGCAGCACCAGGAACAGCAGGTGCAGGTCGGTGCGCGTCGTCCACGACACAAAGACGATGGTCAGCGCGAGGATGACTGCGGCTTCGAGCCAGCGCGCGACCGGCCACGGCTCGAGCTCCCAGAACAGCGGGATACACAAGAGGAACGGGGCGACGGCGAGAACACCCATCGCGTCGCCGGTCCACCAGACCGCCCAGGTGGTGGCCAGCTCGCCGGTTCCCTTCGAAGCTATCAGCGTGATGGCGCCGACGGTGGCGCTGATCGTCATGCTCGCCAGCGCACCCAGGAAGACGATTGCCAGCGCATCACGCTGGCGATCCAGCTGACGCCGGAACCCGATGCGCTCGAGGACGATCGCTGCAACGAGTGGCGCAAGGGTGTTGCCCAGAGCGGTGAACAGGGCGGGCGCAGGACCGGTGCTGATCGGCAGATTGACGGCCAGAGCTGCAAGCGCAACACCCGGCCACATGGACCGCCCCATAATCAGGAACGCCGCCAGTGCGATGCCGCTGGGCGGCCAGAGCGGCGTGACGTTTCGCTCGACCAGGGACAGGCTCAGGCCTAGACGCGCACCGAGGTAGTAGGCGGCGCCGACGAGGACGATGGCCGCGGTGGTACGGCCCAGATCCGCCGATAGCCGCAGCCTGAGTGCCCTCGAGGTCCAAGAAGCTCCAGCGCGCCCAGCCATGGCTCTACTAGCGGATCACTAGCCGTCAGCGCGTCCGCGTCGACACGCCAACGCGGCGTACCTGCGCTTGGCGTCTGCTGTGGCTGTGGACACCCTGCCCAACTCTCCGGCCGGGGCCGAGCGCCTCGATGCCTTAGCTCATGGGACGCCGGATTCCGGGCCACGTCAAGCCACCGAGATCCGTCACCTGATCAGGCCCACGAGGCACCGTGGGAGCTGATAGTCGGCTAAGAAGATGGTGGTGGAGACATTCCTGGGTGGGTTGCGGCGTTGATACTTGTGTGGTGGTCAGGGTGGCCGTCGTGGAGGAGTTGCTATGAGCCTCATTGGGGACCTGGTTGGGTTCGTGCTGACGGTGTTCATCGTGGTGCTGATTGTGCGGATGGTGCTGGACTGGACCGGGGTGCTGGCGAACGGGCCTCAGTGGGCTGGTCGGGCTCGGGAGTTTACGCATGCTTGGACGGAGCCGGTGATCGGGCGGGTTCGGCGGGTGTTGCGGCCGGTGCGGGCCGGTGGGCTGTCGATCGACCTGGCGTTCACGGCGGTGTTCATCGCTGCGTTGATCCTTCGCTCGGTCGCTTTCAGCCTGTAGATCCTTACTCGTCCTCGCAGCGGATGCCGTGGGTTCTGAGGAACGTGCGGATCTGGGCGGAGTGGAGCTGGAGGTGGAGCACGCCCTGGATGAGGACGGCTGCCAGGGACGTTCCGCCGTTTCGGTGGGGCTGTGGGAGTTGCGCGGTGGCCTGATCGTCGGTCAGGTCGGCGAACAGTGTGTCGACCCTTCGTCGGCAGTGGTCGATGTAGGCGAAGACCTGTTCGCGGGAGTACACGGGCGGTACGACGTACGCGTCCTCGTCGGCCGTGGAGAACGGGGCAGGCGGAGCCCATTCCGTCTCAGGCCCGGACAGGTCGAGGTCGGTGAACCAGAGAGCGTGCGAGGCGGTCCGCCAGACGGCGGACATGGCCTGGAGATTGCGCTCGCGGTCCGCGGGCTCGTCGAACGGCCGGCCGTCACGGTCCGTCGGAGGCCAGGCCCACTGGTCGGACTTCTTGATCTCGTAGATGCTCGCTTCCCACAGCTCATCGGGACAGCCGCGCACCGTGATGGCCAGGTCGTCGAGCACTGACCTGTACTGCGCTGCGACCACCGAGCACCAGGTCGTCGTCATCGTCTCTCCTTCCAGCCGGAGACAGATGGTAACAAGGGGATTACCGTAACCGATGGGTTACGCTTGCATGGTGACTGAGTCTGGGCGGGATCCGTTCGCCGCGTTGGGGGATCCGGTGCGGCGGCGGATTCTCGAGTTGCTGGGTGGGCGGGCGCGGTCGGTGGGGGAGTTGGCGGGGGAGCTGCCGGTCAGTCGGCCGGCGGTGTCGCGCCACCTCCGGCTGCTGAAGGAGGCGGGGCTGGTTGAGGAGGCGCCGGAGGGGACCAGGCGGATCTATCGCCTGCACGAGGCCGGCGCTGAGGTTGTCCAGGCGTACTTACGCGACGTGTGGGGGGATGCGGTGACGCGGTTCAAGTTGATGGCGGAGAACACGCGGCCGCCGGAACGCGGGGGAGTAGTGACCGAGCCGCTACGGGTCGAAGTACTGCTGGAGTGTTCCGTCGGGCATGCGTTCGCGACGTGGACCGAGCGGTTCTCGTCGTGGTGGCCGCGTGGACACTCGGTCAGCGGTGACCCGGCGGCCGTGACCTTGGAGCCAGGGGTCGGCGGGCGCATCTACGAGCGCACCCGCGACGGCGACGGCATCGACTGGGGCGAGATCACCGCGTGGGATCCGCCGCACCGATTGAGCTATCGGTGGCACATTCGGCGACCCGCGGACGAGGCGACCGATGTCGAGATCCGCTTCGTGCCGGTCGCCGAGGATCGGAGCAAGGTGTTGATCACGCACTCGGGCTGGGAACGGCTCGGTGCCGACGCGGACAGCTGGCGTGATGCGAACGCCGGCGGCTGGAGCGGGCTGCTGCGGTACTTCGTTGCCGCCTGCAACGAGACGACCCAAGGAGCAGACTCATGAACGGTACTGGCACCCCCGACGATCCCTGGATCCTCAAGACACCACCCCGTACGTCGGAGTACACCATGCACCGGGACGACACCGCGGACCCGGCTGAGATCGTCTGCCAGGTCGGTACGACGAAGCTGCGGTACCTGGCCCGCTGCCTCGACGACGTACCCGCGATGCTCGAGGCCCATGGTGACTGGATGGACCTCGGCAGCGCCGACGAGGGGAAGCCGGCGAAGGACGGCACGCTGGAGGCGTGGGCGCGGGCGGAGGACAACCCCGTCGGTGGCTGGTACGGCCTTCGCAAGGGGTACCGGGGCCGCTTCGCCATGTACATCCCGCCGCTGCTCGAGGAGCTCGGCCTGGTCGAGCTCGAGCACAACCCGCGCAACAACCGCCTCCGCGTCCCCTAGCAGGCGGCGAAGGGGGCACTGCTGGTACCTGGAACAGCAGAGGCTCCCTGCGCGTGCCGTCCCGGCCTACGGTGGCGGTATGAGCATTCCGACGATCAAGCTGAACAACGGGGTGGAGATGCCCGCCATCGGGTTCGGCGTGTTCCAGACGCCGCCCGACGAGACGATCGCGGCTGTCGAGACCGCGCTGGAGGTCGGCTACCGGCACGTGGACACGGCGGCGGCGTACGGGAACGAGCGCGAGGTGGGCGAGGCGATCCGACGCTCCGGCCTGGATGACGTCTTCGTGGAGACGAAGATCTGGGTCGTCGACTACGGGTACGACGAGACCCTGCACGGGTTCGACAAGAGCGCCGCGAAGCTCGGCGTCGAGCAGGTCGACCTGCTGATCCTGCACCAGGCGGTTCCGAGCGACTTCGAGCGCACCATCGGTGCCTATCAGGCGCTGGAGAAGTTGCTTGCCGACGGCAAGGTCCGGGCCATCGGGGTGTCGAACTTCATGCCACCGCACCTGGAGCGGTTGCTGGCCGAGACCGGTATCGTGCCGGCGGTCAACCAGCTCGAGATCCATCCGTACTTCCAGCAGTCCGAGCTGCTTGCCTATGACAACGAGCGGGGCATCCTCAACCAGGCCTGGTCGCCGATCGGCGGGATCACCTTCTACCGGGGCGGCTCGAAGGGCTCGACGCTGGAGGATCCGACGATCCTCGAGTTCGCCGCGGCGCACCGCCGCACGCCGGCACAGGTGATGTTGCGCTGGCACCTGCAGGAAGGGCGGCAGCCGATCCCGAAGTCGGTCACCCCGGCCCGGATCGTGGAGAACTTCGCCGTCTTCGACTTCGAGCTCACCGACGAGCAGCTCGCCGCGATCGACGCGCTCGACACCGGGATCCGCGGCGGCCCGGCGCCGGAGACCATCACCCGGGCGTACGGCGGCATCGAAATCCCCGAGGCCTGAGGAGGCATCATGCACACACGAACGCTCGGTCAAGGCCTGGAGGTCTCCGCGGTCGGCCTCGGCTGCATGGGGATGTCGCAGAGTTACGGACCGAACCCCGGTGACCGCGACGACATGATCGGCGTGATCCGGTACGCCGTGGAGTCCGCCGGGGTCACGTTCTTCGACACGGCCGAGGTCTACGGGCCGTACGTCAACGAGGAGCTGGTCGGCGAGGCGCTCGCGCCGGTGCGCGACCAGGTCGTGATCGCGACCAAGTTCGGGTGGAACATCCAGGACGGCAAGATGATCGGGACGAACTCGCGTCCCGAGCAGATCCGCCGGGTCGCGGACGAGTCGTTGCAGCGGCTCGGGATCGACGTGATCGACCTGTTCTACCAGCACCGGGTGGATCCCGACGTACCGATCGAGGACGTCGCCGGAGCGGTGGCCGAACTTGTACAGGCTGGCAAAGTTCGGCATTTCGGGCTCTCGGAGGCGGGCGCGGAGACGATCCGCCGGGCGCACACAGTCCATCCGGTCACGGCTGTGCAGAGTGAGTACTCGCTGTGGACGCGGGACCCGGAGCCCGAGGTGCTGCCGGCGTGCGCCGAGCTCGGGATCGGGTTCGTTCCGTTCAGCCCGCTGGGCAAGGGCTTCCTGACCGGCACCGTGAGTACGTCGACGGAGTTCCCCGCCGGCGACATCCGCTCGCGGGTCCCGCGCTTCGAGGCCGGCAACCTCACCGCCAACGAGGCCCTCGTCGCCTACGTCCGCGCCCTCGCCGAACCGAAGGGCTGCACGCCCGGCCAGATCGCCCTCGCCTGGTTGCTGGCCCAGCACCCGTGGATCGTCCCCATCCCCGGCACCCGCCGCCGCCCGCGGGTCGACGAGAACGCCGGCGCGACGCAGATCGCGCTCTCCGCCGACGAGATCGCGGATCTCGACGCGCTGGCCGCGCGGATCGGCGTACAGGGGGACCGGTACAACCCCGCCGGGATGGCGATGGTCGGCCTCTGAGTTCCACCGAGTCAGTCGTCGAGTGGGAGGTGGGGCTCCCGGGTGCGCCGGTCGCGCGCAGTTCACTTCTGCGCCTGCCTGCTCAGGCTGCATCCAGACGCCGTCGAGTTCCTTGTGGCTCGTTTGGGGTACTAGCGGGTAGTAGGAGTTCCCAGGCGAGGAGGGATACCCGTGACGGCTACGACGCGGCAGGTCGGCGAACGCGAGGCCCGGGAGGTTGCCGAGGCGGCGCGGGAGACCGAGTGGGCCCGGCCGAGCTTCGCGAAGAAGCTGTACCTCGGCGACTTCGACCTGTCGCTGATCCACCCGCAACCGCACGCCGTCGCCCCTGACGACGCTGCCCGGGGCGAGGAGTTCATCGCGCGGCTGGCGGCGTACTGCGAGACCCTCGACGGGCTGCTGATCGAGCGGGAGGCGAAGATCCCGGACGAGTACCTGCAAGGGCTCGCCGAACTGGGGACGTTCGGCATCAAGATCCCGACCGGGTACGGCGGCCTCGGCCTGCCGATGTCGTACTACGGCAAGGCGCTGATGCTGGTCTCCTCGGTGCATCCGAGCCTGAGCGCGCTGGTGTCGGCGCATCAGTCGATCGGTGTGCCGGAGCCGGTGAAGATGTTCGGGACCGACGAGCAGAAGCAGCGGTTCCTGCCCCGCTGCGCTGCCGGTGCGGTGACCGCGTTCCTGCTCACGGAGCCCGATGTGGGTTCGGACCCGGCCCGGCTGGCGTCGACGGCGACACCGACCGACGACGGTACGGCGTACCTGCTGGACGGGGTGAAGCTCTGGACGACGAACGGGGTCATCGCCGAGCTGGTCGTGGTGATGGCGCGCGTACCCAAGCATGACGGCGGGCGGGGTGGCATCAGCGCGTTCGTGGTCGAGGCCGACGCGGCGGGGATCACGGTGGAGAACCGCAACGCCTTCATGGGGTTGCGCGGGATCGAGAACGGCGTGACCCGTTTCCACCAGGTCCGGGTACCGGTCGAGAACCGGCTGGGACGGGAGGGCGACGGTCTGCGGATCGCGCTCACCACGCTGAACACCGGGCGGCTGTCCATCCCGGCCACCACCACGGCTGCGGCCAAGTGGTGCCTGAAGATCGCGCGGGAATGGTCCGCCGAGCGCGTCCAGTGGGGCCGGCCGATCGGCGACCACGCGGCCGTGGCCGAGAAGATCTCGTTCATCGCGGCCACCACGTTCGCGCTCGAGGCGGTGCTCGACCTGTCGGCGAACCTGGCCGACGCGGGGACCAAGGACATCCGGATCGAGGCGGCGCTGGCCAAGCTGTGGTCCAGCGAGATGGCCTGGCGGATCGCCGACGAGCTGGTGCAGATCCGCGGCGGACGCGGGTACGAGACCGCCGAGTCGCTCGCGGCCCGAGGTGAACGCGCGGTGCCGGCGGAGCAGATCCTGCGCGATCTGCGGATCAACCGGATCTTCGAAGGCTCGACCGAGATCATGCACCTGCTGATCGCCCGGGAGGCGGTCGACGCGCACCTGTCCGCGGCCGGTGACCTCGCGTCACCCGACGCCGATCTCCAGGCCAAGGCGAAGGCCGCGGTGAACGCGAGTGGGTTCTATGCCAGATGGCTTCCGCAGCTTGCCGTCGGCAAGGGAACGGATCCCAGGTCGTACCGTGAGTTCGGGGCGCTCGGCAAGCATTTGCGGTACGTCGAGCGGGCGTCGCGCAAGCTCGCGCGGCAGACCTTCTACGGGATGGGCCGGTGGCAGGCGAAGCTCGAGTACCGGCAGGGGTTCCTGGGCAGGATCGTGGACATCGGCGCCGAGCTGTTCGCGATGGCCGCATCCTGCTCGCGGGCCGAAACGCTGCGCGAGCGGGATGCCGCGCGCGGCGAGTCGGCGTACGAGCTGGCGACGGTGTTCTGTGAGCAGGCGCGGCTCCGGGTCGACCACCTCTTCGAGCAGCTGTGGAGCAACACCGACGACGCCGATCGACAACTGTCCCGGCAGGTGCTCGACGGGAAGCACAGCTGGCTCGAGGACGGAATCGTGGACCCGTCCGAAGGAACAGGCCCGTGGATCGCCGAATGGCAACCCGGCGAGTCCAAGACGGAGAACAAGGCCCGCCGCTACCGCTAACCTGCACGTTGTGACTGGGGCTTTCGAGAGACCCGGAGACCCCGGTCCCGGCCGACGCCCCGTCACCATCATCCGAAACCTCGAGCGCGACGGTTTCACGATCACAGGCGACCTCCTCAAGCGACCTCTCCGAGGCCATCGCGCCGACCACCCACGAGCCAACCTGCTCCGCCACAAATCCCTCATCGCAACCCGCCCCGTCGGCTGCGACGAATGGATCCACACCCCCGCCGCAGCCGACCACGTCCTAGCCGCCTTCACCCAACTACGCCCACTGTCACACTGGCTGCTCAAGAACGTGGCGCAACCGCGCTAGGTGGGGCTGCTGCTGAGGGCGCTCTGGTCGGAGCCCGCGGCGGTGACGGCGGTGGCGGCGGCCACGAATGCGCTGAACGCTGCTCCGGCCGCGACCGAAGGGGATGTTGATCGCAGGATCCCCTCTGGCCGCCACGGTCGCCAGCGGCTTGCTCGTCCCGGGATCCGCGGGGGCGCACGCGGCCGGCGCGACCTGGCCGTTACTGGTAGAGCCGTCCTGCTTGCCGTCGCCCGGCGATCGAGCCGCAAATCCCCAGCACAGGAGAACCACCGTGAGCAGAAGCCACAGCGCTACCACCACGATCAAAGACTTGACCGCAGAGAACGCGTACACCTTGACCCGGCCCAGCTCGTCGCCTGCCGCGTTCTTGGCAACGTAGGTCCCCGATCGGCGGGAATCCATCGACGAGATCGCCGCGACGCCGCCCGAGGAAGCAACGTCGACGCCGTCGCATTCCCACGTTGCCGACGGGTTGTTGGCGTCCAGTTCGACACTCGTCCCGCGGCGTACCCGAATGTCATCACTCTGCTGCTTGGTGCTCGCCCCGTCGAGACGCAACAACACCTTCGCCCGCTGCTTTCCGCTCATACGCAGACCGCCGTTCTCCGATTCACAGTGGCTAGTGCCTCGCCAAGGAACGTTCAGGTCCTAATCCATCACTCGGGGTCCGGCCGGCCGGATTGGTCCTGCGGTCTGTCTCGCCGGTGCTCTACCCAACTTTGAGAAGCCACCGACCACAATTCCGTGCTGGAACTGGGCGGTGGCTTCTCAAAGTTGGGTGGAGACCGAGGCGGAGGAGGGCTGGGGGGATTACGTCGTCAACGTTGGTTGACGAGGCACTAGGGTTTGACCAGGGAGACGCTCACGGCGCGGCAGTAGGCCGCGACCAGGTCTGCGGTGCTGGGGGAGTCGGGCATGGCTGCGCTGTGGGCGGCGCGGGAGAGTTCGATGATGGCCCAGTGGGCGGATCGGGCGCACGCCATGGCTGACAGGCGCTTTTTGAGCTGTGCAGAGTCGGCGATCGCGACGAGTTCGGTGAGGGCCTCGCGTAGTCTGCGGCGGGCGAGCAGGATCTGCCGGGCGTTGTAGCGGCCGAGGTTGCGGTAGGCAACGAAGCTCGCGGTGTCGAAGAACTGGTTCAGCGTCGACTCCCTCGGATAGCTCGGGTACCGCTCGTGGAATGCGAGCAGGGATGCGGGCATCTCCTTGGCCAGACCGGGTTTGGCGTACCAGAGGACACCGACGCGGGTCTGGTCGGTGAAGGACGCGGCGCCCTTGGTGAAGAACCCGATGTTGACGGTCCGCGGGGAGTACGCCGGGACTCGTGAACCGCTGGGAGCAGCCCGCAGGGGGTCGAGGCTGATGTCGATCCTGATGTCGCACTCGCTGGGAGAGATCGCGATAGCCTTGCCGAGCGAGCTCGTCGCGTCGCCCGGACCGGAGTCGGCATCGACGCAGACGATCTCGGTGATTTCGGGAATCCGGAGCAACTCGACGAGTCCGGTGTTCTCCCAGTGCCCGCCGTCGGTCAGGTAGAGGTAGGGGTCGTCGAGGTCGTGGATCCCGAAGAACTCCTTGAACAGATAACCGAGTCCGGTGTGCGGGTACGACAGCCGGAGTTTGTCCTGCAGACCGGCGGCTTCGAGCTGAGTGATGAAACGCGGGTTGGCGATCCAGACACCGAGCCGGATGTTGAAGAAGGTCAGCAGCATGCTGGTCGGCCCGATGCGGAACCGTCCCATCGCCGGAGAGACCGCAGCGCTGGAGATCGCGACCGCCATCATCGTTGTGATCCGTTTGCGCATTCTGTTGCCGAGCCGGTCGAGCACTCGCGTGGACGCGGCGAATTGGAGCGTGTTGCCGCGCCCGTCCTGAGGCAGATGCAAGGTAGTCCGCTCCGGGTCGAACGTGACGCTGAGAGCCGGAGTGCCGTAGAGGGTGCGAACCGCGCGCGAGGTGACCGTGCTCGTCGTACACACCACGAGCGGCGTGCGCTCCGCGGCGTCGTGACGGTTGAAGGCGAACAGCCCCGGTTCCCGCTCGGCGTTCGTCACGGCGACGTTGTCGTTCTCGTACGGGTGCACAGGTTGCCTGTCCCTGTCGTACCGGGTCCGGTACGTCGCGTAGGCCAGCCGCAACTTGCCTCGATAGAACGGCGCCAGCGACCAGCTTTCCGGGCTGGGCCCCAGGAGTGCGACTGCCGACAGGAAGAGTGCGGCGATCCAGTTCCAGCCGGACTGCCAAGTGATCAGATCGTTCGAAGACCAACTCACACCCTGCTTCGCCGCGTTCCACGTCGCCAGCGCCGCAAGGCCTAGCGCGACCACGAGGAAGGCAAACCCGCCGAGCATGGGCGCGAACCGCGCTGCGGGCTTCCTGAGAATGCGGACCACCGAGCCGATCACGCCGGCGCTGGCAGCGGCCGTGGCGATCACCGCGGGCAACGACAGGTACGCGACCGCGCCGACCAGTTCGACGAAGGCCCAGATGGCAAGTGCGAGCGAGGCGCCCAGAGCGATCCCGGCGTACGCCGCGCGCTTCAGTGTCCGCAACGAGACCCGCGCCCACCCGTGGTGCTGGGCAGGGCTGACGAGAACCCGGCCGGCCAGCACCCAGAGCATCAGAATGGCGAATCCGACGACCAGGAAGATGATCCCGGGCAGCGCGAGCGAGTGTTCATTCACCAGTTGGTGCATCGCGTTCCGCCCGAGGGTGCCGTCCTGGCCTGTGAGGCTGCGCAAACCCCAGCCGATGGGCCGTGTGATCGCCCAGAGCATGCTGAACAACACCACCACGTTGACGGTCAGCCCGGCGATGACGGTTGCGAACACCGCCGGACGGTACGACGCCTTGCTCTGAGCCTGGTCGCCCGCGTTCCTGGTGGCATCTGCCGCGGCTGGGTCGGTGTCGGATCCCCGGGGCTGGCTGGATCCGAGGTAGCCGAGGTTGTCGACCAGGTGGCGCTCCTCGGGGGTGAGCCATCCGCTCGTCTGCTGCTGCCACGGAACGGGGTCGAGCTCGCCGGGCGGTACTCGATCGGGGTTCCCGCCATCAGCCGTCCGGTAACTCGACCGTGCGATGCTCCAGCCCGCCGCCATGTTCGCTCCGCCCGAGACGGCGGTGACCGCGCGGGCGTTGGACCAGCTGAGCGTCTTGCTTTCGAGTTCCTGGAGCGCGCCGAGGCTGATCGACGACGCCCGGATGCCACCGCCGGACAGAGCGATGCCGTGCTGCGCGACCCCCGGCGGCGCGGCGGTGCGTACCGTCTGGGTGCCAGCGGCGGATGGGGCCACCTCCTCCGCAGGCGTCGATCTCGGAGTCTCGCCGGTCGCCTCGCGGGCGTACTTGGGCAGCGCCCACGAGGCGAGCCGGACCCAGCGCGGCGTCGACCACCAAGCGAAGGCCCCGGCCACGACGTACACGACGGCGACGAGCAGCAAGGCGAACTTCGCCCACGCACAGACCGCGACGAACTGCCAAGGTCCGTCCGACGTTCCCGCGTTGAGCATCAGGATGTTCTCGACGACGTCCAGTGCGCCGGCCACAACGACGGCGATGGCGACAGCGATCCGTGCGCGGCGCAGCGCGGGCAGGCGGAAGTATGCGCCGGCCCACAACGCCAGCAGACCGAGCAGCAGAACGTACGACAAGATGAACCAGAAGTCTTGATGGACGGCTGTCCTGAAGGCGCTCTCGCACCCGCAGTCGGTCCACACCGGGGCACGGCCGGCGAGCTCGATCTCGACGATCGACTTCTTTGCACCCTTCAGACTCGCAGCGTCCGCGAAGTGTGTGGCGACAAGCGCCGCCAGGATCAGTACCGCCCAACGCAGTGCGAAGAACCAGAGGCGCCGGACCCGCTTGGCTGACGCGGACAGCAGAACAACCACGCCCAGCACCGCGGCGATCACGAGGAGAGTGACCCAGACGGATTGCGACCAGGTGTTGTCTCCGCGACGCAGAAGTACTGCGAGGAGCACCAAAACGCCGGCGCCCGCGATGAGCCCCAGCACCCGTTGCCAATAGTGGAAGGCGACATTCGTGTGCGCATCGAGTCCGCCGGCCGGCGGACCAAAGAGATTCGCCATCTGCCGCGCCTCCGTTCGCCGGCGCCAATTCGCGCCGACCGTCCCGAGATGATCCTTCTCATCTCTAAAGAGGCGCCAGATCAGCCAATTGATACGCCTCGCAAGTCAGCGGGGAATGACATCGTTGAAGGCTTCGGTGGAGCTTGGGTGGGTGTAGATGGTGTTGCGGAGGTCGGCGGCGGGGATGTGGTGGCGCATTGCCAGGGCGACGGTGTTGATGAGTTCCTGGGCGTCGACGCTGAGGAGGGCGGCGCCGAGGATCTGGTCGGTGTCGGCGTCGACGATGAATTTCATCAGGCCGCGGGTCTCCTCGACGATGTAAGCGCGCGGCATCGCGACGATGTCCGCGACGTTCTGCCGGCCGACCTTGATCCGGTGCCCGGCGGCGCGCGCCTCCTTCTCGGTCATCCCGATCGTCGCGAGCGGCGGTGACATGAACAGCGTGGCCGGTACGGCGACCCGGTCCGCGGTCGAGCGCTTGCCTTCTCCGACGAGTTGGTCGAGCACGATCCGGCTGTCGTCGAGGGAGATGTAGGTGAATTGCGGTCCGCCGTTGACGTCGCCGAGCGCGAAGACGTGCGGCTGGCTGGTCCGCAGGTGCTCGTCGACCTCGATCGCGCCACGCGACGTCGTACGGATGCCGGCCTTCTCGAGGTCGAGGCCGTCCGTGACGGGCGCGCGGCCGGTCGCGGCGAGCACGGCGTCGACGACGAGGGTGTGCCGGCGGCCGTTCTTCTCGTAGACGATGGTGGTGTCGGCCGCACCGTCGCGAACCTCGAGCACGGTCGCTCCGGCGACGATGTCGACGCCCTCGTCGGTGAGGATCTGTTCGGCCGCGGCAGCGACGTCGTCGTCCTCGCGCCCGAGGATCCGCGCCGACGACTCGAACACGGTGACTCCGGACCCGAACCGGTGGTAGATCGACGCGAACTCGATTCCCAGGTAGCCCCCGCCGATCACCGCGAGCCGTCCGGGCAGGGTGGTGTTCTTGATCAGGCCGACGTTCGTGACCAGGCGGGTGCTGGCCGCGAGCCCGGGAATGGGTGCGATCACCGGCGCCGACCCCGTGTTGATGAGGATGGTCTCGGCCGTCACCGTGATGTCTCCGACTACCACCGTGTGCGGATCGACGAACGCCGCAGCCCCGGTCAGCAGGGTGATCGTGTCAGCGTCGTTGAGTGCGTCGTAGTTGCCGGCCCGGAACAGAGTGGTGAGCGCCTGCACCTGACCGATGGCGTGCTCGAACCACTCCTGCGGCGAATCGTCCGGGCGCCGGTTGCCGGAGTGGTGTACCAGTGCCTTCGTCGGCACGCAGCCGACGTTGGGGCAGGTCCCGCCGTACATCTCATCCGACTTCTCGATCAGTACGACGCGCTTGCCGAGCCGGCCGAGGGTCGCGGCGGCAGCCTTGCCGCCCTTGCCGAAACCGATGACCACGACGTCGGCGCGCAGAGTGTTGTCCATGGGGACTAGTCTCGTCCGTAGCGGTGATCCGCAGTAGCTGTCCAGGTCTCAATTTTCTTCGCGAGCGTCTCAATGGATTCGATCAGTCATCTCCTCGAACTGGCCCGGGTGCAGGCCCGGCTGGACAAGCGCTGCCTTCTGGCCGGTGCCACGGTGATGGACGTGGCGCCGTACGGCGCGTCCGAGGCCGCGTTCCATTTCCTGCTCGACGGCCAGTGCACGCTGGAGGTCGGCGACCGCAGCATCGCTCTGGCCGCGGGCGACGCGGTCCTGCTGCCGAGCAGCCCGTCGCACCGGATCCGTACGGAGGGTGGGAAGGCGACCCGGACCGTCGCCGAGACGCCCGGCGCCACCTTCGACACCATTCGCACCGAGGACGACGACCACGCGACGATCGACCTCTTCTGCGGTCATTACACGTTCCGCTCGGCGTCCGGAAGCCTGTTCCTGCAGAGTCTGCCGGAGCCGCTGGTGGTGTCGTTCGGTGACGGTACTGCGGTCCGCTCGATGACGGCGTTGATGCGGCAGGAGGCCCTGGGCGACGGGCCGGGGGCGGCCGCGATCCTGTCATCGATCTGTACGGCGCTGCTCGCGATGGTGCTCAGGCAGTCCAACCGCGAGTTCGGTACGGCGGCGTTGTGGACGGCTGTCGACGATCACCGGATCGCGCGGGTGATCGACGCCGTACTGCGGGAGCCGGGCGCCGCCTGGCCGATCGCGCAACTGGCCGCGATCGCGACGATGTCGAGGGCAACCTTTCTGCGGCATTTCGCCAGGCACACCGGCAGCACGGTGGGCGAATTCCTCACCACCGTCCGGATGATCACCGCGGCGGACCTGCTGGCCAACCGCGATCTTACGGTCGCGACGGTCGCGACCAGGGTCGGATACCACTCCGAGTCGGCGTTCGCCCGGGCGTTCTCCCAGGCCGTCGGGACGACGCCGGGACGCTTCAGGAGGAGCGCCGTGTAGGGTTCTCGGATGCCTGTTGCTCGTGCTCGTCGTCCTCGTCCGGCTGACATGACCGTGCCCGCGAACGCGCGGTCGGTGTTCACCGATGGCGCGTGTTCGGGCAACCCCGGGCCGGGTGGATGGGCGTGGGCGTTGTCGACGAGCGAGTACGACTCCGGGCACGAGGCTCCGTCCACGAATCAGCGGATGGAGATCCGGGCCGCACTCGAAGCCGTGCGGGCGAATGCCGGCCCGCTGCTGGTCGTCTCGGATTCGACGTACGTCGTCAACTGCTTCCGCGATCGCTGGTACGTCGGGTGGCTCGAGCGCGGGTGGTTGACCTCCGCGAAGAAGCCGGTCGCCAACCAGGACCTGTGGGAGCCGCTGGTGACCCTGGTGACGGAGCGCGGCGACGTCGCATTCCGTTGGGTGAAAGGGCATTCCGGCCACGAAATGAACGACTTCGTGGACGGGTTGGCCGTCGCCGCCTCTCAGCTTGCCGGATAGACCTCAGCTTCGTAGAGCGAGTAGCCGTACTGCGTGGCGCGGTGGACGCCCTGCAGACGGACGTAGCGGGCGGTCGCGTCGAACCAGAGGGTGTCGGTACCGCCGTCGCCGGCGCTCACGTCCGCGGCCGTAGTCCACGTGGTCGCGTCGTCGGACACCTGGATCTGGTAAGCGGAGCCGTAGGCGGCCTCCCAGCGGAGGACGATCTTGCCCAGGTGGGTGGTGGAGCCCAGATCGACCTGGAGCCAGGACGCGTCGTCGTACCCCGAGGCCCAGCGGGTCGCTACATCGCCGTCGACTGCCAGGTCCGCGGTGAAGGTCGTGCCCGGTTCGGTGCTCGAGGCAACGACTGGGCGGTACAGCGCGATGTTCGTGGCGGACGTACGCGGCCGGACCGCGACCCGGAGTACTGCGGTCGTCGTACTGCTGCCAACGGTGAACGTTGCGGGGATGTCCACGTCGGCCAAGGCTGCGTCGGCGGGTGGTGTCAGCTTCACGGTCACTGACTGGCTCAGGCCGCGTTTCACGGTGAGCTTGGTGGGGGCCTCGAGAGTCCAGCCTGGAGGCGCGCCGATGTGGAGGCGGCCGGCTGCGTCGGCGCGCGAGCCGGCGGAGACGTTGATCACCACGCTGGTCGGCGCACCGCGGACCACGTCGGTCCGATCGGCACTGGTGCTCAGGGCAACTAGTGGCGTGTCGGTCCAGAGGGGGACAAGCTCGGCGACGGCCGGCGATCCGCCCTTCCACACCAACCGCACAGCCTCGGCGAGCAGGTCACCGACCTTCACCTCGGCGTACGCCGACGAAACGCTCCCGACCCGCTTCCACGTACCGCCGACCTGAATCTCGACGTCCGCGGAGCCCACCGACGATGACGGTTGCAGAACGGTCAGCCGAGACAACGAGCGCGGTGCCGACAACGTAGCCACCAACGCATCACCCGCACTCGGCGCGGTGGCAGGCACGTATGCAGTCTCCACATCACCGTCCACGGCGCGCTGGTACGACGAACCCGCTGCAGGAGCCGGCGTACCACCAACAGTCAACGTCGTCGTCTGCCCGCCGACGGTCTCCACGGAGAACTCACGGACCACGAGCCAGAAGTCGCTCGCGGTCAACGAGCGGTACCGGACGTAGCGTGCAACAGTCCCGGCCGGGGCTGTGAACCGTACTTCGGCACTCGTCGCGCGAGTGAGTTCGTTCCATTGCGTGCCGTCGACCGAGTACTCCAGCGCACCCGAGTGGATGTAGTCGTCCGGGCTGGCCGACTTGCCCATCAGTACGGCGATCGCGCCGATCTGCACCGACGAGCCGAGATCGACTCGCACCTCCGAATCCGGACCGGGCGTCCCGTTGCTCCAGTAGAAGGTGTTCTCGTCGCCGTCGACCATGCGCGCGGGCACATTGTCCTGATACGTGCCCAGGTTGGTCGTCGCCGACTTGCCCGGTGTCACGCCGAGCCAGCGGTCGTACACCCGGCCGGTCTCCGCGATCAGCTCGTCGACCACTCGCTCGCCGACCCGCGGGTAGGTGCTGTCGTGCGGCGCCCGGCTGTCCCGGATGGCCTTGGCCTGCGTCACGAGCGCGCTCAGCTGCTGGCGCGCGGTCCACGCCGCCGTACCGTTGCCGGCCTCGAGCGCGGACAGCAGGTCCAGGGCACGGCTCATCGCCTGCCCCCACAGTTCTGTTGCCTTGAGCCACGACTCCGCCTGCGCGGTGAAGGCCGGATCGACCACACCGCGACGGATCGTGCCCGGTGCCGCGACGATCGCGGTGACTCGCGGTCGCAGCCCGGCGATCGCCTGGGCGCGCTGTCCTGCGCGCCAACGCTGCCAGAACTGGTCGACGGCCGCGCCGAAGACCGGCGCGCTCTCCGGATGCAGCGTCCCGTCGTACGTGTTGAGGTCGGCGAACACCTGGAGCGCGTCGGCCGTGCGTCGATCGCCACCGGAGCGTTCGGCGATCGCCCGCAGCCAGACAGGCGTCGCGTCGTACCGCGCTGGGTTCCAGCCGAACTCGGCGAACGAGTACAGCGCGAGTTTGCTCACCGCCGCCTGGTTCATCGGGTTGGAGATCACGCCGACGACGTTGTCGGCGATCCCCGGTTCGCGTCCGGTGTACGGCGCCAGCAGCAGCCGGCCGGCCGCGTAGTCGTTGACCGGGTAGTTGTCCCAGATGAGGATGTCGTGGCCGAAGACGGCCTTCGCCTGGGCCGCCTGCGCCGCGGTGATCGTCTTCGGAACTACTCCGACTCCGGTCCAGTGCACGACGACGGCGCTGTCGAGCTGCTCCCGCAGCGTCTTCTTGTACGGCGTTTCGCTGACGTTGTAGTACTCCGTCGGCACCATCTGGAGCGGCGCGACGTCGGGCTTGGACTCGACCCACTCCCGCTGCACGCGGTTGAGCAGATCGCTCTGCGCCCGACCAGCCGCTTCACCACCGGTACCGTACTTCGCGCGGTCCGCGTCGCAGTGCCAGGTGTTGTAGTCGATGTCGTCGAGCGGGACGTTGAACGACCGCGCGCCGAGGTCGTACAAGGCGTCGAACTTGGCGATCAACGCCTGGAAGTCGGCCTCGGAGGTGTAGCAGATCGACAGCCCGGGGGAGAGCGCGAAGGTGAAGTCGACCTTGTTCTGCCGTGCGCGGGTCACCAGTTCGCCGAGCTGCGCGAGCCTGTCCGCCGGGTACGGATCGCGCCATTGCTCGCGGTGGTACGGGTCGTCCTTGGGTGCGTACTCGTAGGTGTTCATCCGGTGCGCGCCGAGATAGTCGAGGTGGTCCAGCCGGTCCGCCTGCGACCACGGCGTGCCGTAGAAGCCTTCGATCGAGCCGCGGTAGCGCATCGTCGGCCAGTCCCGGACCGCGACACCCGGCATCCAGTTCCGCCGCGCCAACTGCGCGAACGACTCCGCGGCATAGAACGTGCCGTCGCCGTCGACTCCGTCGAGCACGATTTGAGCGCGGTGCTTCCGATCGCGTCCAGCTGCGAGGACATAGCCCTCAGCGGGTAACCCGGTGCTGTCCTGGACCTGGAGCGCCGAGAGTACGGACGCAGTACGCCCCAGCCAGATGGTCGTCGGTGTGCCGGGATCGGTGCCGTCCGTGGTGCGCACGGTCTTCACGCCGGCGCTGGCGAGGGCCGCGCGCACCACCCGTTCGGCGTCCGGGTCGGATCGCGACGTACGAACCAACCCGACGACGGGAGTGATCGGGAAGCCGTCGCTGCGTTGGACGACCTGCTGTGGTGTGGGTGTGATGGTCGGGCTCGCCGGAGGTCCTGCGGTTGCGTCGGGCGCGACCAGTGCGAGTGGGGAGGTCAAGGCGAGCAGGCTGACGGCGGACAGGAGCAGGCGCATCGAGACTCCTTGGGCAGGGCGGTTCCAGCTAGTTAGCCATTGCGCAGAACTGCTCGTCAAGGCATGAAGCCGGTCAACTCCAGGCAATCCTTAGTGGAAGGCCGGGGGAGCGCCGTACAGGGAGCGGTGAGTCGCCTCGGGGTCGGTGAAGAAGTTGGGGAGTTGGGTTTCGGCGTTGTAGTAGCGGTGGAAGACGGGGGTCTGGGAGCTGGACAAGGGTGGGACGATCCAGCTCCAGTCGGCGGGGCACCGGCGGCCTGCGCGTTCCTCGCGGTCCACGTGGATGAGGAATCGGCGCGACTCGGTGTGGTGGTCGGTGATGGTGACACCGTTCCGGTTGAACGAGTGCAGCACAGCGCGATTGATCTCGACCAAGGCCTGGTCCCGCCACAGCGTCGCCTCGTCGGAGGTGTCCAGGCCCATCCGTTCCGCGACCTCCGGGACCATGGCGTAGCGGTCGGTGTCGCCGAGGTTGCGGGCGCCGATCTCGGTGCCCATGTACCAGCCGTTGAACGGGGCGGTCGGGTAGGAGATGCCGCCGATCTCGAGACGGTTGTTGCTGATCACCGGGACCGCGTGCCACCGGATGCCGAGGTCGGCGAACCACGGCAGCTCCGGGTGCTCGAGCGGGACCTCGTGGACCGCCTGGTCGGGGAGCTGGAACATCCGCATTCCCTCGTCGACGGTCTCCACGACGAGCGGGAGTACGTCGAAGGCTCCCGGGACGTCGGGCGGACGCCAGCCGCGGCGGATGAGTTCGCTGGTGAAAGCGACGTACCGGGGATCGCCGAGCACACGGCCGTCCGGCTGCTCGTAGCCGGCGTACCGGACGAGCTGCTCGCTCCAGATCCTGGGTGCGGGACGGGACGGCGCCTCAGGAGCGAACACGCTGATCATCGGGCGGATCTTGCCGCCGTTGTGCGCCGCGCGGAGGTGGTCGAAGCAGTGCGCGGCGACACCGCCGGCGTCGGAGATCGTCCGCAGGTCGCGGACCTGCAGGCTGTGCCAGTACAGCCGGCCGATGCACCGTGCGTTGTTGCGCCAGGCGACGCGGGCGCCGAACGCGAGCTCCTCGGGGGTGTGCCAATAGGTCCCGGTCAGGTCGATCTCGCGCATCACCGCGGCGATCCGCGGCCCCATCCAGCCGGTCTGGGGGTTTTCGGCATGGAAGAGGTCGAGGAACTCCTTGGCGGCGGCCCGGACCTTCTCGGTGTCCGAGCTGTCCGGACTCTGCTCCGGCGATGGCCGGTTGACCGGATGCATCGGCCGGGCCCGGATCCTCCCGGGACCTGGTGACGCCCGCCGGCCGGTGCGCGGCGTCTTGCGCCACGGCCCGACCTGGAGCAGCTGTTCACCCGCGTGGATCGCAACGATCCGGCGGGCGCAGATCTGCGCGGCCAGGAAGAGCAGGGCCAGGCTCAGTACTGCGACAGCGGGGCCGCCGGTCGGCGTGATCCAGCCGAGTTCGATCGCGCCGACGGCGGCACCGGACACCGTCAGGACGACGACTGTGAGCGGGAGGACGAGATGCCGGCGGGCCGGCTGGATGGTGTGGGCGGGGCAGGAGGGCTGCAGGGGGTTCATGGCGTGCCAGGTCGCCGGATCTGCCAGTCGCTCCTGCCGTTCGGCAGCGGGTCCGGACCCGCGTCGCCGGGCAGCTGGGTGTCCCCGAGATGGTCGACCTCGGTGGCGAACGAGTCCACGATCGACTGCATCTGCGCCTGCGCGGTCTTGGCGTACGAACGCACCTGCTGGCCGGCCGTGTCCATCGCGTCGGCGACGATCTTGCGCTCGTGGGCGCGCGCCTGACCGATGCGCTCGCGCGCGTCGCGGCTGACGTCCTGGACCATCTCCTCGACGACGAGCTGTGCCTGGCTGAACATCTGCACGACCTGGTCGTTCACGCGGTCGCCGGCCTGCTCGTACTGGTCCAGCTCCGCCTGGACGCGCTGCAGCTCGGCCTGCCCGCGCTGCAGCTCCACCTGGAGACGCTCGTTCTTGGCCCGGCTCTCGCTGAGCTCGCGCTCCGTGGCCTGGACCTGGTCAGCCAGCAGATCGAGGAATCCGTAGACCTTGTCCGCGTCGAGACCCCGTATCCGGCGCTGGAACTTCTCGGCCCGGATCGCCCGGGCGGTCTGATAACGCGGTGAGCCGTGGCGGCGGCTGTTGTTCACTTGGTGTCTCCTGACCTGGAAGCGCCGGCAGGGTGTGCTCGCCCGCGGCGGCGTAGTAGAAGTGCTCGTACTTGATGTGCTCCGGCTGCATGCCGGCGGTGGCCAGCTGCTCGAGCGTGTGGGCGACCATCTGCGGGCCGCCGCAGACCATCGCCGTCCGTCCATACAGCAGCTGCTTGGCAGCGACCGTGCCGACCTTCCCGCGGGTCCCGGGGTAGGACCCGTCGTCGGACACGACTTCGGTGTAGTCGAACCAGGACCGTTTCGCGGCCAGCTCTCGCAGCCGGGGCCGGTCGTACAGGTGCCAGGGCAAGCGGACACCGTGGAGCAGGTGGACCAGAGGTCCGTTGCCCGTGCGTTGCCACTCGTTGTCGACCTGCTCGAGGACCGCCAGGAGCGGAGCGAGACCGGTCCCGCCGGCGACCATCAGCAGTTCCCGGCCGTCACCTTCGCGCCGGGTCAGCCGCTCGCCGACCGGGGCGCCCAGCTTCACGGTGTCGCCGGCCCTCAGCGAGCGGACCACGGCCGGGCTCACCTGGCCACCATCGATCTGCTGCACGTGCAGATCGATCGAACCATCCGGGCGTGGTGCGTTGGCCGGGCTGAAGTACCGCCACATCCTGGGCCGTTGCGGTATCTCCATCGACACCGACTGGCCGGGGCGGAACTGGTACGGGCGCCGCGGCTGGACCTTTAGCAGGGTCAGGTCCATGGTTCGCCGTTCGACCGAGAGTACGTCGGCGTCCCACCAGTCGGGGCTGGACTCCTCGGAGGTCTCGGCTGCCTCGACCATGATCCGCGCCACGACCTGGTACGCCGCCGTCCAGTGCGCGGCGAGGTCCTCGTCCCATTCAGGCCCGAGGAAATGCTGCAGGGTGGCGCACAGCGAGGCGCCGACAGCGTTGTAGTGCGCGGCCACGACGGCGTACTTGCGGTGGTCGCGGCCGAGATGCTGCAGGAAGCTCGCATCGTTCTCCAGCTGGTCGGCATGGCTGACGATCCGGCCGAGGGCGCTGACGAACTTGTCCCGCTGGTTGGACATCGAGAGCGGGAACATCGTCCGTACCTCGGGGTGAGACACGAAGATGTGCGAGTAGAAGTACAGGGCTACCTGGTCTCCGTACGTCGACACCTGGTCCCAGCTGCGTTGTAGGGCGTATGCATCCATGAGACTTGACTATCCGGCTCGGAACGGCAGCTCCTCGGATAGAACGGACATGTGCTCGCGGACGTCGGCGGCGCGGGCCGACGGGTACTGCGACAAGGGTGCCCTCCCAATCCAGTCCCCGAGTCAGTGGTACGTGCTCCACCGACTTACCCGGACCGAACGGGTTGAAACGGCGAATCGGACTCAATCGTCTCGAATACGTCGAGGGAGGTAGAGTGTCAATCGCTTGACCTACAAGGAGATCCGGTCGTCGTCGAAGTTGCCTGCAGCAACCATCAGGCTAGGGACCGAACAGTTTCCACTGCCCCTCGGAGACGACCTCGACGCCGCCGTCGGTGACCTTGAGCGCGCTCTCGTCGTCGATGGCGTACGTCGGTGCTGGGATCCGGGCCGCCCACTTCTCCGCGTTCGCGACCGAGGCGTCCGGATGATCCGGATGCTCGAAGTGAGGGATCACCCCGAAGTCGACGAGGCCCGCGCCTTGTCCCGTGACCAGGATGCTCTCGATGTCACCCTTGGGTGTGCTGAAGACGACGTTCTCCGTCTTCAACGGCCCGTCGCTCGCGCGGGGCGGCTGGTAGAAGGTCTCCACGAAAGTGGACGTCGCGGCGATGGCGCCGGCGCTCACCCCGACGTACACGGCCTCGGGACGCAGCGTCGGGAGCAGATCGGCCAAGCCGGAGCGCCGCATCCAGTTCGCCAGGAACAGCGGGTCGCCGCCCCAGAACAGCAGCGCGTCGGCGTCGCGGACCGTCGGCACCCAGGCGGCCTCGTCGATGCTGGGCAGCACCGACAGTTCGAGGATCCCCAACGACTTCCAGCCCAAGCCGGCCAGCGACGGCGAAGCTTCGCCGATGATCGCTCGGGACGCGCCGTAGGCGCCGCCGGAGAAGGGGTAGATCGCGGTCGGGATGAACAGGGCGCTGGACTCGGAGATCGGTTTGCCCAGCAGCTCGACCAGCGCGTCGTGGATGCTCGCGTTCCGGATGCCGGCGGATGTCAGCAGCAGCTTCATGGTGCCTTTCCTTGGTTGTGCGGGAGCACGGTCGTCACCTGTGCAACGAACGGCGCTGACCCGATCCGACAACTCGGTTCACGAAAGTATCTCGACGTACCCGTCGGTTCCGTGGACGCGGATCCGCTGGCCGTCCTGGATCAGCTGTGTCGCCTGCTCCACGCCTACGACCGCGGGTAGACCGTACTCCCGGGCGATCACAGCGCCATGCGTCATCAGGCCGCCGACCTCCGTGACCAGGCCGGTGATTCCGACGAACAGCGGCGACCAGCTGGGGTCCGTGAACGCCGTGACCAGGATGTCGCCCGCCTCGAGCTCGGCCTTCGCCAGGTCGAGGATGACGCGCGCCCTGCCCTCCACGGTCCCCGCGGAAACCGGGAGTCCGACCAGTGCGCCGTCCGGTACGTCGTCCCGCCGGTACGCGCCGTTGATCGCCTCGCCGTCGGAGGTCAGCACCCGCGGCGGCCGCAGCGTCTCGTACGAGCGGAACGCGTCCTTGCGTTGCCGGATGTGCTCCTCGTCGAACTGACCGGTGCGGAACTCGTCGAAGGTGAGGTAGAAGACGTCCTCCTTGTCCGGCAGGACGCGCTCGGCCTCGTCGAGGAGCGCTTGCTTGTAGACGAAGTACCGGCTGATGACGTTGTACTTCGGATACTCGCGGTACCCGATGAAGGTCCGGACCCGGTCGATCATCCGCTCGGTCTCGTCGGCCTTCTGCTCGCCGTCGGGCAGCGCTCGCAGTCGCTCGAGCAGCTCCTCCTGCTTCCGCAAGGCTTCCTGCCGTCCTTGCTCGAAGCGTTGCTCGGCGGCACCGGGCTCGAAGAGCTTGATGTTGTCGAGGATCAGCGGCACGAGCGTGGACGGGCGTTCGCTCCAGCGCGGCCGGGTGATGTCGATCTCGCCGACACAGCGCATGCCGTACCGGTCGAGGTAGGCCACGATGGCGTCGCGTGCCTCGGTCCCGTTCGCGAACTTCGGCAGCTCGTCCAGGAAGTCGTCGCTGTCGACGCCTTGCAGGAACTTCACCAGTTCCGGATGCGGCCGGATCACGTCGGCGACGTCGAGCAGGGCCAGTCCCATCTCCGACGTGACGTTGTTGGGCGCTGACAACGTGAGCGTGTCGGCCGCGTTCTTCTCGCCGAGCCATTCCTGCAGGTGATCGTTGAGCCACCAGGTGGCCTCCATCCCCGCCATGATCGCCTGCATGCTCAGCGGCTCACTGAGGACCCGCTTGTGCTCGTCGAAGGCCTCGAGCAGGAACTCGAACAGCGCCGGGCCGGTCCTGGTGCGGATCTCACGCCGCAGTACGGCGACCGACGCCTGACTGCGCTCGATCAGCTCGGTGACGATGGCGGGGTCGGTCTCGATCGGGGAGGGGGCCGCTCCGCGGACCGGCGGCCCAGCGGGACCTGAGTCGGGGAGCATCGGGACGAAGTCGCTGTCGAGGACGGTCTCGAGCGCGTCCCTCAGCAGCGGATCGGATCTCCCCGCGAGGTCCAGCATGCCCGCGCGACCAGCCGGCGAGGCCAGGCGCTTGGTGGCGTCGACGAACAGCCTTCCGCCGGCCTGGAGCATCGTTCCCATGGCTGTCAGCTGCCACACGGAGATGCCCAGGGGCTTCATCGCGTCGGTCATCATCTGCTGGTGGCCGACGGACAGGTAGACGTGGTTCTCCTGATCGCCGGTCTCGGGGATCGGGAACAGGGTGGTGATGGGCCGGCTCTGAACGATCTGGAAGTCGTCGTCGACCAGGCACCACTCGATGTCCTGCGGACGTCCGAAGTACGCCTCGATCCGGCGTCCCAGCTGCACGAGCCGGACCGCTTGCTGATCCGTCAGGGCGGGCTGCTCCTGCCGCTGCTCGTCGACTGCGAGGACCTCCGTCCCGCCCGCCGGCAGGGACTGGATGGCGAGTCGCTTCGCGGCGATCGTCTTGGCGGCGATTTCGCCGTCGCGAACCTTGAAGACATCCGGGTTCACCAGGCCGGAGACCAGCGCCTCGCCGAGGCCGAAGCCGGCGTCCACGGTGGCGACCTTCCGGTTGCCCGTGACCGGGTCGGCCGTGAACAGGATGCCCGCCGCCGACGGGAACACCATCTGCTGCACCACCACGGCCATGTGGACCGCGCGGTCGTCGAAGCGGTTCCGCAGGCGGTACGTCACGGCCCGGTCGGTGAACAACGAGGCCCAGCACCGTACGACGTGCCGCAGTACCGCCGTCGGTCCGATGACGTTGAGGTAAGTGTCCTGCTGGCCCGCGAAGGAGGCCGTCGGCAGGTCCTCCGCGGTCGCGCTGGAGCGGACGGCGTACGCCGCCTGCTCGCCGAAGCGTCTCAGCGCGTCGGTGACCGCCGCGGCGAGCTCATCGGAGATCACAACTTCTTCGAGCGTCCGGCGGATCTCGGCGCTGAGCGTGGTGATGCCCTCCCGGTCGTCCGGGTTCAGCCCGGACAGCTCATCGAGCAGCGCGTCGATCGACGGCGCTTCCGTCATGAACCGCTGGAAGGCTTCTGTCGTCACGCAGAACCCCGGCGGCACGCGGATGCCTTCGATCCGCGACAACTTCCCGAGGTGCGCGCCTTTGCCGCCGACCAGCGCGACTTGCGTCTGGTCGGCCTCGTTCAGATCGATCACGTATTTCATTGCGCCCCCAGATTCGCAGATTCCGGCACGGCGGACGATTCTGCGGCATGAGGTGGGGCTTGCGGCAAGCCCCACCACGCGCTATACGTTAGAAGTGGCAGGGAGATGTTTCTCCTTGCCTTTGCTTTTGCCCGCGGCGGACAGTTATTCGATTGACACTGCCGCGCGCCTGCTGATCTGCTGAGCAGCGATGTGCCGGACGAGCCGGCGCGAACCGGAAGGAGGGAAGCCGATGTCTGTCCTGTCCCGCAGCTTCGCTCTGAAAGGTTCATCGGTTTGGCATTCGCACGTTCGTTCAGTTGTGAACATTGCGGCGTAGAGGTCTCCCTCGACGCCCCTGGAACCACCCATCGCAATCATTGCCCGAGCTGCTTGTGGTCGCGTCATCTCGACCGCAACGTGCCGGGTGATCGCAAGGCCGACTGCTCCGGCGGCATGGAACCGATCGCGGTCACGGTCCGCGGCGAGGGTCGCTGGGTCCTCATCCACAGATGTACCAATTGCGGGCGCCTGCGGCTCAACAAGACCGCCGGCGACGACAATGTCCTGCTCCTGATGCGGCTGGCAGCGCTCCCGCTGACGATGCCGTTCATCCCGTTCGCCGCCGAGCCCGAAACCGGTGCCAACGGCAGCGGCAACGGGGACGGCTCGCATCCCGTGGCCCGCAAGCCGAGGGCACGCAAGGCCAAGGCCTGACGGAGGCATGGCGGGCGTTCCGGTCACGCCGGGGCGTCCGCACCTGCTGCTGAAGGCGCCGGATCAGAGGATGACGAGCGCGGCGTCGAGCAGGCTGCCGAGTTCGGCCGGGGGACGGCCGCCTTTGGCCAGGACGTTGGTGCCGATCACCACGGCAAGCAAGGCTCTCGCGGCATCGCCTGGGTCGCGGCCGGAGGTGAGCTCGCCCGTGGCCTGACCGCGTTCGATCGCCGAGCGGAACGCGTCTTCGATCCGCTCGAACATCTGCTGCGAGACCTCGGCGACGACCGCGTCCGAGCTGCCCAGCTCCGCGGCCGAGTTGACGATCAGGCAACCGAGGTCGTGCTGGCCCACTCCAGCGAGTCGCTGCATGGCCGCACGCACCTTCGGTCGCACCGGTCCCGGTCCGTCGAGAGCCTCAGCCAGGTCGGCCGCCCGGTGAGCGCTGTAGCGATGCATCGCCAGGCGGAACAGGTGGTGCTTGCTCTTGAACGTGTTGTAGAGGCTGCCTTTGCCGATGCCGAGCTCGTCGACCAGGTTCTGCGGGGTCGTCGCGCCGAAGCCACGCCGCCAGAAGACCTCGACCGCCTTGTCGATCGTCTCGTCGGTATCGAACGTCATCGGCCTCGCCATCCGCCCAGCCTAGAGTTCTGTACTCTGAAGTCAAGAACGTGACCGGAGGAGATGAGAAGTGCGGATCGGCTCGCATGTTGCGGTCGCCGGCGGACTGGTCAAGGCCGGGCTGGGGGAGGCCTCGGAGGTCGGCGCCGAGATCATCCAGCTGTTCGCCGGCAATCCGCGGAGCTGGGTGCCGGCGACCGCCGATCCGGCGGGCGATGAAGCGTTTCGGGCGGCGTGCGCCGAGCGGGACCTTCCGGTCGTCGTGCACGCGCCGCACCTGATCAATCTCTGCTCGCCGTCGGAGCTGGTGCTGACCCGCTCGGCCGCCGCGCTGGAACTGACCATGCAGCGCGCGACCTCACTCGGGGCCACCGCAGTGGTTCTGCATGCAGGGTCGCTGGTGACGAAGGGCCGTCGCCCGGTGGTTCTCGGTGGTCTGCGCGATCTCGTCGTACCCATCGTTGATCGCGCGCCGGAGGTTCGGCTGCTGATCGAGCCGACGGCCGGTGCCGGGGAGGCCGCGGCGTCGACGTTGGACAGCAGCATCGAGTACCTGATGGCCCTGGATGACCCCCGCATCGGTCTGTGCCTCGATACCTGTCACCTGCACGCGGCCGGTGAGGACCTCGCGGCGATCGCGCGGGGGGTGGGCGAGGTGGCGGATCGGATCGGGCTGATCCATGTGAACGACAGCCGCGATCCGGCCGGCTCACACCGCGATCGGCACGA
Source organism: Kribbella sp. NBC_00709 (assembly GCF_036226565.1). Taxonomy (GTDB): domain Bacteria; phylum Actinomycetota; class Actinomycetes; order Propionibacteriales; family Kribbellaceae; genus Kribbella. The sequence goes on from NZ_CP108996.1 coordinate 7,036,938, forward strand.
GTCCCTCGGCCGCGGCACGATCGGGATGTCCGGGCTGGAGGCGTTGCTGTCGGTCCCGGCACTGGAAGGGGTGCCGATGCTCGTCGAGACGCCGGCCCACGCACGTGACGTTGCTTTGCTCAAGGACTTGCGTGCGGCAAGCCGGTCCTCTGCCGTACGGTGAATCATGCCGTGGTTCCCGGAGTTCTCCACAGCGATCGAGCTGGCGCGTCGTGACGCCCGGGCGCGGGAGCAGGCGGACCCGGTCGCGCAGTACCTGAAGGCGCTGTACGACGGTCGGCCGGGTGTGCTGGAGAAGGCATGGCCGGGGGACGTGGTCGTCCATGACCCACGGGCCGGAGCGATCCACGGTCATCGGGAGTTGCGGACGTTCATCCACGACAACCGGGAGTGGATGGCCGCGCACCATTCGCGGTTGAAGGTCGTCGGCTCGATCACGGTCGGCGGACGTGCGGTGGTGGAGCTGCTGGTCCATGTGCTGCACGAAGGTCGCGAGGTCGCCTGGCCGGTGGCGGTGGTGGCCCAGTCGGTGGACGAGCGGTCCGTCGAGTTCCGCACGTACTGCAGCCAATGGCCGGTCGACGGGCTGCGCCACATCCGGCCGCCGGTTCTCGAAGCCGGGGCCGTCGAGACGACGGACGTCGTGGCGCGCTACCTCGACACACTGGCCGGCGGTGATGCCGAGTCGATCGTGAAGAGCTTCGAGCCGGACGGGTACCTGCAGGAGCCGATGGACACCGTCCATCGCGGGACGGCCGAGCTGCGCGCGTTCTACGCCGGATCGCTCAGCGCCGGCGGGATCGACGTACAGCCGTGTGCCGCCACGGACGACGGGACCAACTGCGCGCTGGAGTACAACATCGACGGTCCGCCTCAGGCCGGCCTCGCCGTCTTCGAGCGCGGTGCCGACGGTCTCCTCGCGGCGGTCCGGCTGTACGACGACATCACGCGCTAATGCCTCGTCCCGAAAGGCTGGGGTTGTCACGCTGCCAGGCCGACCCGCCCCGAGCGCCCGCCGGGCCATCTCAGGGGTTGACCCCGGAGATGGTCGGTTGACACCTCGCCTGCAGGGGGCACAACCGGCAATCTGAGGGGTCAACCCCTCAGACGCTCCAAATCTCCGTGCCCTGGCTGGGTGGCGTCGAGGACTTGAACGATTCGTGCCGCAGCGCTAGGGGCGCTTGTTCCAGCCGTGGAAGGCGCTGTGGTCGCCGCTGTCCCACGCTTCACGCAGTCCCGGCTTGCTCAGGTCCCAGTCCGGACGGACTTCGCTGCTCGGCGCCCGGAGGTCCTGCCAGAGTTCGGAGATCGAAGGCCGTCCCCAGAACCAGTAGCCGTTGTAGATGCTGTGGACCACCAGTCCGGGCTTGAGGACGAGTGTGTACGGGATCATCGGGTCGTTGTCCGGATCGGTGTACTCCTGGATGTCCAGATCGCGCTGGACGATCCGCCCGGGATCGGACAGGAACGGCCATTGCGCCCCGACCGACGCCCGGAACTCCTGCAACGTGTGGTGCTCGTCGGTCGCGATCGTCACGATCTGCGTGTAGCTGACGGCGATCTTGGGATAGAACGCCGCAAGCTCGAGATGCTGCTGATGCTCCTTGGGGCAGTAGTGCCCGCGAGCGAGCGTCAGGATCATCGGATCCTCGCCCTGGAGGTCGCTCAGCTTCCGCGGTACGTCGTCCTGGTCCGGCAGCTCGTAATCGGGGAAGACCGCACCAGGCACGATGTCAGCTCGCATGCTCGTCACTCTAGACCTGGTTGATCGGCTGGTAGCTGGATCGTGACGTGCAGGCCGCCGCTCGGGCGCGGGGTGAGGGTGAGGGTTCCGTTGTGCGCTCGCGTGATGCTTTTGACGATGGCCAGACCCAGACCGACCCCCGCGTGGTGCCTGCGGACGAGCTGCGGGCCGCGCTGGAACGGTTCGGCCAGGGTGGAGACCAGTTGTGGGGTGAGGATCTGGCCGGTGTTCTCGACGGTGAGTACGACGTACCCGGGCTGCGCGGTCGTCCTGACGCAGATCGTGCCGTGGGAGGGAAGGTTGTGGACGATCGCGTTGTGGATGAGGTTCGTGGCGAGCTGCAGCAGGAGGGCGTGTGAGCCGGTGGTACGGGTCAACTCGCCGGAGGTCTCGATGGTGACGCCCTGCTTTTCCGCGAACGGGAGGAGTGTCTCCGCGGCCTCTTCCGCGATGAGCGACAGGTCGACCCGTTCCTGGGCGAAGGAGCGTTGATCGGCCCGGCTCAGCACGAGCAGTGCCTCGGTGAGGTCGATGGCTCGGGTGTTGATCGCGCGGAGGCGTACGTCGAGATCGCCGCTGTCGCGGTCCGGATCGTTGATGGCTACGTCGAGGAGGGCCCGCGTGATCGCGAGCGGAGTACGCAGTTCGTGCGAGGCGTTGGCGGCGAATCTCTGCTGTTCGGCGACGTGTGCCTCGAGCTGTGCGAGCATCCGGTCGAAGCCGTCGGCGAGTTCGCGGAACTCATCGGTCGGGCCTTCCAGCTCGATCCGGTGGGAAAGGGATCCGTTCGTCGCCAGGCGGGTCGCATGGTTGATGCGGGTCAGCGGCGCGAGCATCCGGCCGGCGAGGATCCACCCGCCCAGCAGACCGAACACGAGCAGCAACCCGAACACCCCCGCTGCTCTTGGGGCGAAGACTGCGAGGAGCCGGGACCGGACCGGGAAGACAGTGCTGTCACCTGTGCCTTCGGGGACGACGAGCACGGCGCGCTCGGGGACGTACCGCAGCAGGAACACCCACACCGCCGCGAGCAGCAAGGTGCCCGCGAACGTCAGGAAGGCGGCATAGCTCAGAGTGAGCTTGAGACGAACACTCAACCCAGGCTGCCTATCCATAACCCTCTTCCCCACGAGCACACACAACGCTACTGAGCGGTGCATATCGTCCGCGTATTCAAAACCCCATACGCTCCGACAACAACACGCCGCCTTCACTGGGGGTCGCACATACGGAGGTAGCGCGATCATCAGAGGTTGGCACGGCTGGTTCGGTACATTCACCGGGGTAGCCGTCATAACAGTGCTCGCTCTGCCATTGGCTGCGCTGGCCGTGCTCATCTTGGTACGCCGCCGGCATGAGTGGCGCACGCCGCTGGCCGAGGTCGGGATGATCTACGGGACGGTGCCGTGGGTGTGGATGACTCTGCTGCCGGGCAGTCGCCCAGGCGTTGCTCCCGCTCGGGTGAGTTTGGTGCCGCTGCGGGATCTGCTCACGATGCCGACCGGCCAGATCGTCGGCAATCTGCTCGTGTTCGCGGCGCTGGGATTCCTCGCCCCGCTGAGGTTCGCGGTGCTGGCGTCCGTACCGCGGGTTCTGGCGCTGGCGGCGGGTTGCTCGATCCTGATCGAGACCGCGCAGTACGTCTTCCGCCTGGACCGGGTGTCCTCGGTGGACGACGTACTGCTCAACACCGCTGGCGCCGGACTGGCTGCCCTGGCGTCGCGCCGCTGGTGGCTGATCAGGGGGCTGTTGGCAGGCGCACGGTCTGTCCGGTGTTGATTGATTCCTCGATTGCGCAGATGAGCTCTGTGACCAGTACGCCGTCGTCGATGCCCGGACCGAGGTCGCCGCCGTCGACGAGGCCTGCCGCGAAGTCCTGGACCATCCACACCGCCGGGCCGATCTGTGATCGGCCGATGCGGCCGGCGACCGGCCAGGCCGACCGGTACTTGTCGCTGACCACAGTGAGGCCCTGGTGCGACAGGTCCGCGGTCACCGACCCCTCGGTGCCGACGACCTGGAACCGGAAGTCGACGATGCCGTCGCCGGCATCCGGGAGCGTCCAGGCCGACGACAGCGTCGCGGTCGATCCGTCCTCGAAGTTGACCAGGGCATGTACGACGTCCCAGGTGTCGATGCCGCGCTTGGCCAGAACGCCGCGAGATCCCGCCGCGCTGACCGACACGGGCGTTCGGCCGGTGAGCCACAGGACCAGGTCGACGGTGTGCGGCATCAGGAACCAGGCCGGCGACGACTGGGCCGCCCACGACAGCATCGTGGTCGGCACGAAGAAGGAGTTGCTCAAGGTGGCCGAGGCCGTGATCGGATCGCCGATCGAATCCATCGCCGCCTTCGCCTGCACCACATGCGGGTTCCACCGGTTCTCGAACCCGACGAGGCACCGAACTCCCGCGCGATGAACCGCCGCGGCGATCGCGTGCGCGTCGTCCAGGTTCGTGGCGACCGGCTTCTCGATCAGCAGGTGTTTGCCGGCCTCGGCCACGGCGACGGCGATCTCACGATGCGCGAAGTCGGGGGTCGCCACGATCACGGCGTCCGGATCGAGCGTCTCGAGCAGCTCCTGGTGCGACGAGGTGACGGGCAGGCCGGTGGCGCCGCGGGCCTGCGCGGCCACCTGCGCCGACGGCTCCGCGAGGCCGACGACGGTGACGTCCGGTTGGGAGTGGAGGGCCTCGGCGAACAGTCTCCCGCGGAGCCCGGCGCCGACGATGCCTATGGTGACCATCAGAACAGTGTGAAGCCGCCGTCGACCTTGACGATAGACCCGGTCATGAAGCTCGACGCCTCGCTGGCCAGGAAGATCGCCACCGGTCCCAGCTCCGGCGGCAACCCGTACCGTTTCATGGCGGCCGGATCCACACACCACTCCTTGAACTCCGGCTGGTCGACCGGCGACATCTCGGTCAGGAAGTACCCCGGCGCCATCGCGTTCACGCGGATCCCGTGCGGCGCCCACTCGGCCGCCAGCGCCTTGGTCAGCTGATGTACGGCGGCCTTCGACGTCAGGTACGACGCCTGCCAGCGCGGCTGGTTCACGATCTCGGCCGACATCGAACCGACGTTCACGATCGTGCCGCCGCCGCGCTCGGCCATCCGGCGGGCGACCGCGCGACTGCAGTACCAGAGGCCGTCGACGTTGACCGAGAACACCTCGTGCCACGCGGTGTCGGGCGTCTCGAAGGCCCGCCCGGCGACACCGATGCCGGCGTTGTTCAGCAACACGTCGATCTCGCCGAACTCGGTGCTCACCTGCTCGACCGCGCGCTCGACGTCGTCCACATCGGACACCTCGAGCTGGACGCCGTACGCGCGAATGCCGAGCGCGCCGAGCTCCACGGCAGCGGCCTCGGCCGCGGCGAGTGTCCGCGCAGTGACCGCGACCGCGGCGCCCGCATCGCCGAGCGCCTCGGCCATCGCGCGTCCCAGACCCCGGTTGCCACCGGTGACGAGCGCGACCTTGCCCTCGAGCGAGAACTTCTGCAGTGCGTTCATGGTGACCCTTCTGTCGACGGCCAGAGGGGCGTCAGGCCTGTGGAGAGGAGCGCGAAGGCTTGGTTCGCGGCTTTCACTGCGGTCGGCAGGGCCTTGGCGGCGGAGGTGCCGGCGGCGCAGCGGTCGAAGTTCGTCATGGCCAGGGTCCAATGGACCGAGCTGATCTGGGCGGCCGCCAGGCGGGCGGTCAGTTCGGGGGTGCCGGCCGTCTCGTGCAGCGCTGCGGCCAGCTCCCGTTCGGAGGTCTCGTTGAACTGGAGCATACGTGCCATCAGCGCGGGCGTACTGCGCAGCAGCCGGTACAGGTCGAGGGTGTCGGGCCGGTCGGTGAGGCCGGTGAACGGGTCGTGGGCGCGCAGGCGTTCGACGAAGTGGGTGTGCAGGGCGACCAGCGGCGACTGGTCGGCGGGGCGGGCGCGGACGACGCGGGCCGGCTCGTCCTCGTGGTCGGCGAACCGGTGGACGACGAGGTCTTCCTTGGTGGGGAAGTACGCGAACAGCGTCCGCCGGGAGATGTCCGCGGCTTCGGCGACCTGAGTGATCGAGACCTGGTCGAAGCCGTGCTCGACGAACAGCTCGATGGCCGCCGTCGAGATCGCCTCCCGGGTGCGGATCTTCTTCCGCTCGCGCAACGCCATACCCGGATCGTAGCACCGAGTGCTATTCTGCACTTAGTCTACTTTTGCACTGGGAGGAGTTTCCATGGATGTGCTGATCGCGGGAGCCGGTCCGACAGGGCTGATGCTGGCGTCCGAGCTGGTGCTGGCCGGGGTCGACGTGACCGTCCTCGAGCGGCTCGACACGCGGATCGAGCAGACGAAGGGTGGCGCGCTGCAGGCCCGGACCGCCGAGGTGCTGGAGATGCGCGGACTGCTGGGCCCGATCGAGGCGCGCGAACTGCCGCGCGAGCAGGTCGGCGGGCATTTCGCCGGCCTTCCGGTCCCGCTCGACGCCTCGCCGTGGAACACGCGGCACCAGTACCCGATCTCGGTGCCACAGTGGATCGTCGAGGAAGAGCTCGAGTACGCCGCCGTCGCGCGCGGAGTCGCCGTACGACGCGGTGTCGAGGTCAGCGCGGTCGAACAGGATGACGACGGCGTCACTGTTACTGCCGGTGCGGAGACCTTGCGGGCGCGGTATCTGGTCGCGTGCGACGGCGCACACAGCACGGTCCGCAAGCTGCTCGACGTACCGTTCCCCGGCCGGGCGGGGACGTTCCGCGCGGTGCTCACCGACGTACGGCTGTCATCGGTGTCCGACGAGGTGCCGACGACCGTTGGTCACTTCAGCACGATGACGAAGCAGGCCGGAGGGTACTGGGGCATGCTCGTGCCGGTCGGTGACGGGAAATATCGCTTCACCTTCGGCCGGGACGGGGTTACCACCCCGGATGAGACCGAGGCTGCGCTGACCGCCTTGTACGGCGAGGAGACCAGGCTTGCGGAGGTGCTCAACTCGTCGGAGTTCGGGGACGCGACCAGGCAGCTGGAGTCGTATCGGCACGGGCGGATCTTGTTCGCCGGAGACGCCGCGCACATCCACCCGCCGTTCGGAGGGCAGGGGCTCAACCTCGGGGTGCAGGATGCGTTCAACCTTGGCTGGAAGCTCGCCGCCGCTGTGCACGGGACCGCTGACCTGCTCGACACGTACCAGACCGAGCGCCGTCCGATGGCTGCGCGCGTACTGCGCCATACGGCTGCGCAACGAGTCTTCGCCCTGCCAGGGCCGAGTGAGGATGTCGTCGAACTGCGCGAGATCTTCACCGACCTGATGCGCCTTCCGGACACCAACAGGTACCTCGCCGGCATGATGTCGGGCCTCGACGCACCGGACCGCATCCCGGACTTCGAGCTCATCACCGACGACGGTCCGGTCTGGCTGTCAACGCTCTTGCGCTCGGGCCGCGGCCTGTTGCTCGACTTCACCGGCCGCACCTGGCCCGACGGCTGGTCCGACCGCGTCGACGTCGTACAAGCCAAGCCAGACGGCGAACACGATGCCCTACTGATCCGCCCGGACGGCTTGGTGTGCTGGTCGGGCGAGGAGGACATCACGTCCGCTCTCACGAGCTGGTTTGGAGCCTGACGTTGGCGTAGGTCGGCGGCGTCCGCCTGAGATCGAGCACCTCGCCGTTGTCTGCGACGTACACGCCGGGGATGTGTTCGCGAAGGCGCAGCGTGCCGCCGCGCCAGTGGTCGAAGTACAGCTGCCCGTCCTCCTTGCGCAGCCTGGCGGTCCCGTCGCGCACGCCCGAGGCCAGGATCACGTAGTCCCGATTCCACGGTCCATCAGCCTCGGCCTCGGCTGACCCAGTCGGGACGATGTCCTGGAGGATTTCGCTGGCCAGTTGCCACTGCAAGTGGTGGTTGGTCGAGTTGGTGAGTACGACGACGCCGAGCTCTGCTTGGGGCGCCCAGTAGATGTCGGACAGGAATCCGAAGCCGCCTCCGCCGTGTCCTCGGACCGGGACGGCGCCGGCGCGGGCCAGTGCGAGACCGAGGCCGTATCCGTGCGCCCGCTGCGGTTCCGTGGGTACGGCGTACATCTCGTTCAGCAGGTTGGGATCGATCAATGATGCGCCTGCAGTGAGGTGCAGTTGGATGTAGCGGCATGCCTCGTTGACGGTCGTGTACAGGCCGCCGGCGGCGACCATCGGGACCCGGACGGGCAGCCGTGCCTTGCCGGCCTCGTGGCCGGTCGCCCGACCGGGATCGCGCTTGATCGCTCGCGCGTCGAACGTCGTCTGCGTCAGCCCGAGGGGCGCCAGCAGTTCCCGGCGCACGAACTCGTGGAACGGCGTACCGCTGATCCGCTGCAGGATGTATCCGGCCAGGTCGATGCCGAGGTTGGCGTACTCGTAGCGATGTCCGACCGGGAAGCGCAGCCAGGTCTCGGAGATGCTCTCGCAATGCTCCTCGAACGATTCGCGGCCGACCAGGTAGTTGGAGCCGACCGGCGCCTCGTGCGTGAAACCTGCGGTGTGACTGAGCAGATGGCGCAGGGTGATCAACCGTTCAGGATGATCCTCGAACGAGCTGTTGACCCGAAACTCCGGCAGGTACCGGGTAATCGGCACATCCAGCTCGACCAGCCCTTGGTGTACGGCGAGGAGCACTGCGGTCGCCGTGTACATCTTCGAGCACGACTGCACGCCGAACATCGTGTCGGCAGTGACCGGATCACCGCCGCCGGCCCGAGTGGTTCCGAAGCCGGCCGACCACACGACCGACGTCGGGTCGCAGATCCCGATCGCCGCACCTGGAACGTGGTGCTCGTCGAACCGGCGCTGGAGGGCATCGATGTCGAGCTTCATGTCAGTGCGGGGTGAGGAGGCAGAACTCGTTGCCCTCCGGGTCGGCCAGAACGGTCCAGGGCACGTCGCCCTGGCCGATGTCGAGGTCGGTGGCGCCGAGGCCTCGCAGTCGGTCTGCTTCCGCCGCGTGGTCGTCGCCGGGGTACGGGCGGAGGTCGATGTGGATCCGGTCCAACCCCGTCTTCGGGTCGGAGGAGCGGAGGAACTCGAGGTACGGGCCGACTCCCTTGGCGGAGCGCAGTGAGGAAAACTCGTCGGTCACCTCGTGCACGGTCCAGTCGGTCGCCTGACTCCAGAACTGGGCCATCGCACGTGGATCCGCAGAGTCGACCGCCACCGCGGCGATCGGCCCGGTGTCGCTGTAGACCGCGCGTGGTTCCAGCACGCAGAACTCGTTGCCCTCCGGATCGGCGAGGACGGTCCAGTCGACGTCACCCTGGCCGATGTCGACCGGCGTCGCGCCGAGCTTCTGGAGGCGTGCTATCAGGTCTGCCTGGTGAGCGGTGGAGGTGGTGGCGAGGTCGAGGTGCACGCGGTTCTTCACCGTCTTGGCTTCCGCGCCGGGAACCACGTCGATGACGATCGCGCTGGGGTCGGGGTAGGTGACGCCCTCGGGCTCGACGTTGGTCTCCCCGGCCTGGTCCCCGGTGACCTTCCATCCGAGCGCGTCCGCCCAGAACCGCCCGATCGCAGAATTGTCCCGAGCCTGAATATTGACCTGAACCAGTCGCGTCGCCATGCGCCGATCCTAAGCCGAGCCGGACCACCGGCCGGATGGCCTTGATCGGGAGGCGTTCGGGGTCGGGGACGGGATCGGCGAGACGCCCGGGGGAGCGATCGGGGAGGTCGAGGGCGCCGGCGAGTGGTACTTGAGGACCCCGATGAGCACCACACTGGCGACCACGATGACTGCGAGGACGGTCGACCGTGGGCGGACGAAGTCGTCGTTCACCGGCGCTTGCCTGCCAGGGCCAGCGACACCATCCGGTCGATCACCTCGGTACGCGACAGGCCGGTCGCGTCCATCATCCGCGGATACCGGCTGTACGACGTCATGCCGGGCAGAGTGTTGACCTCGTTGAGGACCACGGTCCCGTCGTCCTTGAGAAACATGTCCACCCGGGACAGTCCTCGGCACCCCAGCGCCCGGTAGATGGCCTTCGCCGTCTCCTGGACCCGGGCCCTTGCCTCGGCCGGGATGTCCGCGGGCACGATCACCGTCGAGTTGTCGGACCCGCTTTCCGGCGCACTCTCCTGGTGGATCTTGAAGAAGCCGTGCGACAACGCGATCTGGTCGACCTCGCCGGCCAGCAGCTCCGGATCGTTGCCCAGCATGGCGCATCCGATCTCGCTGCCGGCGACCGCCTCCTCGATCAGTACCTTCGAGTCGAACTCTCTCGCGGCGTCCACCGCGGCTGCCAGCTCCTCTTTTCCGGCAACCTTGCTGACGCCGAAGGACGAGCCTGAGCGGGCCGGCTTCACGAAGACGGGATAGGTGAACCGGTCAGGATCGATCTCCTCGGTCGCTGTGAACGTCCAGAAGTTCGGCGTGGCGATTCTGGCGCTCCGGGCAACTATGTAGGCCAGGGACTTGTCCATGCACAGCACCGAGCTCTGGATGTCGCAGCCCACGTAGGGGAGTCCGGACAGCTCGAGCAGGCCCTGGATCGCGCCGTCCTCGCCGAACCTGCCGTGCAGGACCGGGAAGAGCACGTCCAGGCTGATCGTTTCGTACTTCCCGTCGTCCAGGACGAGCAGGCCGGGTGCGGTGGGGTCCGGCGACAGCATGACCGGACGGCAGGCGCCGTTCTCCCAGTCCGCGGCCGGACCGTCGCACAGCTTCCAGGCGCCGTCCGCGGTGATCCCGATGTAGAACGGCTCGTGCTTCGCGGTAGAGAGGTTGTCCGCGACCTGTTGTGCGGATTTGACCGAGATGGGGTGTTCTTCGGAACGACCGCCGAAGATGATGCCAATTCTCATATCCACTGCTGCTTTCTGTTCTCGAATTTCCGGCAGTTGACGATCGAGTTCTCGACGGTGTCGCTGAGGGCGTGGTCGGTGTAGTAGGCCGTGTGCGGACTGACGATCACGTTCGGCAGTTCCTGCAGTCGCAGCAGCTGTTTGCTTTCGATGGGTTTGTTGCTGCAGTCGGCGTAGAAGATCCCGTCTTCGCCTTCGAGGACGTCCAGCGCGGCACCGCCCAACCGGCCGCTGTCCAAGGCCGTCAGGAGCGCCTCGGTGTCGACGAGCGGGCCGCGTCCGGTATTGACGATGAATGCGCCGGGCTTCAGCTGTTCGATCCGTTGATGATCGAGGAGATGGTGGGTGTCCGCGGTCCGCGGTGTGTGCAGCGTGACGATGTCGCTCACGCGGAGCAGCTCCTCGAGCGGGACGTAGTCGGCCGAGGTCGCAGGACGGTTGTCATAGGCAACAGTCCGGCAACCGAAGCCGCGCAGGCGGTCGATCACCGCCGCGCCGATGCGTCCGGTGCCGATGACGCCGACGGTGAGATCGCGCAATTCTCTTCCGCGGACGTCGTGCAGACGGTAGTCGTGAATGTCGGCACGGCGGATCATGGACTTCGCGTTGCGCACTGCCATCAGCATCAGCATCAACGTGTAATCGGCGACGCTGTCGGGGGAGTAGGGGACGTTCTCGACGCAGATGCCGATGCTGTCCGCGTAGCCGACGTCGAGATGGTTGTAGCCGATGCTTCGGGTGGAGATGTACGCGACGCCGGCCCGGGCCAGGGCGAGCAGGGTGGAGTTCGTGATCTGGGTCTTGTGACCGACGCTGATGCATCGATTCCCGGCGGTCAGGTCGATGGTGGCCTCGGAGACTGCTGCCTCGGTGATCGTCGGTACGACGCCGAAGCGCGGAGCCAGCTCCCGGAACAGCACGGCCTCGTCCGGACCACAGCCGTAGATCGTCAGTCCGACGTCCGGGACGGTCGCGGACGACAACCAGGCAGCCAGCGACTGGGTACGCCGGGCCGGTTCGCGGTAGGTCATGCCTCCAGTGAAGGAGGTGCCGTGTTGTCCGCGCGTATCGGATTTTCGATACGCGGACGAAACACCACTCTTCCTTTACTGGAGGAATGATTCCGCTCAGTCTCGACGAGCTCGCCGTGGTCGTCGGCGGGACGGTTGTCGGTGACGGCGCCGTGAAGGTGACCGCGCCGGCCGTGCTCGACGGTCGGGAGGCCGAGCCCGGGGGACTCTTCGTCGCCTTCGCCGGGGAGCATGTCGACGGCCATAAGTACGCCGAGCAGGCCGCACTGGCCGGCGCCGTCGCTGTGCTTGGTTCGCGTCCCACGGCGCTGCCCACTGTTGTCGTCGAGGATGCCGAGGCTGCGCTGCAGGCACTTGCGAGTCACGTTGCCGCGCGACTGCGTGACGGGTTGACGGTGGTCGGGCTGACCGGATCCCAGGGGAAGACGAGCACCAAGGATCTGCTGACCGCGGTGCTCTCCACCGCGGGGCCGACGGTCGCCACGATCGAATCGCTCAACAACGAGCTCGGCGTACCGCTCACGATGCTGCGTGCTGATGCCACGACCAGGTACCTCGTCATCGAGATGGGCGCGCGGCGGATGGGGGACATCGCTCGGCTGGCCGGTCTGGTCCCGCCTGACGTCGCTGTCGTTCTCAACGTCGGCCAGGCACACCTCGGCGAGTTCGGCTCGCGGGGCGCGATCGCCAAGGCCAAGGGTGAGTTGGTGCAAGGGTTGGCGTCGGGCGGCACCGCAGTACTCAACGCCGACGATCCGCGGGTTGTCGCGATGCGGGCGCTGACCGATGGTCCGGTGCTCACCTTCGGACGGGCGGAGCACGCCGATGTACGGGTGCTCGATCTGGTGCTGGATCGGCTCGGACGTCCGTCGTTCACGCTGCGTACCACGAACGACTCGGCATCCGTCGTACTGCCGCTCGTGGGTGCACACCAGGCGTTCAACGCGGCCGCTGCTACGGCGGCGGGGTTGGCGGTCGGCGTACCTCTCGAGGTGGTCGCGAAGGCGCTGGCTGCTGTGTCGTTGTCGAAGTGGCGGATGGAGTTGTGTGAACTGCCCGGCGGCGTGACGCTGCTGAACGACTCCTTCAACGCCAACCCGGACTCTGCCCGGGCCGCCCTCGACGCGCTGGCGGTGATCGAGGGCGGCCGCCGCATCGCCGTACTCGGTGAGATGCTCGAACTCGGCGAGGAAAGCGAGGCCGAGCATTACGCCATCGGCGAGTACGCCGCCTCCCGCGCAGACGTGGTGGTCGCAGTCGGCACAGGCGCCTGGCCGATCGCCGCCGGCGCGGGCGACCACGCAAGAGCGCTGCGTGACAATACGGCTGCCGTCGAATGGCTACGCCGCACACTCACGCCCGGCGACGTCGTGCTCGTCAAAGCCTCCCGAGAAGCCCGCCTGGACGAAGTCGCCGCGGCCCTCGCCTAGACCGGTCCGGCCCGGCCGGTTGCGCAGGACGGCCCACAGTCCGCATTTGCGTGGTTGACCAGGCGAATGCGGGGTTTGTGACGCTGAACCAGGGTCACAAACCCCCAACGGCGCTGGTCAACCAGGCAAATGGGTGGCTACCGGGAGCGGAGGAAGCGGGACGGGCTGCCGCTTGGTTGGTGCAGTGGACGGCCGAGGCGTCGGCGCGGTCTGCTGGTCGGATCTTCATCGGCGGCGCCGTTTCATGTAGAGGTCGAATGCTCGGTACACCATCGGACGCAGGGGCAGATCCCACTCGCCGACGTACCGGACCGCCTGCCCGCCGGTGCCGACCTTGAACTGGATCAGCCCGACGTGCGGGTCGCCGGCGTCGAGGGTCGGCGTGATCCCACGCAGGTCGTACAAGTCGCACCCGGCCGTGAGCGAGTCGCGGATCATCGCCCACTGGCAGGCGTTCGACCCGCGCACCTCACGCTTCGAGGTGGACGAGGCGCCGTACAAGTACCACGCGTGCGCGCCGACGCGGACCAGGATCGTCGAGGCGACCAGCTCGCCCTGATGATGCGCCAGGTAGAGCTTGGTGGAACTCATCGCCGCGAACATAGTCTCGAAGTACCGCAGCGGTCGCGGCGTGAAGCGGTCACGCTCGGCGGTGTGGACGTAAAGGTCATGGAACGCCTTCAGGTCGGACCCAACGGTGACCTCGACGCGCTCCTTGGCCGCCTTCTTGATGTTGCGGCGCCACTGCTGGTTCATCCCTCGCAGTACGTCGTCCTCGGTCCGCCCGGCCAGCGGCAGCTCATAGGTGTACTGCGGCTGCCCGTCCCCGAACCCGTCCTCGGGGCTCTGCGGCACCCACCCCGCGGCCATCAGCCAACTCGTCACATGATCCCCACCGCGCCCGGTGAGCCGCTTGATGCCCGGATCCGCGATGCCCTCCTTGACCTGCGCGGCAGTCCACGTGTCCGTGCGTACCGGCGGCCCGAGCCGGATCGCGAACGCGCCGTGTGCCTTCAGATAGTCCGCCAACGGGTCGATCCATGCATCGAGCTCGCCGGTCCACTCGATGGTCGGACCCTGGGGCAGGTACGCCAGCGTGTAGCGCTCGAGCCGCGGCACCGGACGGTGCAGCACGAGACCGGCGCCGACGAGCCGTCGGCCGTCGTACCAACCGAGGGACTCGCTGCGCCACTCTGTCTTCACGGAGCCCCACTCCGGAATCTGCAGGAAGCTGACCGACCGCTGTGCTTCCACGAACACCTGGTGGTCGACTGCACTGAGAGGCGCGACCGTCAGATTCACCGCTGCAGCCTCGGATCATGCGTGGGATCCGGGTACATCTCGACCCACCCGTCCGGGCGGAGTTCGTAGTGCCAGGGTTCGTTGCGGTAGATCTGGAACAGCCCGTACGCCGCCCCGTGCTCGGACAGCCACGACTTGGCCTTGGAGTGCCCGATGTCGACTGCCAGCCCACGCACATGACGGGAGGTCTCCGGCGTGGCGACCCACCGAGCGGCCTCCTCCTCGGACCCGTACTTGCGGATGCCCTCGCGAAGCAGCTCACCCTGGTACGACGGCGAACGCCAGCCACTGTTCACATAGAACGTCACCCCGTCGCGAGCGGCATCCGTCGCGGCCCTGCGCAAGGAGCTGAGCAGCGCCGGATCGAGGTTCGCCACGGCCGGATACTCGTCGTCGAAGACGGTCACGCCGGCCGGGACGGCACCGTCATCTTTGCCAGGCGCACCAATTGCGGCTCGAGTCATGCGTCCAGTCAAGGCAGCGCGATGTTGTCGGTACGTATGGGGTTTTCGATATGCGGACGATACGGTCGACCTCGTAGCATCGGGAGTATGCGGGTGCTGCTGGTCGAGGACGAGCCGGAGATGGCCGGCGCGATCCGTGACGGGCTGCGCCTGGAGGCGATCGCGGCCGATATCGCCGGCGACGGCGACACCGCGCTGGAGTTGCTGAGCATCAACGGCTACGACATCGCCGTACTGGACCGCGACATCCCGGGCCCGTCGGGGGACGAGATCGCCAAGCGGATCGTTGCCTCCGGCAGCGGTATGCCGATCCTGATGCTGACCGCGGCCGACCGGCTCGACGACAAGGCGTCCGGGTTCGAGCTCGGCGCCGACGACTACCTCACCAAGCCCTTCGCGCTCCAGGAACTGGTACTGCGACTCAGGGCGCTCGACCGTCGGCGCGGCCACAACCGGCCGCCGGTGCGGGAGATCGCCGGTCTGCGCGTCGATCCGTTCCGCCGGGAGGTGTACCGCGACGGCCGGTACGTCGCGCTGACCCGCAAGCAGTTCGCCGTACTCGAGGTTCTCGTCGGCGCCGAAGGCGGTGTCGTCAGCGCGGAGGAGCTGCTGGAGCGGGCCTGGGACGAGAACGCCGACCCGTTCACCAACGCCGTCCGGATCACCGTCTCGGCACTGCGCAAACGCCTCGGCGAACCGTGGATCATCTCCACCGTGGCAGGCGTCGGCTACCGCATCGACACGGGACCTGCGGAAGGTGACCGTGGATAGGCTGCCCGGGCTGAGCGTCCGCCTCAAACTCACCCTCAGCTATGCGGCGGTCATCATGCTCGCGGGCGGCGGTCTGCTCGCGGTCGTTTGGGTGTTCCTCCTGCGCTATGTGCCGACCCGATTCGCTCCCAGGTCGATGAACGGCCCCGACCGCTCCGACCTGCTCGCCGCGTTCGCCCCGAAGGCGTTCTTGATGCTGATGCTCCTGCTCGTCGCCGGCCTGGTGGGAGGCTGGCTCCTGGCGGGCAGCATGCTCGCGCCGCTGACCCGGATCACCAACGCGGCCCGCCTGGCCACCAGCGGGTCGCTGTCCCACCGGATTCAGCTGGAAGGCCGTCAGGACGAGTTCCGCGAGCTCGCCGACGCCTTCGACACGATGCTCGCGCGGATCGAAGCACACGACGCCGAGCAGCAGAGATTCGCGGCGAACGCCTCCCACGAGCTGCGCACCCCGCTGGCGATCACGCAGACGCTTCTGGACGTGGCGCGCAAGGATCCCAGCCGCGACCCGGCCGAGCTCGTCGACCGCCTCGACTACGTCAACACCCGGGCGATCGACCTGACCGAAGCCTTGCTGCTGCTCAGCCGCGCCAACCAGCGGACCTTCAGCCGGGGAGACGTCGACCTGTCCCTCGTCGCGGAAGAGGCCGCCGAGACTCTGCTCCCACTCGCGGAGCAGCGCGGCCTGACCATCGAGACCTCGGGCGACCTTGCCCCGACCGTCGGCTCACATGCGCTGCTGCTGCAGATGACCACGAATCTCGTGCACAACGCGATCGTCCACAACCTGCCCGCGGACGGCTCCGTGTGGATCACCACCACCGTTCATCCCAAGACGGTCGTGCTCACGGTCGAGAACACCGGAGAGCAGCTGTCCGCAGCCGTGGTTTCCACGCTGATCGAGCCCTTCCAGCGCGGCACCGGTCGAGTCCGCACCGATCACGCCGGTGTCGGCCTCGGCCTGGCCATCGTGAACAGCATCACCCAAGCCCACGACGGCATCCTGCTCCTCGCTCCTCGCCCGGCCGGCGGGCTCCGCGTCACGGTCCAACTACCGGCCGTACGACGCCCCACCCGCAGTTGACGATCCGGCTGTTAGAGAGGCGTTAGAAACCCCGAATCGGGGTTCTGCGGCTGGTTAGGCTCCCAGCGGTGACAGAAACGCGTGAGAACGAGACGGTCGGAGTACCGCCTCCGGTCCATGGCCGGTTCGCCGGGTGGTTGTTGCACGACCGCCCCGCCGGGCACGCGGGACCACATCGCCCGGCGCCGCACCCGACCCACCGCTGGTGGAAGGTGATGTGCCTGACCGGTGTCGACTACTTCTCGACGCTCGGCTACCAGCCGGCGATCGCGGCCGCCGCGGTCGGTTTGCTGTCACCCGTCGCCACATTGGTCCTGGCCCTACTCACTCTGTTCGGCGCCTTGCCGGTCTACCGGCGCGTGGCCGCCGAGAGTCCGCACGGCGAGGGCTCGATCGCGATGCTCGACCGGCTGCTCGGCCGCTGGAAGGGCAAGTTCACCATCCTGGTCCTGCTCGGCTTCATGGCGACGGACTTCATCATCACGATGACGTTGTCGGCCGCCGACGCCACCGCGCACGTCATCGAGAACCCGTTCGTGCCTCACTGGTTCGAAGGCAAGGAGGTGATCATCACGCTCCTGCTGCTGGCCCTCCTTGCCGGCGTGTTCCTGCGCGGCTTCGGAGAGGCGATCGGGATCGCCGTCGTACTGGTCGTCGTCTACCTGGGTCTGAACGTGATCGTGGTCGGCGATGCGCTCTGGAACGTCATCACCGCGCCGGAACTGGTCACGAACTGGCGCGGCATGTTGACCACCGAGCACTCGAACATCTGGGTGATGATCGGCATCTCGCTGGTCGTGTTCCCGAAGCTTGCCCTCGGTCTGTCCGGGTTCGAGACCGGGGTCGCGGTCATGCCGCAGGTCGACGGCGGACCTGACGACGACCCCGCGCACCCGGCCACGCGGATCCGGAACACCCGCAAGCTGCTCACCACCGCCGCACTGATCATGAGCGGCTTCCTGATCACCAGCAGCTTCACCACGATCGTGCTGATCCCCGAGAACGAGTTCAAGGACGGCGGTCAGGCGTCCGGCCGGGCGCTGGCCTACCTGGCGCACGAGCATCTCGGCAGCGTCTTCGGGACTGTGTACGACGTGAGCACGATCCTGATCCTGTGGTTCGCCGGCGCATCGGCCATGGCGGGTCTGCTGAACATCGTCCCGCGGTACCTGCCCCGCTACGGCATGGTGCCGGACTGGGCCCGGGCGACCCGGCCACTGGTGATCGTGTTCGGCCTGATCGCGTTCGCCATCACGCTGCTGTTCAAGGCCGACGTGGACGCCCAGGGCGGCGCCTACGCGACCGGCGTACTGGTGCTGATCATGTCCGCGTCGATCGCGGTCACGTTGTCGGCCCGCCGCCAGGGGGAGAAGGCCAAGACGGTCGGCTTCGCGGTGATCAGCCTGGTCCTGCTGTACACGACGATCGCGAACATCATCGAACGTCCCGACGGCGTGCAGATCGCGTCGTTCTTCATCGTCGCGATCATCATCACCTCGCTGATCTCGCGGGCGACCCGTTCGCTGGAGCTCCGGGCCACGGAGGTCCGGTTCGACGAGGAGGCGTGCCGGATCATCTCCGCGGCTGCCGTGGACGGTGCGCTGCGCATCATCGCGAACGAACCGGACGACCGCGACGAAGCGGAGTACCAGGAGAAGGAAGCCGAGCAGCGCGAGGTCCGCAACCTGCCGGAAGGTCTGCCGATCCTGTTCCTCGAGGTGACGCTGACCGACGCGTCGCAGTTCGAATCCGAGTTGGACGTGCGCGGCGACGAGCGGTTCGGGTACCAGATCCTGCGGGTCGAGAGCCCGAGCGTTCCGAACGCGATCGCGGCGCTGATGCTCAAGATCCGCGACGACTGGCACGTGATGCCGCACATCTACTTCGCGTGGGCCGAGGGCAACCCGTTCTACTTCCTGTTCCGCTACCTCATCTCGGGCGAGGGCGACGTACCGCCCGTCACCCGCGAAGTACTCAGGCGCGCCGAGCCCAAGCGTTCCAGCCGTCCTTGGGTACACGTCGGCTGAATGATCCGGAACCGCATCCGGCAGACGACGGCATTGGTACGGCGGCGGAGCGCGTGCGCGAGGATGGCGCCACGCTGGTTCTGGAGCAGGCGCTGCCACATGTGATCGGGTTCGACCTCGGGGATCAGGACGAACACCGTGTCGAGCTCGCAGTGGTTGACGTACTGCACGACCGGAGCGGTCAGGGTACGGCGCTGGTCGTACAACGCGATCAAGGGAACGCCGGGCTGCCAACGCTGCCAGTCGTCGAGGAGCCGGACGAACGCCTTGGTGTCCTCGGTATCGGCGGTGTTCACCGCGTGGACGGCGACGACGTCATGACCGAGTCCGCGCGCGACCGACAGAGCCTCACCCGCGAGCGTGTTCATGTCGCCGCGCGCCGCGATCAGGAGGATCGCCGACACCCCCGCGAGGAACAGGATGCCGTACCGGTAGACCTGACGCTGCCCGCGCAGCTGGAAGACGTGCGGGAGGTAGTGGTCTTTGGCAAGTAGCTGGCTGAGTACGGGAAGACCCCCGACGATGAACAACCGCGCACTCGTCGCGACACCCCGGAGATTCACCGCGGTGACTAGGAACAGTACGGCGATGGCCACCGTGATCGGCAACGTCAGCCCGAGCGCCGCCGCCCCGCCCAACGCGAGCACCAGCACGATCGCCTCCGGGCCATAGACAACGGAAGCCATCGCGTCCAGCGACAAAGCCGCCAGACCACCTACGACGCCGAGCCGATGCCTGTCGTCCGGAGAACTGGTCACTGCACCAGCTTCTGGTGCAGTGACCAGCTGAGTCAGCACTTCTCACGCAAGCCAAACGCGGCTCTCACACCGAGGTGAGCTCTTCCTTCCGCTCGCTCTTCTCCGGCTCGCGCCGGGCGTCGGCGTGGCCCGGCCACCAGGCGCGGTGCCCGATCAGAGCGGTGAGCGCAGGAGTGAAGAACATCGCCATCACGAACGCCGCGATCGCGATGCCGACAGAGATGGCGAAGCCCATCTGCGACAGCACCGTGTTGCCCGCCAGCATCATCGAGGCGAAGGTGCCCGCCAGGATGACGCCTGCTGCGGCGATCGTCGGCCCGGTGTGGTGCAGAGCCAGGGCCGCGGCGCGCTTCGGGTCGTGGCCCTCCCGCGCCTCCTCGCGCAACCGGGCGACCATCAGGATGTTGTAGTCGGTGCCGAGGGCAACCACGAAGAGATACATGATCACCGGCAGCGTGAAGATCAGCCCGGAGTTGTGCTGGAGGTGCTGGAAGACCAGCACGGACGAGCCGAGCGTGGCCCCGAAGCCGAGGAACACCGACGCCATCAGGTACCACGGTGCGACCAGACTGCGCAGCAGCAACGCGAGCACGATCATGATCAGCACCGCCGCGACCGGGAACACGATCTTGTAGTCGTGGTTCATCGCGTCCTGGAAGTCGGCGAACACCGAGGTCAGCCCGCCGACCACAGCGGTGGTCCCGGCCGGCGCCGCCGTGTGGGCCGCGTCGCGGAGCGGACCCCGGACCGTGGCGATGGCCTGGTCCGATTCGGGCGCGGACTTCAGCGTGACCTTGAAGTCGGCGACCTTGCTGTCCGGGGACATCGTCGGCTGGGAGACGTCGCCGACACCGTCGACCTTGGTCAAGGCGGTGCGATAGGTGTCCAGCTCGTCCTTGCTGAGTGGGCTCGCCGACTGCAGCAGCACATCCGACGGCTGGGTGACGCCCGCGGGCAGGCTCTTGAGCAGTTCCTTGCTGTAGACAGTGGATTCCGAGGTGTCGGACGTCGAGCCCGAGGTCAGGTCGAAGGTCGGGTTGAAGCCGATCGCGAACGCGCTCAGGACGATCAGCAGTCCGCCGGCCGCCATCGCGAACACGGCCGGCCGCCGCCCGAGACCACGGCCCATCGCCGCGAACTTCGCACCCTTCGGCTCGATCTTCCACGCCTTCGACGGCCAGAACACCTTCGTGCCCAGCAGCGAGACGATCGCCGGTACGAGCGTCAGTCCGGCCAGCAGCGCAACCGCCACCGAGATCGCCAACGCCGGTCCCATCGCGCGGAACATCCCCAGCGTCGACAAGGTCAGCGCCATGAAGGCGATGATCACCGCACCGGCCGCGGAGGCGATCGCCTCACCGACCCGGGTGACGGCGCTGACCATCGCGGTCTTGGCGTCCTCGCCGGCCCGCAGGCGTTCGCGGTACCGGAACATCAGGAACAGGATGTAGTCGGTGCCGACCCCGAAGAGCACGACCAGCAGGATCGAACTGATCGAGCTGTCGATCTTCAGGTCGAACGCCTTGCTCACGATGGCGATCAAACCGTTGACCACGGTGGAGACCGCGCCGATGACCACGATCGGCAGCAGGGCGATCACCGGACTGCGGAAGATCAGCAGCAGCAGGAGCAGAATCAGGCCGACCGTGGCGATGCCGATGATGGCCAGGCCCTTGGTCGAGGATTCCTGCGCGTCGAGCGCCTGCGCGGCCGAACCGGTCACGCCCGCCTTCAGCGAGGTCCCGTGCAGCTTGTCCTGCAACGCCGTTCGCAGCGCCTTGACGGCGTCGTTCTGCCTGGTGTCGCTGGGGTTGGTGATCTTGGTCAGCTCCACCGCGGCGATCTGGATCAGCCGGTTGCCCGTCGGCGGGACCGCCTGGATCGCCGTGACGTCCTTGAGCTTGGCCTGGTTCAGCTGCCCGGCGATCGATCCGACCGCGGCCGCGTCGGCGGCGTCGAGTGGCGCGCCGTCGCTGCGTTCGAACACCACGATCGCGGCCGGCGCGGTGGCGTTGGGGAAGGCCTTCTCCTGCAGTTGTGCTGCCTGGATCGACTCGTAGTGCGACGGCAGGAACGAGGATTGGTCCGTGGTCGCGGTCAGTTTCGGGGCCGTCGCGGCGATCGCGGCGATGATCAGCACCCAGGCGCCGATCGTCCACCACGGCCGCCGTACGACCAGCGACCCCAGTCGTGCGAACATGACAGGTCCTTTCAGAATGAATGTAGTGACACGACGATCGCCGTCGGCCCTGACACCGGCCTGACACGGCCTTGACATGGCGCCGTCAGGGGAGGGCCGGCTAGCTGATCTTGCGGCGGTAGAGCGCGTTCGCGCCGGCGTAGGCGAGGACGAGGAGGCCGACGCACCAGGCGAGGGCGATCCAGATGTCGTTGCCGATCGGCTGCTGGGCGAACAGATCGCGGATCGTGTTGACGATCGACGTCACCGGCTGGTTTTCCGCGAAGGCACGGACCACGGCCGGCATGGTGTCGGTGGGCACGAACGCGGAACTGAGGAACGGCAGGAAGATCAGCGGGTAGGAGAACGCGCTCGCGCCGTCCACGGACTTCGCGCTCAGGCCGGCGATGACGGCGAGCCAGGTGACGGCGAGCGTGAACAGGATCAGCATTCCGGCCACCGCGAGCCAGGCGCCGATGCCGGCCCCGGTGCGGAAGCCCATGATCAGCGCGACGCCGACGACGATCACGAGCGAGATCAGGTTGGCGACGAGCGAGGTCAGGACGTGGCCCCACAGCACACCCGATCGCGCGATCGGCAGCGACTGGAAGCGTTCGAAGATCCCGCTCTTCAGATCCATGAACAGCCGGAACGACGTGTACGCGACGCCGGACGCGATCGTGATCAGCAGGATGCCCGGCAGCAGGTAGTTCACGTACTTGACCGCGCCGGTGTCGATCGCGCCGCCGAAGACGTAGACGAACAGCAGCATCATCGCGATCGGCATGATCGCGGTGGTGATGATCGTGTCCGGGCTGCGGAGGATGTGGCGCAGGGAACGCCCGGTCAGGGTGGCGGTGTCGCCGAGGAGGTGCGAGGCCATGCTCGTATCCCTACTGTTCCGGGGCGCTGTCGCCGACGAGGGTGAGGAAGACGTCCTCGAGCGTGGGTTGCTTCTCGACGTACTCGACCTTGGCCGGCGGGAGCAGGCGCTTGAGCTCCTCGAGCGTGCCGTTCACGATGATCCGGCCCTCGTGCAGGATCGCGATCCGGTCGGCGAGCTTCTCGGCCTCGTCCAGGTACTGCGTCGTCAGCAGCACCGTCGTGCCGTGTTTGGCGAGCTCTTTGACGCTGTTCCAGACCTCGATCCGCGCTTGCGGGTCGAGCCCGGTCGTCGGTTCGTCGAGGAAGACGACCGGGGGAGTCCCGATCAGGCTCATCGCGATGTCCAGCCGGCGCCGCATGCCGCCGGAGTACGTCGCGACCCGGCGACCGCCCGCGTCCGTGAGCGAGAAGCGCGCG
Source organism: Kribbella sp. NBC_00709 (assembly GCF_036226565.1). Classification (GTDB taxonomy): domain Bacteria; phylum Actinomycetota; class Actinomycetes; order Propionibacteriales; family Kribbellaceae; genus Kribbella. Next base: position 7,059,836 of record NZ_CP108996.1, read on the forward strand.
AGCAGCTCGTCCGCGATCTTGCCCGGGTCGTCGAGATGGCGCAGCTTGGCGATCAGGACGAGGTTCTCCCGGCCGCTGAGGATCTCGTCGACGGCCGCGAACTGTCCGGTGAGGCTGATCGACTCGCGGACCTTCGCGGACTCCTTGAAGACGTCGAAACCCTGCACACTCGCCGTCCCCGCGTCGGCCTTCAGCAGCGTCGACAGGATGCGCACGACTGTGGTCTTGCCCGCTCCGTTCGAGCCGAGCAGCGCGAAGATGCTGCCCCGCTCCACCTCGAAGTCGACACCCCGCAGCACCTGCAACTCCTTGTACGACTTCTCCAGACCGTGCACCTGGATGACTGTCATCACGTCCCTCTCTGCTACTCGGTATCACTGACTACCGGTAGATAGTATCACCGAGTACCGGCACACTGTGAGCAGCGAAAGGGGACCGGGTTGGCGATTGCCGGAGTCGAGACGGTACGGCGGTACCAGCGGGGCTGGCTGCGGCCGGATGTGATCGCTGGGCTGACGGTGGCGGCGTACTTCGTCCCGCAGGTGATGGCGTACGCCGAGTTGGCCGGCCTGCCCGCGGTGACCGGCCTGTGGGTCGCGCTCGGTCCGCTCGTGCTCTACTTCCTGCTCGGGTCGTCGCGGTTGCTGTCGCTCGGCCCGGAGTCGACGACCGCACTGCTGACCGCGACGGCGATCGGACCGCTGGCCGCCGGCGATCCGGCTCGGTACGCGGCGTTGGCCGCAGTACTGGCGCTGCTGGTCGGTGTGATCTGCGTGATCGGATGGGCGGCGCGGCTGGGATTTCTCGCCGATCTGCTGTCGAAGCCGGTGCTGATCGGATACCTGGCCGGTATCGCGGTCATCATGATGACCGGTCAGCTGGGCCGACTCACCGGTGCTCCGGTGCACGGAGATTCGCCCATGGCCGACGTGATGTCCGCGATCCGGCTGGTCGGTGAGTGGAAGCTTGCCCCGGTGCTGGTGTCGGTGGTGGCGCTCGCGTTGCTGTTCGCGCTGGCTCGGTGGACGCCGCGGCTTCCGGGGCCGCTCGTCGTGGTGGCGCTCGCCGCGCTCGTGACCTGGGCGGCCGGGTTGGGGGACAGGGGAGTGGCGCTGGTCGGCTCGGTGCCGAGGGGTCTGCCGACACCGCATCTACCCTCGCTGTCCGTTCACGACCTCGGTCTGCTTGCGCTGCCCGCGGTGGGAGTGGCATTGGTCGGCTACACGGACACCGTTCTGACCGGCCGTGCCTTCGCCGCGCGCGGCGGTGGGCAGATCGAGCCCGGCCGCGAGCTGCTCGTACTCGGGCTGGCCAACCTCTCCGCAGGCCTGGTGCGCGGCTTCCCGATCAGCAGCAGCGGCAGCCGCACAGCCCTCGCGGAGGCGTCCGGCGCGAAGAGCCAGGTGTACTCGCTGGTCGCCGCGGTGGCGATCGTGGCCACGTTGCTGTTCGCCGGCCCGTTGCTCGCCACCTTCCCGATCCCCGCTCTGGGCGCGTTGGTCGTGTACGCCGCCGTACGGCTGATCGAACTGGGCGAGTTCCGCCGGATCGCCGCGTTCCGTCGCAGTGAGCTTTTGTTGGCCTTGGCAACGACCCTCGGCGTGATCGCGCTGGACGTCCTGTACGGCGTACTCGTGGCGATCGCGCTGTCGGTGCTCGACGTACTGCGCCGCGTGGCCCGGCCGCACGACGGCATCCTCGGGTACGTGCCCGGGATCGCCGGCATGCACGACATCGACGACTACCCGAACGCCCGCCCCGTCCCCGGACTGGTCGTGTACCGGTACGACTCGCCGCTGTTCTTCGCGAACGCCGAGGACTTCCGTCGTCGCGCCCTCGCCGCCGTCGACGATGCCGCCACCCCGGTGCACTGGCTCCTGCTCAACACCGAGGCGAACGTCGAGATCGACGTCACCGCCATCGACGCGCTCGACGCGCTGCGCGAGGAGCTGGCCGACCGCGGGATCGTCCTGGCCCTCACCAGGGTCAAACAGGACCTCCGCGACAGCCTGGAAGCCGCAGGGTTCCTCGATCGTTTGGGACCTGGCCACGTGTTCTTCACCCTCCCGACCGCTGTCGAAGCCTTCCGGAGCCAGTTCCCGGACGGCGGCTAGCCTGGGCACTCAGGTCCGAGACGGGAGGAACCGATGGCTGTTCTGACCAAGGCCGAGGCGCTGGCGATCATCCGCCGTGCCTATGGTCCAGATTTTGCCCAGTCGGTCGAACCACGACTGCCCGACCGGTTCGATCCGGACGACGACGCGGATGCCGAGCTGCTGGCGACGCTCGGGTTGACCCGGGACGGCCTGGCCAACGCGATGGGCGGCGAGCTCTAGAGGAGGTCACCGCAGAAGGAGCGGATCGCACGGTTCACCAGTTCGGGGCGTTCCCAGGGCATGAAGTGGCCGGCGCCCCGCACCCAGAACGGGCCGACCGCCTGTGGGAAAGCGATCGCGCAGCGTTCCTCGGCGTGCTCGCCGACGGTGACCTGGTCGGCGCCGATGAGGACCAGAGCACGCTGCTGGACCGGGCGGTCGATCAGCTCCGGAGCTGACAGCGGGCGGGTGCCCATCAGGACCTCGTAGTCGGCGAAGGACGCCCGCAGGCGGGCCGCGTCGCCGTACGGCTCGGTGAGGAACGCCAGGTCGTCCTCGTCGAAGGCGTCCGGTGGGCACCAGAGACGGTGCCCGAAGAACTCGGCGATGTACCGTCGCCGCCGTTCGGGCCTATCCAGCTCTGCGACCAGTTCGTCGGCGTGCTGTCCCTGGCGGCGGTGGTAGTCATAGACGGCGGGCTTGGGCCGGGCCGGTGGGATGCCGGCCGCGGCGAACGCCTCCGGCAGGTCGGGCATCGAGTCGTCCAGGATCACCAGGCGGTCCACGCGTTCGGGGTGCCGGTTGGCCAGGTCGATGGCGATCATCGCGCCCAGGTCGTGCCCGGCGACGACGGCGCGCTCCCAGCCGAGTACGTCGAACAGCCCGGTCAGGTCGGTGTTGAACGCGTTGAAGTCGTAGAAGTCGTCCGGCGCGAAATCCGAATCGCCGTACCCGCGGAGATCCGGCGCGACGACGTCGAATCCCGCCTCGGCCAGCGGGACGAGATTGTGCGACCAGATCCGGCTCGTGCACGGGAACCCGTGGACGAGCAGCAGCGGTACGCCGCCGTCGCCACGCCGTCGTACCGCGAGCCGATGTCCCGGGCGTACTTCGATCCGCGACGGCGCAACGACTTCAGCAGGGAGAGCCATAGGTCGTGTCTACCGGATCACCCGGTCAGACGGGCCTTGACCGGGAGTGGATGCGGGCAGAGGCTGGCTGGTGGTTCGAGTGTCTTCGAGAGGGAGTGGCCTGATGGCGAAGGTACTGATTCTTACCGGTGACGCTGCGGAGGACCTGGAGGTGTTCTACCCCTACCAGCGGTTGCTGGAGGAGGGGTACGAGGTCCACGTGGCCGCGCCCGAGGTGAAGAAGCTGCAGTTCGTGGTGCACGACTTCGTGGACGGGTTCGACACGTACACCGAGAAGCTCGGGCACACCTGGCAGGCCGATGTCGCGTTCGCCGATGTGGATCCGGCGGAGTACGTCGCGGTCGTGATCCCGGGTGGACGTGCGCCGGAGTACATCCGGAACGACGCGGACTGTCAGCGGATCGTGAAGCACTTCTACGGCGAGTCCAAGCCCGTCGCGCAGCTGTGTCACGGACCGCTCATCCCAGCGGCAGCCGGTGTGCTGAACGGCCGGAAGACGTCGGCGTACCCGGCGCTGGCACCCGATATCCGGGCCGGGGGAGCCGAGTGGGTCGACGGTGACGCGGTCGTCGACGGCAATGTGGTCTCCGGTCGCGCCTGGCCCGATCATCCGGCCTGGATGCGCGCGTTCATGGCGATCCTGAAGGAGCATGCGCCGGCGTAGTTCGCGATTGCAGCCTTTCTGCAGCGTTCGGAGAGGCAGGCTGGACGGAGCCGCCGGGAGGAGACAGCATGCCGGTCGCACCGTTGAAGGAACTCGTCGACGAGGCCCTGGCCAAGGGGTACGCCGTTCCCGCGATCAACATCGTCGATGAGTTGAGCCTGCGGGCGGTCGTCGACGCGGCCGTCGAACTGCGGTCGCCGTTGATCGTGCAGACGTCGGTGAAGACCGTGAAGGCGGTCGGGCGGGACGTACTGAAGGCGATGTTCGACGCGACCGTCGCGCCGGAGCCGGTCCCGTTCGCGCTGCACCTGGACCATTGCCCGGACCGCGACGTGATCAGCGCCTGCCTCGCGGCCGGCTGGAACTCGGTGCTGTTCGACGCCTCCGCGCTTCCGGTCGAGGAGAACCAGCGCCAGACCGTCGAGGTCGTCGCCGAGGCCAGGAAGTACGGCGCCCATGTCGAGGGCGAGATCGAGGGCATCACCGGTGTCGAGGACGGGGTGGGGTCCGACACCGAGTCGGCGCGGCAGTCCTTGGCGGTCGCCACCCGGTTCGTGGAGACGACCGGGGTCGACGTGTTCGCCCCGGCGATCGGCAACGCCCACGGCATCTACCACTCGACGCCTGAACTGGACTCGCAGCGGATCACCGACCTGGTGGCCGCGACCGGGATCCCGATGGCGCTGCACGGCGGATCCGGGCTGACTCCGGAGCAGTTCCGGGACCTGATCGGCCGGGGCTGCGCGAAAGTGAACATCTCCACCGCGCTCAAAGTCGCGTACATGAAGTCGTCGCTGGAGCATCTCGAGCAGGCGCAGGCGACGGACACATGGGACCCGCCGTCGTTGTTCCGCCACATCCACGCCGCGGTGAAGGCGATGGCCGTCGAGCACATCGAGGTGTTCGGTAGCGGCGGTCACGCATGACCGCGCTGATCTTCGACTGTGACGGCGTACTCGGGGATACCGAACGCGATGGTCACCTGCCGGCGTTCAACGCCACCTTCGAGCACTTCGGCCTGCCGGTTCGCTGGTCGGTCGAGGACTACGGCCGGCTGCTGAAGATCGGTGGCGGCAAGGAACGCCTGGCCACGCTGCTGGACGATCCCGACGTGGTGAAGGCCGCCGGTTCGCCGTCGTCGGACGAGGAACGCGGGGAGGTCGTCGCGAGCTGGCACCGGTACAAGACCAAGACGTTCACCGACCTGATCGCGGCCGGGGTCGTTCCGCCGCGTCCCGGCGTACGGCGGATCATCACCGAGGCGCTGCGCGCGGGCTGGACCGTCGCCGTCGCGTCGACCTCGGCCGAACCGTCGGTCCGTGCCGTCCTGATCGGGGCGGTCGGCGCCGAGGTCGCCGCGCGAGTGCCGGTCTTCGCGGGCGACGTCGTACCGCGGAAGAAGCCGGACCCGGCCGTGTACGAACTCGCCGTGCACCAGCTCGCGCTCGTACGGGACCACACGCTCGTCATCGAGGACTCCAGCAACGGTCTGCTCGCCGCGACCGGAGCCGGACTGGCCACGGTCGTGACCGTCTCCGGCTACACGCGCGACGAGGACTTCACCGGAGCGGCGCTCGTCGTCTCCAGCCTCGGCGATCCCGGCGGCGAGCAGCTCGAGGTTCTCGCGGACCCCTGGACCATCGGCCCGGCCGGGGCGCTCACGCTCACCGACCTCGGCGAACTGGCCGGCCGGCGCTCATGAACGGCGCTCATGAAGGGAAGGGAGGGCAGACATGAGTGACAGCTGGAGTGACGTCGACCTGGTCATGACGACGCTGATCGAGACCTGCCTGGCCAACGAGAAGTACTTCGGCGACCTGGACTCGGTCGTCGGCGACGGCGACTTCGGGTACTCGCTGGCCCGCGGCTTCGAGAAGCTCCAGGCCCAGTACGGCGAACTCGACCGCACCGACATCGGAACGTTCTTCAAGAAGGTCGGGATGCTGGTGACGTCCCGGATCGGCGGGACCTCCGGACCGATCTGGGGCACGGGATTCCTGCGCGCCGGGATGACCGCCGGCGCGACCACCACCCTCGACGGAGCGGCCGTCGTGGCGATGTTGAGGTCCGCCGTCGCGGGCATCATGGCGCGCGGCGGCGCGGAGCTCGGTGACAAGACCCTCCTCGACGCGCTGGTCCCGATGACCGACGCGATCGAGGAAGCGCTCGCGGCCGGGGTGAGCAGCGGGGAGGTCGTGGACCGGGCCGCGGTGGCGGCGCGGTCGGCTGCCGACGCGACCATCGACCTGGTCGCCAGACGCGGCCGGGCCGCCTACACCGGCGAACGCAGCCGGGGATCCGTCGACGCCGGGGCCACCGCCGTCGCCGTGCTGATGGAACAGATCGCACAGAGCTGGAAGGGGAGGGACGCGGGATGAAGAAGTTCGTCAACGATCCCAAGAACTACGTGCCGGAGATGCTGCAGGGGATCGCCCTCGCGAACCCCGAGACGCTGAAGTACGTCCCGGAGTACAACCTGATCATGCGCACGGACGCACCGCGCGACGACAAGGTCTCGATCGTCCAGGGCTCGGGGTCCGGGCACGAGCCGGCGCACGTGATGGCTGTCGGCAAGGGCATGCTCGACGCCGCCTGTCCCGGTGACGTGTTCGCGGCGCCGCCGATGGACTACGTGTACGAGACCACCAAACTGCTCGCGTCGCCGAAGGGTGTGTTGCTCCTGGTGAACAACTACACCGGCGACCGGATGGCCTTCGACATGTCGCAGGAGCTCAGCGCCGCCGACGGACTGAACGTGAAGACCCTGATCATCGACGACGACGTCGCAGTGAAGGACTCGACCTACACGGTCGGCCGGCGTGGGGTGGCCGGCAACTTCTTCGTGATGAAGGCCGTCGGTGCAGCCTCCGAGCAGGGCGCGGATCTCGACGAACTCGTCCGGATCGGCGAGAAGGTCAACTCGGTCACGCGCACGATGGGGATGGCGTTGACGGCGTGTACGCCGCCGGCCAAGGGCTCCCCGCTGTTCGACCTCGGCCCCGACGAGATGGAGATGGGCGTCGGCATCCACGGCGAGCCGGGCCGCAGCCGCGAGCCGCTCGCGTCGGCCAACGACATCATCGACCAGATGCTCGAGGCGGTCCGCTCCGACCTGCCGTACGAGTCCGGTGACAACGTCGCGCTGATGATCAACGGCCTCGGCGGTACGCCGATCAGCGAGCTGTACCTGCTCTACGGCCGGGCCCACCAGGTGCTCACCGACCGGGGCATCAACGTCCGGCGCAACTACGTCGGCGAGTACTGCACGTCGCTGGACATGGCCGGCGCGTCGGTGACGCTGGTCAAGCTCGACGACGAGATCGACGGGCTGTTGTCAGCGCCCGCGGAGATCGCGATTCGAGTGTTCTGACAAGCCGTAGTCCGCGCGCAACCGGCGTACTTCGGACTGGGTCGAGGGCCACAGAGGGGACGTTGGCGAGAGTAGCTTCAACTGGTGTTCCCACGCGCTGAGATCGTTCAAGCCGGCGTACGAGCGGGTCCACGCGACGACCAGGTCGACGTCGTGAGTCCGCAGTACGTCGGCGCGCATCCGGTTCTCGAGGCGGTTCCGAGAGGCAACGACGCCCGGCGCATCGGACTGCGGGAGGAGCGGGCCCGCGTACCGGCGCAGGGCCGAGGAGAGCCGATGGGAGTCGAGGTCGTCGGCGGTCTCGAGCCAGTCCGCGGCGATGTCGCGCCGGAACCGATAGGGCCGGGAGTCGACGACGTCCGCACCGAGCAGTGCGCGGAGCCGGGTCATCTCGCCGCGGAGCGAGGAGCGATGGTCGGCCTCGCCGTACAGCGCGTCCGACAACTCTTCGGCGGTGAGACCCTCGGGATGTTCGGCCAGCAGTACGACGATGTCGCTGTGCCGTCGACTGAGCCGGAGGTCGCGGTCGTCGACCCGTACTTCGGCGTCGGGGCGACCGAGCGCCGAGATCCGGATGCGATGGCCTGTCTCGCCGGTCAGCTTGCGGAGGATGGTCAGCCTGCCGAGCTCGGCCTCGGCCATCCGGGCGGCGGCCCGGACCAGGGCGAGCGACTGCGGTGAGCTGGCGTCGGCGCCACCGGTGATGTCCACGACGCCGAGCACCCGCTGTGTATCCGGGTCGTAGATCGGAGCCGCTGCGCACGACCAGGGCTGCACCAGGACGGTGAAGTGTTCCGCCGACCTGATCTGGACCGGCGCGGCCACTTCCAGTGACGTGCCGAGCGCGTTGGTACCGACCTGCTCCTCGGCCCACCACGCGCCCTCACTGAAATGGATGCCGTCGGCTGCCCGTAGTACGTCGGGACGCCCGCAGACCCAGAGCAGCCGACCGCCGCTGTCGCCGACGGCCATCACGCAGTCACTGTCCACGGCTGCGCGGCCCAGGACGTCGTACAGCATCGGGAAGACCGCGGCGAGCGGGTGCTCAGCCCGGTACGTCGCGAGCTCGTTGGCCTGGAAGGCGAACGGTGCCGCCGTGTCGGCGCGCAGCCCCGCCGCGACCGAGCGATCCCACGAGGCCGCGACCAGCCCGCGCACGGGCTGTTGCTCCCCACCCTCGACGAACTCCTCGTGCCGTCGGTGCAGCCATCGATCGATGGAATCCACCTTCCCAAGACAACTGCCGAACAGTCCGAAAGTCCAGACCCGCACTGACGACGGTCCGACACGCGGTGTAATCACGCGATGCCGGGTTGGTTCCTAGACTGGATTCGCGGGGGTGACCGGTTGCCGGGGAGGTCGCGGATGGCGGGACTGCCGGGTGATCGGTACGATCGCGCGGCCGCGGCCCGGGTGCTGGCCGAGGTCGCGGGTGCGACGGCGTTCGCGGGGGTAATGGAGCAGCTCGGGGGCGCGCGGCGGATCCTGCCGGAGGTGGTGCCGCTCGACGGCAGCCCGCTGACCGCACCGCAGTTGGAGTATCTGGAGAGTCGGATGCGGCCGTGCTCGCCTGACTTGGTCGCGAGTGCCGCCTCGAAGGTGAGTTGGCGGGACAGCGATGGCGTCTCGAATGTCGCTCACTGTGGTCCGCTCGGCCCGGCGGTGCCGGTGGTTGCCCGGGAGGCGACGCTCGCCATGTGGCGGGCACTGGCGGCTCGGGATGGCGTGGTGTTGACGGACGACGATCACGCGGTGATGGATGCGACGACCACCGACAAGGATCCTGTGGAGATTCTTCGGGTCGGGATCGACACGACTGCGCGGGCATTGGTGCAACATGCGTACCTGGCGGATCAGACGCCGTACCCGAGTGCTGCTGAGTTCGCGCGCGGGTTGCGGGACTCGGGGATCTTCGCGGTGGTGGCGAACACCTGGTTCTGGGGATTGCAGTCGTCGACGTTCCGTCGCGGGATGATCCCGGTGGGGCTGGTCGCGCAGGACGACGGGACCGTCCGGTACGCCGCCGAGACGGTCGAGGTACTGCGGGCGATGAAGCAGACCGCGATCGCGGACGCGCACGAGACGTTGCATCGGGCAACGGTCGACGAAGGTCTGACGGTCGAGGCAGCGTTGCGGAAGTACGACGTGGTGCTCGGGCAGATCTCGCGG